>NZ_JTKF01000015.1:0-103927 GCF_000828175.1 Pseudomonas sp. W15Feb9B | reverse complement strand
TCGGCAGGCTGAGTGGAGGGATTGATCCGGGGGTGGGAGCGCAGCGACCGTTTGGCGCAGCCAAACACAGCGAGAGGAGGTGCAGCGAAGCAAACCGTAGGCGCTGCCCCCGGATCAATCCCGGAGCGAAGGGACCCCGAGCCTCAGCGAGCGGGCCGGACGTAGGAGCAAGACCTTTTGGTTACTTTTGGGGCGTTTGCCAAAAGTGACCCGCCGTAAGGGCGGAACCCTAAGCAGCCATAACCGCAGCAACGGATATACACCCCAAAACCAAACCTCACCGAAGAAACCCGGCAACCGTCTCCGCAGCCGAAGCCAAATGGTCCGAATGCGTAAACCCAGAAACCTTGAGCGGCTTCAAATCATGATCCCCAGAGGCCAACCAAAACACCTCAATACTCGGCGATAGATCGTAAGCCTCGACAGCGTCCCGATTGCCAAGAGCATCCCGCTCCCCCTGAACAATCAACGTCCGAATCCGCAAAGAAGCCAGATGCTCAACCCGAGGTTTCTCCGGTTTCCCAACCGCATAAAACGGATATCCAAGACAGACAAGCGCATCAGCCCCCAACTCATCGGCCAAAAGACTGGCCATCCGCCCCCCCATCGACTTCCCGCCAACCGCCAAAACCCCAGCGACATGACGTCGCACTTCAGCGAACACTTCGCGCCAGCACTCAAGCAGTTTCGGCGCCGGATTCGGCGGGCGTTTACTGCCATCAACCCGCCGCTGCGCCATATAAGGAAACTCAAACCGCAACACGTTCACGCCCAATCCAGCAAGGCGCCCAGCCATATCCGTCATCCAGTCACTGTCCATCGGCGCACCCGCCCCATGGGCCAGGATCAATGTCGCCGAAGCCTTGCCCGACGCAGCATCCCAAAGCCACCCATGATCCCGCACGCACTGCGCCCATTGATCCCCGTCAATACTGGCCTTGTGCTGTTTGTCCATGCTTGCCTCGCTTTTAGTCTGCCTATAACTCCAGGCGAAGGATTCGCGGCGTTTTCTGCGCGCGCTCACTTCGGCTGAACCGTGGATGGGGAACCATGAACACTTCTATCAGTACCGCCTACAACTACAAGGTGGTCCGCCAATTCGCCATTATGACGGTGGTGTGGGGCATCGTCGGCATGGGGCTCGGGGTTTTTCTCGCGGCCCAATTGGTCTGGCCTGAACTCAACTTCAATTTGCCCTGGACCAGTTTCGGCCGTCTGCGCCCGCTGCACACCAACGCGGTGATCTTCGCCTTCGGTGGCTGTGCGCTGTTCGCCAGTTCGTTCTACTCGGTGCAGCGCACCTGCCAGACGCAATTGTTCGCGCCGAAAATCGCCGCGTTCTGCTTCTGGGGCTGGCAACTGGTGATCCTGCTGGCGGCGATCAGCCTGCCGCTGGGTTATACCAGCTCCAAGGAATACGCCGAGCTGGAATGGCCGATCGACATCCTGATCACCATCGTCTGGGTCGCCTACGCCATCGTGTTCTTCGGCACGATCATGCAGCGCAAGACCAAGCACATTTATGTGGGCAACTGGTTCTTCGGCGCGTTCATCATCACCGTGGCGATCCTGCACATCGTCAACAACCTCGAGTTGCCGGTGAGCTTCACCAAGTCCTACTCGGTGTACGCCGGTGCGACCGACGCGATGGTGCAATGGTGGTACGGCCACAACGCCGTAGGCTTTTTCCTCACCGCCGGTTTCCTCGGGATGATGTACTACTTCGTGCCGAAACAGGCCGAACGTCCGGTGTATTCGTATCGCCTGTCGATCGTGCACTTCTGGGCGCTGATCACCCTGTACATCTGGGCCGGCCCGCACCACCTGCACTACACCGCGCTGCCGGACTGGGCACAGTCGCTGGGCATGGTGATGTCGCTGATTCTGCTGGCACCGAGCTGGGGCGGCATGATCAACGGCATGATGACCCTCTCGGGCGCCTGGCATAAGTTGCGCAGCGACCCGATCCTGCGCTTCCTCGTGGTGTCGCTGGCGTTCTACGGCATGTCGACCTTCGAAGGTCCGATGATGGCGATCAAGACTGTAAACGCCCTCTCCCACTACACCGACTGGACCATCGGCCACGTTCACGCCGGCGCGCTCGGCTGGGTAGCGATGATTTCCATCGGCGCGCTGTACCACATGATCCCGAAAGTCTTCGGCAAAGAGCAGATGCACAGCATCGGCCTGATCAACGCGCACTTCTGGCTCGCGACCATCGGCACCGTGCTGTACATCGCCTCGATGTGGGTCAACGGTATCGCCCAGGGCCTGATGTGGCGCGCAGTCAACGAGGACGGCACGCTGACCTACTCCTTCGTCGAAACCCTGGTGGCCAGCCACCCAGGCTTCATCGTACGTCTGGTGGGTGGGGCGATCTTCCTCAGCGGCATGTTCCTGATGGCTTACAACACCTGGCGCACCGTGCGGGCCTCGCAGCCTGCTGACGTCGTTGCTGCCGCGCAGATGGCCTGAGGAGTCCGCCATGAAACACGAAACGATTGAAAAGAACGTCGGCCTGCTGATGCTGCTGATGGTGTTTGCCGTGAGCATCGGCGGCCTGACCCAGATCGTCCCGCTGTTCTTCCAGGACGTCACCAACAAACCGGTGGAAGGCATGAAGCCCTACACCGCGCTGCAACTGGAAGGCCGCGACATCTACATCCGCGAAGGCTGCGTCGGTTGCCACTCGCAGATGATCCGCCCGTTCCGCGCTGAAACCGAACGCTACGGGCACTACTCGGTGGCCGGCGAAAGCGTGTGGGATCACCCGTTCCTCTGGGGTTCCAAGCGTACCGGGCCGGACCTGGCCCGCGTCGGCGCGCGTTACTCGGATGACTGGCACCGCGCGCACTTGTACAACCCGCGCAACGTGGTACCCGAGTCGAAAATGCCGGCCTACCCGTGGCTGGTCACGCAAGCGGTCGACAGCAGCCACACCGAAACCAAGCTCAAGACCATGCGCACCCTCGGCGTGCCGTACACCGACGATGACATCAGCGGCGCGGTCGCCAGCCTCAAGGGCAAGACCGAGATGGACGCCCTCGTCTCCTACCTGCAAGTGCTTGGCACTGCGATCAAGAGCAAGAGGTGAGCCATGGTCATTGAAATGAGCACAGGCCTCATACGTGGCCTCGGCACGGTCGTGGTGTTCGTCGCCTTCGTCGGTCTGACCTTGTGGGTATTCAATCGCAAGCGCACCCCGGAGTTTGCCGAAGCACGTCTGCTGCCGTTCGCCGACGAGCCGCAACCCGACACTACCCCCGCATCTGAAACAAGGAGTACCCGGCCATGACCACCTTCTGGAGTACGTGGATCTGCGTACTGACCATCGGCAGCCTGATCGGCCTGACCTGGCTGCTGATCGGCACGCGCCGGGGCGAGACCAAGGGCAGCGTCGACCAGACCATGGGCCACAGCTTCGACGGCATCGAGGAGTACGACAACCCGCTGCCGCAGTGGTGGTTCATGCTGTTCGCCGGCACGCTGGTGTTTTCCGTGGGCTATCTGATCCTGTATCCGGGCCTGGGCAACTGGAAAGGCATTCTGCCCGGCTACGAGGACGGCTGGACCGGCGTCCACGAATGGGAAAAGGAAATGAGCAAGGCCGACGCCAAATTCGGGCCGATCTTCGCCAAGTTCGCCGCCATGCCGGTGGAAGAAGTGGCGAAGGATCCGCAGGCGCTGAAAATGGGTGGCCGACTGTTCGCCTCCAACTGCTCGGTGTGCCACGGTTCCGACGCCAAGGGCGCGTTCGGTTTCCCCAACCTGGCGGACAAGGACTGGCGCTGGGGCGGCAGTGCCGAGACCATCAAGACCACCATCATGGGTGGGCGGATGGCGGCGATGCCGGCCTGGGGCGAAGTGCTCGGCGAGACAGGTGTAAAGAACGTCGCGGCGTATGTGCGTCACGAACTGGCCGGCCTGCCGCTGCCGGCCGACAGCAAGGCTGACCTGCAGGCCGGACAGCAAGCGTTCAGCACCACCTGCGTAGCCTGTCATGGGGCAACCGGCCAAGGCACTGAAGCCATGGGTGCGCCGAACCTGACGCACCCGGCCGGATTTATCTACGGCACCAGCCTGACGCAGCTTGAGCAGACCATTCGCCATGGTCGCCAAGGCCATATGCCAGCGCAGAACGAATTGCTGGGCAACGATAAAGTGCAATTGCTGGCCGCTTATGTGTACAGCCTGTCACACGGATTGAATACAGAAAAACTGATTACCGAAGACAACAAGCAATAAGTATTGCGCACACCTCTGCCGCATCGTTCTCGGTGCGGCAGCACCCCGCCCCTTTGCGACGCATTGTCGCACCCCGTCACACCCTCTCCTTTCGAATCCTCCAATTCGGGTCTACGCTTGCTCGATGCGGACTGGCCCGTGCCGGTTCCAGGTCGACCTTGAGCGATGTGTTCGACAAATCGCCTGACTGACAGGGCGCAAAGCCCGGTAGATACCGGCTGTCGCGTCGATGACCGTCCGTCACCCGATCACTGCGTTGGAACACACCTCGTTACATCTGACCTGAACCCCTCGCTTTTTTCGTCCGCTGCGACATTTTGTCCGAGGCCGATTTTGTCCTTACGCGGCGTATGGAAAGGCCGCAGAATCAGCGTTGGAAAGCATTGACCCAGGTCATGGCGCGTTGCAATGACCCCCTGCTCTCTGCATACTTGCGGCCGATTTTAATCCTAATAAAACACCCAAACCGTGGAACCTTAGAATGAGCACAGCAATCAGTCCGACTGCTTATAACTATAAGGTAGTCCGCCAGTTCGCCATCATGACGGTGGTCTGGGGGATCCTTGGCATGGGGCTTGGTGTCTTCATCGCCTCGCAACTGGTCTGGCCGGAGTTGAACTTCGGTCTGCCGTGGACGAGCTTTGGACGCCTGCGCCCGTTGCACACAAACCTGGTGATTTTCGCCTTCGGTGGTTGTGCACTGTTTGCCACTTCCTACTATGTCGTGCAGCGAACCTGCCAGACGCGACTGATCTCCGACAGCCTCGCAGCCTTCACCTTCTGGGGCTGGCAGGCGGTTATCGTCGGCGCAATCATTACCTTGCCGCTGGGTTACACCACCACCAAGGAATACGCCGAACTGGAATGGCCGCTCGCCATTCTGCTGGCCATTGTCTGGGTCTCCTACGGGCTGGTGTTCTTCGGCACCATCACCAAGCGCAAGACCAAGCACATCTATGTCGGTAACTGGTTCTACGGCGCGTTCATCGTCGTGACCGCGATGCTGCACATCGTCAACCACGCCTCCCTGCCGGTGAGTTTCTTCAAGTCCTACTCCGCCTACTCGGGCGCGACCGACGCGATGATCCAGTGGTGGTACGGCCACAACGCCGTGGGTTTCTTCCTGACCACCGGCTTCCTCGGGATGATGTACTACTTCGTGCCGAAACAGGCCGAACGCCCGATCTACTCCTATCGCCTGTCGATCGTGCACTTCTGGGCCCTGATCACCCTGTATATCTGGGCCGGCCCACACCACCTGCACTACACCGCACTGCCGGACTGGGCACAATCGCTGGGCATGGCGATGTCGATCATTCTGCTGGCGCCAAGCTGGGGCGGCATGATCAACGGCATGATGACCCTGTCGGGTGCCTGGCATAAGCTGCGCACCGACCCGATCCTGCGCTTCCTTGTGGTGTCGCTGGCGTTCTATGGCATGTCGACCTTCGAAGGTCCGATGATGGCGATCAAGACCGTCAACTCGCTCTCGCACTACACCGACTGGACCATCGGCCACGTACACGCCGGCGCTCTGGGCTGGGTGGCGATGATTTCGATCGGCGCGATCTACCACATGATCCCGAAACTGTTCGGCCGCGCGCAGATGCACAGCGTCGGCCTGATCAACGCACACTTCTGGCTCGCGACCATCGGTACCGTGCTGTACATCGCCTCGATGTGGGTCAACGGCATCACTCAGGGTCTGATGTGGCGTGCAATCAACGATGACGGCACCCTCACCTACTCGTTCGTCGAAGCGCTGCAGGCCAGCCACCCGGGCTACATTGTCCGTGCCCTGGGCGGTGCATTCTTCGCCAGCGGCATGTTCCTGATGGCTTACAACGTTTGGCGCACCGTGCGCGCCTCGAACCCGGTTGAAACCGAAGCCGCCGCCCAGATCGCTGTCGTTGGAGCTCACTGATGAAGCATGAAGCTGTCGAGAAGAATATTGGCCTGCTGGCCTTCTTCATGGTTATCGCCGTCAGCATTGGCGGCCTGACCCAGATCGTTCCGCTGTTCTTCCAGGACGTCACCAACAAGCCGGTCGAAGGCATGAAGCCGCGCTCGGCACTGGAACTGGAAGGCCGCGACGTCTATATCGCCAACGGTTGTGTCGGCTGCCACTCGCAGATGATCCGTCCGTTCCGCGCCGAAACCGAACGCTACGGCCACTACTCGGTCGCTGGTGAAAGCGTCTGGGACCACCCGTTCCTGTGGGGTTCCAAACGTACCGGTCCGGATCTGGCTCGCGTGGGCGGTCGTTACTCCGATGACTGGCAGCGTGCGCACCTGTACAACCCGCGCAACGTAGTGCCTGAGTCGAAAATGCCGGCTTACCCGTTCCTCGTGGAAAACAAGCTCGACGGCAAAGACACAGCCAGGAAAATGGAAGTGTTGCGCACGCTCGGCGTCCCTTACACCGACGAAGACATCGCCGGTGCAAAAGAGGCCGTGAAGGGCAAAACCGAAATGGACGCGCTGGTGGCCTACCTTCAGGGCCTGGGCACCATCATCAAAAGCAAACGGTGATTCTTTATGGATATCGGGATGATTCGCGGCCTGGGCACCGTTGTCGTGATGGTGGCCTTCATCGGTTTGGCGTTGTGGGTGTTCAGCCCCAAGCGCAAGTCGGAGTTTGAAGACGCAACCTTGCTGCCTTTTGCGGATGATCCCGAAGCCATCAAGCACGTCGAGCAAGCTTCTAGGAGTAACAAAGAATGACTACATTCTGGAGTCTGTACGTCACAGTCCTCAGTCTCGGTACGATCTTTTCCCTGACCTGGCTGCTGCTGTCGACCCGCAAGGGCCAGCGCAGCGAGCAGACGGAAGAGACCGTGGGCCACTCCTTCGACGGGATCGAGGAGTACGACAACCCGCTGCCGAAATGGTGGTTCATGCTGTTCGTGGGCACCATCGTGTTCGCTCTCGGTTATCTGGTGCTGTACCCGGGTCTGGGCAACTGGAAAGGCCTGTTGCCGGGCTACAACTACCTCGATAACGACAAGCAGACCGCGTTCGCCAACGGCCAGACCGGCTGGACAGGCGTGCACGAGTGGGAAAAGGAAATGGCCCGCTCGGACGCCAAGTTCGGTCCGATCTTCGCCAAGTTCGCGGCGATGCCGATCGAGGAAGTCGCCAAAGATCCACAAGCACTGAAGATGGGCGGCCGTCTGTTCGCCTCCAACTGCTCGGTGTGCCACGGCTCCGACGCCAAAGGCGCCTATGGCTTCCCGAACCTGACCGACGCCGACTGGCGCTGGGGCGGCGAGCCGGAAACCATCAAGACCACCATCATGGGCGGTCGTCACGCGGTGATGCCGGCCTGGGCCGACGTCATTGGCGAGCAAGGCGTCGCCGACGTCGCAGCCTTCGTGGTCACTCAACTTGATGGCCGCAAACTGCCGGAAGGCACCAAGGCTGACCCGGCCAACGGCCAGAAACTGTTCGCCGCCAACTGCGTGGCCTGCCACGGACCGGAAGGCAAAGGCACCCCGGCGATGGGCGCACCGAACCTGACCCACCCGGCCGCGTTCATCTACGGTTCGAGCTTCGCCCAACTGCAGCAGACCATCCGTTACGGCCGTCAGGGCCAGATGCCTGCGCAGGAACAACTGCAAGGCAACGATAAGGTGCACTTGCTGGCAGCGTATGTTTACAGTCTGTCTCACGGTGACAAACCCGCTGAAGCCGAGGCCCAATAAGGCCAACGGCTGACGCAAAATAAAGCCCCCACCAGTGCTCTGGCGGGGGCTTTTTTATGGGCGACTGGCCCAGATCGATTTCACCGGTACTGTGGCCACCGGTTGACGATGGCGCCACTGATTACCCTCGACCAGACTCACCTCAAGTTGCTTGCGGTCTTTGGAAAAGCTGGCCGTCAGGTACGTCTGTTGAGAGGCCGCACCGCTGAGGAACATCGGCACACTGCCTATGTAGGTCTGGCTGCCACCCTCGCCGTGGTAATGGCCAGCAAACATCGCCGTCACCTGATATTTTTCAAGCATTTCGCGAAAGCGCTTCTGTTGCTCCCAACTGCCTGTCCAGTCATAGGGTTTGTACATATTGATAATGATCGCGTAGCCCTGCGCTCGCGCTATTCGCAAATCATTTTCCAGCCAGTCCAGTGACTGTTTGATATCGAACGAGGTCGGATTCAGCGCATGGGAAATCTTCACCTGGTAAGTCGGCTCATTGTTCAACTGCACCAGATGTACTTCACCAATATTCTTTGAATACGCCAGACTGCCGAGATAGTGCTTATTCAAAAAGCTGCCACTCACTTCAAGATCGAACTGATCGACCTTATCCACGTGATGATCACGATAATCGACAATACTGCCCGCCGCGCAACTCTCACTGAAACAGTCATTCACGTTGTTCTGGTAATCATGATTACCCAACCCATAGAGAAATTGATCGCCAAAGTGTTTGTTCAGCATCGTCTTCATGAAGGAGCGCTGCCAGCCATGGCCGAACGCAGTGATGTCGCCGTTGATCATCAGCGGCACGGCGGCCTGGCCGCCCATTTCGTTGCGAAACTGCGCAATACTCGCAAACTGGCTCTCGACCAGCCATTTCGAGCGTTTTTCAAAGTCCGCGCTCGGCTCATCTTCACCACCGTCCGATTTTTCCGTCCACGGGTATTGCGGGTCCGAGGCAAATACCATGTGCAGCGGAACACCTTCATTGGCACTGGCAAGAGAACTCAGCGATAACAGGCACAGACAAGCGAAAAGCTTTTTAACTTCCTTGATTTTCATAACACTCCATTATTCCATTAACTTTCAAAACACGAACATGCAACTAGCATGCTGCAGAACAGACACCAAACTATTCGAAATTAATAAAAAATTAAAAGTCTTCAATTAACTAATTATATTTCTACAGCATGGGCATAGCCGTTGAAATTAATACTTTGAGACACATGCCAGATGGACTCGTTTCAGCTTGCTCTGTAGGGTCTGCCAAAGGCCCGGTGACCCGCATCGGAGCCACTTCAAGGATGAAGCCGCTATGTTGAATGACGACAAAACCTGTCTCCTGGTTGATCAGCCTCTTACTGAATCTGATCATCCAACCGAATCATCGGAAAAAACCGTGGAAACCATTACCGCGACATTCGACAGTCCGTCACAACCCGATTCCAAAAGCACCACAAAACGCCATCGAAATACCGGCAGTCTCGATAGCCTGGGCGGTGGCAGGCTGCCCTGAGTCTTGAAGGCACGTCTGTATCAACCTGAGCCAGCCTGCGCCTTGTGCGGGGCTGGCTCGACTTATGCCAGCCATGGACCGACCAACGGACGGCTGAGTCCTGTCTTCCTCGATTGCCGCCCCCAAGGCGAAGTAGTAACGTTGCTACATCTGTATTGCAAGAGGTCAACCATGATGGCAATCACCACCATCTCCAGCCGTGAATTCAATCAGGACACCAGCAGCGCCAAAAAGGCTGCGCGTCTGGGTCCAGTGATCATCACAGACCGTGGCAAGGCCTCTCATGTCCTTTTGAGCATTGAGGAATATCAGAAACTGAGCGGCGCAAACACAAGCATTGTCGATTGGTTGGTCATGCCGGAGGCTGCCGACATCGATTTCGAAACCGAGCGCGCAGTCATCATTCATCGTCCCGTAGACCTGTCCTGATGTATTTACTCGACACCAATGTGATTTCCGAACTTCGCAAGCCGCAAGCCGATGCCAATGTGGTCAGTTGGGCCAAAGGCGTCATCGCCCCGCGTCTGTACATTTCCGCCATTACTCTGAAAGAACTGGAAACCGGAGTCCTGCGAATGGAACGGCGTGATCCTGCTCAAGGAAAGCTGTTGCGCAGTTGGCTGACGCGTCACGTCATGCCCGCATTCGAAGCCCGAATCCTGCCGGTTGATGCTGCAGTAGCGCTGCGTTGTGCCAGCCTGCATGTGCCCGACCAGGCCAATGAAAGCGATGCGTTGATCGCCGCCACGGCCCTGGTGCATGGACTCACGGTGGTCACGCGCAATGTCGATGATTTCCGCTCGAGCGGCGTCGCCCTGATCAACCCATGGGAGCAATGAATTAGCCGCCACTGCAAAACCGTCCATACTCAACAAGTCAATTGATCTGCATCAGGCTTTGCTGCATTCGCTACACCAATAATGCTTTTTTCCCAACGCGACCAAAGGTCGCACCCTTGAGTTAGAGCGACAGGCGTATCATTGCGCCACTGCAACACCCCTTTCTGACCGCGGTCGGCACGTATCGACCGAGGCATTTGTCCACTGCCGTGGGATGCAATGATGAGCAACCAGATTCCGGTACACGACGTCACACCGCCGAGCAAAAACGCGAACAACAGCGTCGACCTTTACGCCTCTCGAGAAAAAATCTACACCCGTGCTTTCACTGGCCTGTTCCGCAATCTGCGGATGATCGGCGGCGCTGCGCTGTTTCTGTTGTATTTCGGTACGGTGTGGCTGAACTGGGGCGGGCATCAGGCGGTGTGGTGGAACCTGCCGGAACGCAAGTTCTTCATCTTTGGTGCGACCTTCTGGCCGCAGGACTTCATCCTGCTGTCTGGCCTGCTGATCATTGCCGCGTTCGGTCTGTTCTTCATCACCGTTTACGCCGGCCGCGTCTGGTGCGGCTACACCTGTCCGCAAAGCGTGTGGACGTGGATTTTCATGTGGTGCGAGAAAGTCACCGAAGGCGACCGCAACCAGCGGATCAAGCTCGATAAAGCGCCGATGAGCGGCAACAAGTTCCTGCGCAAACTCGCCAAGCATTCATTGTGGCTGCTGATCGGCTTCGTCACCGGCATGACCTTCGTCGGCTACTTCTCGCCAATCCGCGAACTGGTGATCGAGTTCTTCACCGGCCAGGCCGATGGCTGGTCGTATTTCTGGGTCGGTTTCTTCACCCTCGCCACCTACGGCAACGCCGGCTGGCTGCGCGAGCAGGTGTGCATCTACATGTGCCCCTATGCACGTTTCCAGAGCGTGATGTTCGACAAGGACACCCTGATCGTGTCCTACGACCCGCGTCGCGGCGAAAGCCGTGGCCCGCGCAAGAAAGGTGTCGACTACAAGGCTATGGGCCTGGGCGACTGCATCGATTGCACCATGTGCGTTCAGGTGTGCCCGACCGGTATCGACATCCGTGACGGCCTGCAGATCGAGTGCATCGGTTGCGCCGCGTGCATCGACGCCTGCGACGCGATCATGGACAAGATGGACTACCCGCGCGGCCTCATCAGTTACACCACCGAACACAACCTCTCGGGCCAGAAAACCCATAAACTGCGGCCACGCCTGATCGGCTATGCGGTGGTGCTGCTGGCGATGATCAGCCTGCTGGTGACCGCATTCTTCATGCGCTCGCTGGTCGGTTTCGACGTCAGCAAGGACCGCGTGCTGTACCGCGAGAACGCCGAAGGCCGGATCGAAAACGTCTACAGCCTGAAGATCATGAACAAGGATCAGCGCGACCACACCTACGTGCTGGAGGCCGTCGGCCTGCCGGATCTGCGCCTGCAAGGCAAACGCGAGATCAAGGTCCCGGCCGGCGAAATCTTCAGCATGCCGGTGGAGTTGTCGAGCGCACCGGAACAATTGCCGTCGAGCACCAACGAGGTGAAATTCATCCTCAAGGACGCCGACGACGACAGCGTCCACGTTGAAGCCAAGAGCCGATTCATCGGCCCACAAACCCGTTGAGAGAACTGAACATGCCCGCCGCAAACGCCGCAAGCCCTTGGTACAAGCACCTCTGGCCATGGATCATCATCGGTATCCTGGCCTGCTCGGTGACGTTGACCCTGTCAATGGTGACCATTGCGGTGAACAACCCGGACAACCTGGTCAACGACAACTATTACGAGGCCGGCAAAGGCATCAACCGCTCGCTGGACCGTGAACTGTTGGCGCAGGAGTTGAAGATGCGCGCCAACGTCCATCTGGATGAACTCACCGGCGAAGTCGACCTGCGCCTCAGCGGTGACAGCCAGCCGAAAACCCTGGAACTGAACCTGATCTCGCCGACCCAGCCGGAGAAGGATCGCAAGATTGTCCTGACCCGCAGTGAAACCGAAGCCGGCCGTTACATCGGCCAGTTGGGCGACAAGGTCGAAGGTCGGCGTTTTGTCGAATTGCTGGGCACTCAGGACGACCACGTGTGGCGCATGTTCGAAGAAGAACAGGTCAGCCATGACAAGGATCTGCTGCTCGGTGACGAACCGTTGCAGGGCGCTGAAGACCTGGATAAATAAATAAACTGCAGAAGCCCCTCACCCTAACCCTCTCCCGGAGGGAGAGGGGACTGATTTCGGCCGCTCGCATGCCTTGTGTATGGCAGTGACGATATCCGTGGATGCACCTCTTTTCCGGCCTCCATCAATCGGCTCCCTCTCCCTCCGGGAGAGGGCTGGGGTGAGGGCAAGCGGACAACCCCAATGCAAGGGCTTACCCCCTCAACGATGCCATGACCACCCCACTCCCCTGCTACCACTGCGCCCTGCCCGTTCCGTCGGGCAGTCGCTTTACCGCCGTCGTGCTCGGGGAGTCCCGCGAGTTCTGCTGCCCCGGCTGTCAGGCCGTGGCCGAAGCCATCGTCGCCGGTGGTCTGGAAAGCTATTACCAGCATCGCAGCGAAGCCTCGGCCAACCCCGAAGCCTTGCCGGTGCAATTGACCGATGAATTGGCGCTGTACGACCGCGCCGACGTGCAAAAATCCTTCGTCCGTCACGCGGGCGAACTCGCCGAAACCACGCTGTTGATGGAAGGCATCAGTTGCGCCGCCTGCGGCTGGCTGATCGAGAAACACCTGCGCACCCTGCCGGCAGTGGCCGAGGCGCGACTGAATCTGTCCAACCATCGCCTGCATGTGCAATGGGCCGACGCGCAATTGCCGCTGAGCCAGATCCTCGCCGAGCTGCGCCACATCGGTTACGTCGCCCACCCGTATCAGGCCGACCGCGCCAGCGAGCAACTGGCCAGCGAAAATCGCCTCGCGTTGCGCCAGCTCGGCGTCGCCGGATTGCTGTGGTTTCAGGCAATGATGGCGACCATGGCCACCTGGCCGGAATTCAACATCGACCTCAGCCCCGAATTGCACACGATCCTGCGCTGGGTCGCGCTATTTCTCACAACACCGATCGTGTTCTATAGCTGCGCGCCGTTCTTCAAGGGCGCGATGCGCGATCTGCGCACCCGCCACCTGACCATGGACGTCTCGGTGTCGCTGGCCATCGGCAGCGCCTACATCGCCGGGATCTGGACATCGATCACCGGCGTCGGTGAGCTGTATTTCGATGCGGTCGGGATGTTTGCGCTGTTCCTGCTCGCCGGGCGTTATCTGGAACGCCGTGCCCGCGAACGCACCGCCGCCGCCACCGCGCAGCTTGTAAACCTGCTGCCGGCCTCGTGCCTGCGTCTCGACACCGACGGCCAGAGCGAACGCATCCTGCTCAGCGAACTGCGCCTGGGTGACCGGGTGCTGGTGCAACCGGGTTCGATCCTGCCGGCGGATGGCAGGATTCTCGATGGCCAGTCAAGCATCGACGAATCGCTGCTGACCGGCGAATACCTGCCGCAACCGCGCACGCTGGGCGATGCGGTCACCGCGGGCACGCTGAATGTCGAAGGCGCGCTCACCGTCGAAGTACTGGCACTGGGTCAGGACACACGCCTGTCGGCCATCGTCCGCCTGCTCGATCGCGCCCAGGCGGAAAAACCGCGCCTGGCGGAAATCGCCGACCGCGCGGCGCAGTGGTTCCTGCTGTTGTCGCTGATTGCGGCGGCAGCCATCGGCCTGTTGTGGTGGGAACTGGATGCGTCGCGGGCGTTCTGGATCGTCCTGGCGATGCTGGTCGCGACCTGCCCTTGCGCGCTGTCGCTGGCAACCCCGACGGCGTTGACCGCCGCCACCGGCACCCTGCACAAACTCGGCCTGTTGCTGACGCGCGGGCATGTGCTGGAAGGCCTGAACCAGATCGACACGGTGATCTTCGACAAGACCGGCACACTCACCGAAGGCCGCCTGGTCCTGCGCTCGATTCGCCCGCTGGGCACACTCAGCAGCGACCAGTGCCTGAGCCTTGCCGCCGCCCTGGAAAACCGTTCGGAACACCCGATTGCCCGCGCCTTCGGTCGTGCGCCACTGGCCGCTGAAGATGTGCACAGCACGCCGGGACTCGGTCTCGAAGGACGGGTAGGTACACAGCGCTTGCGCATTGGTCAGGCGGAGTTTGTCTGCGCCCTCAGCGGTGCGCCGTTGCCGGCGATGCCGGATGAGCCGGGTCAGTGGCTGCTGCTCGGTGATGACTCGGCAGCGCTGGCGTGGTTCGTCCTCGACGATCGCCTGCGCGACGATGCGCCCGCCCTGCTCGCCGCGTGCAAGGCGCGTGGCTGGCGCACATTGCTGCTGTCCGGCGACAGCTCGCCGATGGTCGCCAGCGTCGCCGCCGAACTGGGCATCGACGAAGCCCGTGGCGGTTTGCGTCCGGACGACAAACTGCACGTGTTGCAGCAGTTGCATCAACAAGGACGCAAGGTGTTGATGCTCGGTGACGGGGTCAACGACGTGCCGGTGCTGGCCGCTGCCGACATCAGCGTGGCCATGGGTTCGGCCACTGATCTGGCGAAAACCAGTGCCGACACGGTGCTGCTGTCCAACCGCCTCGATGCGCTGGTACACGCCTTCACGTTAGCGCGCAGAACCCGTCGGGTAATCATCGAGAACCTGCTGTGGGCGGCGCTGTACAATGGCCTCATGTTGCCGTTCGCCGCCCTCGGCTGGATCACCCCGGTGTGGGCTGCGGTCGGCATGTCGATCAGTTCGTTGACCGTGGTGCTCAACGCCCTGCGCCTGACTCGCCTGCCGAGCGCGCCGGTTGCCGGCACCCGTTCAGAAACCCGCCCGTTGCCGGCTTGAGCCGCGCGGGCCTGGAGTACCGATGCCAGCTCTTTACGTGATGATCCCCGCCGCCCTGCTGATCGTGGCCATCGCTGTGTACATCTTCTTCTGGGCGGTGGACAGCGGTCAGTACGACGACCTTGATGGCCCGGCCCACAGCATCCTGTTCGATGATCAGGACCCGAACCACACCGCCGCCGTCGACGAAGCCAAATCCGACCAGCCGCAGGACAAGGCGCCACCCCATGCTTGAGCTGGCGCCTCTCCTGGTTTCCGCGCTGATCCTCGGCCTGCTCGGTGGCGGGCATTGCCTGGGCATGTGCGGCGGCCTGATGGGCGCGCTGACCCTGGCGATTCCCAAGGAACAACGCAGCCGACGCTTTCGTCTGCTGCTGGCGTACAACCTCGGACGGATCCTCAGTTACGCGACGGCCGGTTTGCTGATCGGGCTGGCTGGCTGGGCGGTGGCAAACAGTCCGGCGGCGATGTTCATGCGTATTCTCGCCGGGTTGCTGCTGATTGCCATGGGCCTGTATCTGGCCGGCTGGTGGAGCGGCCTGACCCGTATCGAAAGCCTCGGCCGTGGCTTGTGGCGTTACATTCAGCCGGTGGCCAACCGCTTGCTGCCGGTGTCGAGTTTGCCCCGCGCCCTGCTGCTCGGCGCACTGTGGGGCTGGCTGCCGTGCGGACTGGTTTACAGCACGCTGCTGTGGTCGGCGAGCCAGGGCAATGCGCTGGACAGTGGGTTGTTGATGCTGGCGTTCGGGCTGGGCACTTGGCCGGTGCTACTCGCCACCGGACTGGCTGCCGAGCGGGTGACGGCGTTGCTGCGTAAACGCAGTGTGCGCGTGGCCGGTGGCTTGCTGGTGATTCTGTTCGGGATCTGGACTTTGCCGGGGCCGCATCAACATTGGTTGATGGGTCACTAAAACGGTGGCGAGGGAGCTTGCTCCCGCTGGGGTGCGAAGCGCCCCCTCGCGATTTGACAACAAACCAGGGGCCTGCTGCGCAGTCCAGCGGGAGCAAGCTCCCTCGCCACAAAAGCAGTCACTACCAATCCGCCGTTGATGCAAATCAACAGCCCCGTCGCCGCACCCCGATAGACTCGCCACACTGCCAGCCTATCCGGGGGAATGCCCGCATGCTCGACGCCATTCGTTGGGACACTGATCTGATCCGCCGCTACGACCTGGCGGGGCCGCGCTACACCTCGTACCCGACGGCCGTGCAATTCAACAGTCAGGTCGGCACCTTCGACCTGTTTCACGCCCTGCGCGAAAGTCGCAAGGCGCTGCGCCCATTGTCGCTGTACGTGCATGTGCCGTTCTGCGCGAATATTTGCTACTACTGCGCCTGCAACAAGGTCATCACCAAGGATCGCGGGCGGGCACAGCCGTATCTGCAACGCCTGGAACAGGAAATCCAGTTGATTGCCTGTCACCTGGAACCGGCACAGAAAGTCGAGCAGTTGCACTTCGGCGGCGGCACCCCGACCTTCCTCAGCCATGACGAGCTGCGGCAGTTGATGGCGCACCTGCGCAAACACTTCAATCTGCTGGATGATGACTCCGGCGACTACGGCATCGAGATCGACCCGCGCGAGGCCGACTGGTCGACCATGGGCCTGCTGCGTGAACTGGGTTTCAACCGGGTCAGCATCGGCCTGCAAGACCTCGATCCGGCGGTGCAACGGGCGGTCAATCGCCTGCAGAGCCTGGAAGAAACCCGTGCAGTGATCGACGCGGCGCGCACCCTGCAATTTCGCTCGATCAACATCGACCTGATCTACGGCCTGCCGAAGCAAACTCCGGAGAATTTCGCGCGTACCGTCGAGGAAGTCATCAGCCTGCAACCGGACCGGCTCTCGGTATTCAACTATGCGCACCTGCCGGAGCGCTTCATGCCACAGCGGCGGATCAACAGCCACGAGCTGCCAAGCCCTGCGCAAAAACTGCAAATGCTCCAGCGCACCATCGAACAACTGACCGCCGCCGGTTATCGCTACATCGGCATGGATCACTTCGCCCTGCCCGACGATGAGTTGGCGATTGCCCAGGAAGAACAGACCCTGCAGCGCAACTTCCAGGGCTACACCACTCACGGCCATTGCGACTTGATTGGTCTGGGGGTGTCGGCGATCAGTCAGATCGGCGATCTCTACTGCCAGAACAACAGCGATCTGAACCAGTACCAGAACACCCTCGCCGCCGCGCAACTGGCGACCAGCCGGGGCTTGGTGTGCAATGCCGACGATCGCCTGCGCCGCGCGGTGATCCAGCAACTGATCTGCAATTTCAGCCTGGAATTCGCCGAAATCGAGCAAGCGTTCAACATTGATTTTCAGGGTTATTTCGGCGCGCTGTGGCCGCAACTGCAGGGCATGGCCAACGACGGGCTGATCAAGCTGGAGCGCGAGCGCATCGAAGTGTTGCCGGCCGGACGCCTGCTGGTGCGTTCGGTGTGCATGGTGTTCGACGCGTACCTGGAACAACAGAACCGCCAGCGCTTCTCGCGGGTGATCTGAAACGTCCTGCTCATGAAACCGATGTATCGCGAATGCCCCGTGTCTTTGTTTGCCCTGCGGCCTTATGCCCGCAGGGCAATCTCGCCCCAGACTGGCCTGAATGTCCTCCCGTGGGTTACCCTTACGGCTTATGTGTGTTTTCCCACAAGGATTTAAGAAATGTCCGAGCCAGTCAAACTGCGCGCTCACAACCAGGCCCATTGCAAGGATTGCAGCCTGGCCCCTCTCTGCCTGCCACTTTCTCTGAATCTGGAAGACATGGATGCGCTGGACGAAATCGTTAAACGTGGTCGCCCGTTGAAAAAGGGTGAGTTCCTGTTCCGCCAGGGTGACACCTTCGATTCCGTTTATGCAGTACGCTCCGGCGCCCTGAAGACCTTCAGCCTGAGCGACACCGGCGAAGAACAGCTCACCGGTTTCCACCTGCCGAGCGAACTGGTCGGTCTGTCCGGCATGGACACCGAGAAACATCCAGTGTCGGCCCAAGCGCTGGAAACCACCTCGGTCTGTGAAATCCCTTTCGAACGCCTCGACGAACTGGCCCTGCAACTGCCGCAGCTGCGCCGGCAGCTGATGCGGGTGATGAGCCGCGAGATCCGTGACGATCAGCAAATGATGCTGTTGCTGTCGAAGAAAACCGCCGACGAGCGCATCGCCACGTTCCTGGTCAACCTGTCGGCCCGCTTCCGCGCTCGCGGTTTCTCGGCCAACCAGTTCCGCCTGAGCATGTCGCGCAACGAAATCGGCAATTACCTGGGCCTGGCGGTGGAAACCGTGTCGCGGGTGTTCACCCGCTTCCAGCAGAACGAACTGATCGCCGCCGAGGGCAAGGAGATCCACATCCTCGACCCGATCCAGCTCTGCGCCCTGGCCGGCGGCTCGCTCGAAGGCTGATCTCGATCCGCGGTTGAGCGAAGCGTTTCAGCCGCGGGTATACTGCGCCGTTTGCAGCCCTGCCAGGACACCTCGACGATGGTCTTCGACTCCTTCGACATCAAATCCCTGATCCGCCCCGTGATCGACTTCCCGAAACCGGGCGTGATCTTTCGCGACATCACCCCGCTGTTCCAGTCGCCCAAGGCCCTGCGCCTGGTGATGGACAGCTTCGCCCACCGCTATGTGGAAGCCGACTTCACCCACATCGGCGCGATGGATGCGCGCGGCTTCCTGATCGGTTCGGTGCTGGCCTATCAGTTGAACAAACCGCTGGTGCTGTTCCGCAAGCAGGGCAAACTGCCGGCGGACGTGTTGGCCGAAGGTTACGCGACCGAATACGGCGAAGCGTTCCTCGAAGTCCACGCCGACAGCCTGTGCGAAGGTGATTCGGTGGTGATGTTCGATGACTTGATTGCCACCGGTGGCACGCTGATCGCAGCGGCCAACCTGATTCGCCGCATGGGCGCGCGGGTGCATGAGGCAGCGGCGATCATTGATCTGCCGGAGCTGGGCGGTTCGCAGCGTCTGGAAGATATGGGCATCCCTACCTTCTGCCTGACGCAGTTTGCTTTGACCGATAAATAAGTAGCGCCCTTCAGGCCGCCTTCGCGAGCAAGCTCGCTCCCACAGTTGAATGCATTCTCCTGTGGGAGCGAGCTTGCTCGCGAAGGGGCCAGTAGCCTCACCAAAGAATCAAAGCCCCATCTGCTTGCTGATGATTTCGTTCATCACCTCCCGCGTCCCGCCGCCGATCGACAGAATGCGGTTATCCCGATACAGCCGCTCCACCAGGCTCTCGCGCATGTAACCCAGGCCACCGAGGATCTGCACCGCTTCGCGGGTGATCCGGTCCGAGGTGTCCGTGGCGACGTTCTTGGCCATGGAAATCTCCTTGATCACGCTCTGCCCCGCCGCCATTTTCGCCGCTTGCCGATAGGTGAACTCGCGCGATACTTCCAGCGCCGTGGCCATTTCGGCCAACCGATGTTTGATCACCTGAAACTTGCGGATCGGCTTGCCGAATGCTTCACGCTCGCGCGCCCATTTCAGCGCTTCTTCGAGCGCGAGCTGCGAGGTCATGTTGGCCATCAGCGCCAGCGCCAGCCGTTCGCTCTGGAAATTGCCCATGATGCAGGCGAAGCCCATGTTCTCGGCGCCGATCAGATTGCCCACAGGCACCCTGCAATCGTCGAAGAACAGCTCAGCGGTGTCCGAGGCCCACCAGCCCATTTTTTTCAACTGGCGGCCGACGGTGAAGCCGGGGGTTCCCTTCTCGATCAACAGCAGGCTGATGCCGCCGAAACCCGGCGCTCCGGTGCGCACGGCGACGGTATAGAAGTCGGCGCGTACGCCACTGGTAATGAAGGTCTTGCTGCCGCTGACCCAATAAACGTCGCCGTCACGCACGGCGCGGGTTTGCAGGTTGGCGACGTCGGAACCACCGCCGGGTTCGGTAATCGCCAACGCACTGATTTTCTCGCCGCTGAGCACTTGCGGCACGACGCGCTCGCGCACCTCGGGCCGGGCCCATTTGACGATCGGTGGCAGGCCGATATCCAGCGAGCCGAGGCCCGCGACCAGACCACCGGAACCGCAGCGCATCAGTTCTTCGCTGGCGGCGACCTTGGCGAACAGATCACCTTCGTGGCTGCCACCCAGCGCTTCGGGATAACCGATGCCAAGAATCCCCGCCGCCCCTGCCTTCAGGTAAAGCTCACGGGGAAAGCCTTCGGCTTCTTCCCACGCGTCGATGTCCGGCAGGATCTCGCGCTCGACGAAACGTCTGACGCTGTCGCGAACCATTTGGTGGCTGGGGTCGAAGTATTCCTGGAAGGCAGGCATCGGCGAACTCCATCGAAGGGTTGGCCGACGTTAACCGAGCGCTTGCTTGGTTTTCAACACAATTGTGTGAATCAGCCAAATCGAGGTGCGCCCATCGCTGGCAAGCCAGCTCCCACAGGTTTCTTTAGTGTGTACAACATTTGTGAACGACCGAAATCACTGTGGGAGCTGGCTTGCCAGCGATGGGGCCAGATCAGGCGATACACCTGTCAGAGGGAAATCGGTTTACGCCCTGCAAACGAATGCGCCAGCGTCCCGCCATCCACCAACTCCAGCTCACCACCCAGCGGCACACCGTGGGCAATCCGCGAGGCGATCAGGCCTTTGTTGGCCAGAAGCTGGGCGATGTAATGCGCGGTCGCCTCACCTTCCACCGTCGGGTTGGTGGCGAGGATGACTTCGGTAAAGGTGCCGGCCTCTTCAATGCGCGCCATCAACTGCGGAATACCGATGGCTTCCGGCCCCAGACCATCGAGCGGCGACAGGTGGCCCTTGAGCACGAAGTAACGTCCACGGAAACCGGTCTGCTCCACCGCATACACGTCCATCGGCCCTTCCACCACGCACAGCAGCGTGTCGTCGCGGCGCGTGTCGGCGCATTGCGGGCACAGATCGTCTTCGGTCAGCGTGCGGCACTGACGGCAGTGACCCACCCCTTCCATGGCCTGGCTCAAGGCTTGGGCCAAGCGCGTGCCGCCGCTGCGATCACGCTCGAGCAACTGCAACGCCATGCGCTGGGCGGTTTTCTGACCCACGCCGGGCAAGGTGCGCAGGGCGTCGATCAGTTGGCGAATCAAAGGGCTGAAGCTCATGGGTAAAAAGTCCGACAAAACAACGAGACGCGGTTTATACCCGCGCCTCTGGCCAGCGTCAAATGCTCAGTCCTGGGCGACCTTTACCACCAGTTTGCCGAAGTTGCGCCCCTCCAGCAGACCGATAAACGCCTCGGGTGCCTGCTCCAGACCTTCCACCACGTCTTCGCGGAATTTGACCTTGCCGTCGCGCACCCACGGCACCATGTGGCTGATGAATTCCGGCTGACGGTCGCCGTAGTCATCAAACACGATGAAGCCCTGAATCCGCACACGCTTGGTCAGCAACGTACGCTGCAGCATTGGCAGACGATCCGGGCCTTGCGGCACCTCAGTGGCGTTGTAACCGGCGATCAGCCCGCACAGTGGAATGCGCGCCTTGGGATTGAGCAGCGGCACCACCGCATCGAACACATGCCCGCCAACGTTTTCATAATAGATATCGATGCCGTTCGGGCAGGCTTTGGCCAGTTGCTCGGCAAAGTCCGGCGCCTTGTGATCGATGCAGGCATCGAAACCCAGCTCTTCGACCACGTATTTGCATTTGTCGGCACCACCGGCCACACCCACGGCGCGCAGGCCTTTGATCTTTGCCACTTGACCAACCACTGAACCGACCGCACCGGACGCTGCAGCCACCACCAGGGTTTCGCCTTCTTTCGGCTGACCGATGTCGATCAGCCCCATGTACGCGGTCATCCCCGGCATGCCCAACACGCCGAGCGCCATCGACGGGCTCGGCAGACCGGACGGAATCGGCATGATGTTGCGGCCGTCGCTGATGCTGTGGCTTTGCCAGCCGGTGAGGCCGACCACCAGATCGCCCTGGTGGAATTTCGGATGACGCGAATCCTCGACTCGGCTGACAGCCCCGCCGGTCATCACTTCGCCGATTTGTACCGGCGCGGCATAGGACGGTGCGTCACTCATGCGTCCGCGCATGTAAGGGTCCAGCGACAGGTACAGGGTTTTCAGCAGCACCTGGCCGTCTTCGAGATCCGGCAACGCTTCGCGCTCCAGACGGAAGTTTTCCGGGGTCGGCGCACCGACCGGGCGCGAAGCGAGCACAAAGCGTTGATTGAGAGTCAGAGGGTCGGACATGTCAGCGTCTCCTGTGAATGATGAATTCGGGGGTATAGGGAGCAGACCTTGGTGGCATCACAGCGTTCGATGTTTCTACAGACGCCTGTGGCGAGGGAGCTTGCTCCCGCTGGAGTGCGAAGCGCTCCCCCTGCTTTCTTTCAGGTATACCGGGTTTTCAGGGTTTACGACGACTTCGTCGCCGAGCGGGAGCAAGCTCCCTCGCCACAAACGAATTCCGAACGCCCGAGAAACGGAAACAAAAATGCCAGACGCGATGCCTGGCATTTTGTGTAGCTCATCCAACTCACGATGGCGAATCAGAATGGCAATTTCATCCCCGCTGGCAGGTTCATGCCGGCGGTCATGCTGCCCATTTTTTCCTGGCTGTTGGCTTCGATCTTGCGCACGGCATCGTTGACGGCGGCGGCGACCACGGCTTCGAGCATTTCCTTGTCGTCTTCGCTCAGGCCTTCAACCAGGCTTGGGTCGATGCTGACGCTTTTCACGTCGTGACGACCGGTCATCACCACGGTGACCATATCGCCACCGGCCTTGCCGGTGACTTCGGCGTTGGCCAGTTCTTCCTGCATCTTGGCCATTTTTTCCTGCATCTGCTGCGCCTGCTTCATCAGGCCGGCCATGCCACCTTTCATCATGGGAATCACCTCAAAAGTACTTGGATCAAAACAGCGCCCGGCGCTTAACGCCGAACGCCCTCAGTTATTAGCCTTGGGCGACCAAGGCATCGACAGGTTCAATAGTATCGTGTCGCACGACCGCACCGAACTGCTGGACCATCTGCTGGATGAACGGATCACCGTGGATCGATTCCTCCGCCTCGCGCTGACGGTTGGCCCGGCGACGGGACGCGGCCTGCGCCGGGGTTTCCTGCTCGGGCTTGATCAGCTCGATGGTCAGGGTCAGCGTGCGACCGTGGAACTGGTTCAGCGCATCGTTCAGGCGCCGCTGTTGCGTGGCGTTGAACAGTGCGCTGTGCGCCGGGTCCAGGTGCATCAGCCAATGGTCGCCATCGACCGCGATCAACGTGCAGTTGGCGGCGATGCTGCCGGTCATGCCGGAGATCGGCAGTTGCGGGAACAGCTCCAGCCATTGCAACGCCAGACCGGTGGCTGGCGCGGCGGCAGGCTCCGGCTCGGGTTCCGGGGCTGGCTCGGCGGTGTGCTCGCTGGCCAGGTCGTCGAGGTAGCTGTAGGCCGAATCCATGTCCGGCTCGATGTAGTCTTCGTCCAGCGGCGGCTCGTCGTCGAGGTCCATGCCCGGCGTGGCGGCATCGACGTCGGCGACCGACGGTTCGGGAATCGGCGCAGCGGCCCACTCCGGCGCATCCGGCACCACGCTGTCCGGGGTCGGCAGCGGCATCGGCGGCAATTCGGGCTGCTCGCTGGCGGTTTCCAGTACCGGCTCGACGGCCGGTTGCTGCACAGGTGCGGGTTCCGGCTCAGGTTCGACCGGATCGTTCCACGGCAGATCGACCACCGCTTCGGCGACTGGCTCTGGCTCTGGTTCTGCTTCCGGCGCAGGTGCCGGCGCGGCGGTCACCACAGGCGCTGGCTCCGGTGCCGGCGCAGCAACCGCCGCTGGTGTTGGCGCAACAGCCGCAACGACCACCGGCGCAGGCTTGGGCGCGGCAGCCACGGAGTTTGCGGAATCAACTGTGGCCTGGCTGATCCCCACTGGCTTTAGCGGTTGCCTCGGGGCGTCCGCCGTATCCGCCGGCCGGAAGGCCAGCATCCGCAGCAGCACCATCTCGAAACCGCCACGCGGGTCCGGCGCCAGCGGCAAGTCGCGGCGGCCGATCAGGCCCATCTGGTAATAGAACTGCACGTCTTCGGCCGGCAGCGCTTGAGCCAAAGCCAATACGCGATCACGGTCGCCATGACCGTTGTCGACACCTTCAGGCAAGGCCTGGGCGATGGCGACACGGTGCAGCACGTTGAGAATTTCCGAGAGCACGCCATTCCAGTCCGGCCCCTGCTCAGCCAAGTGACGCACGGCTTCAAGCAACGCCTTGGCATCGCCCTCGATTAGTGCGTGCAGCACGTCGAAGACCTGGCCGTGATCCAGCGTGCCGAGCATCGCCCGCACATCGGCGGCCAATACCTTGCCTTCACCGAAGGCGATGGCCTGGTCGGTCAGGCTCATGGCGTCACGCATCGAGCCGTCAGCGGCGCGGCCCAGCAGCCACAGCGCGTCGTCTTCGAACGGCACGTTTTCGGCGCCCAGGACGTGGGTCAGATGCTCGACCACGCGCTCGGGCGTCATGTTCTTCAGCGAGAACTGCAGGCAGCGCGACAAAATCGTTGCCGGAAGTTTCTGCGGATCAGTGGTCGCCAGGATGAACTTGACGTACGGCGGCGGCTCTTCGAGAGTTTTCAGCAGCGCATTGAAGGAATGGCTGGAGAGCATGTGCACTTCGTCGATCAGATAGACCTTGAAGCGCCCACGGCTCGGCGCGTACTGCACGTTGTCGAGCAGCTCGCGGGTGTCCTCGACCTTGGTCCGGCTCGCGGCGTCGATCTCGATCAGGTCGACGAAGCGCCCTTCATCGATCTCGCGGCACACCGAACACTCGCCGCAGGGGCTGGAAGTGATACCTGTCTCACAGTTCAGGCATTTGGCAATGATCCGCGCAATGGTGGTCTTGCCGACCCCGCGGGTACCGGTGAACAGGTACGCGTGGTGCAGCCGCTGGCTGTCCAAGGCATTGATCAGAGCCTTGAGCACATGGGTCTGGCCGACCATTTCGCGGAACGAGCGCGGACGCCATTTACGTGCAAGAACCTGATAACTCATCGAAAACCGTCGCAACGAAGGAAGCTGAAGCGGCTAATGCTAGCGGAGCAAGGGCAAAATTGCATCCGGTGTGCTCGTCTAATCTGGCTAAGCTGCTGTTGGCGAGGAAATTTCGCTCGTGGTCGGGACTCATCGGAGCATTTATGCGTTGGGCCTTGGGAGCTTTGTTGGGGATCAGTCTGAGCGTGAACGCCGCCGAACCGCCGCTGCGCTTCGTCGTGGCCGACAGCTGGGCGATGCCGATGGTGCAGATCGACCATGGCCGCCCGACCCAGGGCATCCTCCACGACATCATGCTCAGCCTGGCGACACAGGTCGGCGTGCCGGCCGAATTCCATGTGCTGCCGCGCGCCCGGGTGCAGAACGCCATGGAACACGGTGAAGTCGACGTGCGCTGCTATGCCGCACAATCATGGTTGCCGAATCAGTCCGGAGACTACATCTGGAGCCTCCCGCTGCTGTTCCAGCGCGATCTGCTGATCAGCCGCGACAATCAACCGCTCCACGTCGATCCCGCCCGCCTGCCCCGGCAATCGATCGGCACCGTGCTCGGCTACACCTACCCGACTCTGCAACCGCTGTTCGACGCCGACCACCTGCAACGCGACGACGCGCGCAATCAGGAACAAGTGCTGGAAAAACTCCTGGCCGGGCGTTATCGCTATGCGGTGAGCAATCAATGGACACTGGACTGGTTCAATCAGCGCCTGCTGCCCACGCAGCAACTGCAGGGGGTGGCGGTGCTGCAGGAACAGCATGTCGGCTGCTATGTGAGGAATGACCCGCAGGTGCCGGTGCAGCGGATCCTGCGCACGTTGCTGCGGATGAAAATGTCGGGGGAGATTGATGACATCATCCGGTTGTATACCGGATCCTCTCAAACCACCCCATAACCCCCTTTTTGGGGGGATATTTCCCACAGAGAATTATTCAGTAACCGTGCGACTCGCGGAATTTCTGGTAGTCGTGAAATTCGATCCACTCGACCACATCGTACGGCAGATAAAGCTGCTGCCGGGCGCGGGAGATGGCGATGTACACGGCGCAGATCCGCTGATCGAACGCGTAGGCGTCCTTGAACTGCACGTTGGTCAGCAGCTCGGGCGTCAGTAGAACGCGGTCGAACTCCATGCCGCCCGCCTCCTGGGCCTGCATCAACAGGCAGCTTTTGCCGGGGCTGCCGATCATCCGGTTGAGCCGGGTCAGGTCAGCCACCTTGAAGCCCTTCTCCAGCTCGGCCTCGACCCACAGAAACGCCTCGTCGTACTGGTTGGCCTCGCGCACCTGCTGCCACTTCGGCACGTCGCTGAAATAGCGATGCGGGCCCTTCTCGCTGTGCGTGGAACTGTAGTAATCGACCTTGAACAACTCGATGGCGCTGGTCATGAAGTGTTCGAGGTCGCGCTGCGCTTTCATGTCGGCAAAGCTGAACGGGCAATTGGCATCGTGCAGCTGCATCGCCCACTTCATGGTGTCCCAAGGGGACGCCGTCAGCACCACGCAACCTTCGGGCGGGACAAAGCCCTGCGGATAAAACTCGATGCCGACGTCAGCTTCACGCGCGCCTTCGAACGGCACCTTGCTCTTCTCCGAGTGCCGGGAAATCAGCGGATTGACCAGACGCTCGACGTTGCGCCCCGAACGCACCGAGTAGGTGATATCGCTCTGGCGCACTTCACGCTTTCTTTTCACCAGATCACGCTCGGCGTGCTGATACTCATCGCCCAGCGTGATCAGCACCTGCCGGCCGCGCTCGATGATCTGCAGCAGCGACGCAGGAATGTCCTGGCTCTCGTCGATCAGCACGTGGGTATAACGCGGCGGCACCACGCAACCCGCGAGGCTTGCCCGCTTGATCAGCAACAAGGCTTCGAAGCCGCTCTGCCGGCCCCACGCCGGGTTGGCCTCGAGGTAAGTCCAGACGCGGCTCGAATACTCCAGCAACACCTTGGACTCAAGGCTGGACAGCGACAGCTTGAAATGCGGCAGATGATGCGCCGACAGGCTGTAGTCCCGGGAATGGCAATAGCGCTCGAGCGTTTCCAGACAGACGCTCAGGGTGCGTTGCGCATCGTGCTCGCGAAAGCCGAGGATGTTCAGCGCCTGCGCCAGACTCTGTTTGCTCGCGACCCGGCCGGCGGCGCTTGCGGGCGGCAGCTTGCGCCCATAAATCAGCCCGCGCGCGAACGCTTCAAAGGTGATGCCGGGTTTACGGTCACCGGTAACGCCCATGCGCTGGCACAGGGTCGCAAGTTTTTCCGGGGTGCGTGCCAACAACAGGGTTTTCCCGGGGTCCAGGCACTCGGTCAAGGCACCGACCAAGTGGCTCTTGCCGATCCCGGCATAGCCTTGCACGTGCAGGTCTTCATCGAGGTTGGCGCGGAAGGTTCTGACCAGTTTGTCTTGCGCGGCGCTGAGCCAGCGCTCGCGGTGTGCCGGGCTGATCATCTGCTGGCTGAACGGATTGTTGGCCGCGTGGTGGCGCGTTTTGAACTCATCATCCCACTTGCCATCGGGCAGCAGGTAATCCTGCGCCGACACCTCGTCAGCCAACAGCAAACGCAGATTCAATCCCCTGATGGCGTTCAGGCCGAAATACAGCTGACGCGGATCGAACAGGCGTTGCGCTTCGGACAGCAGCCCTGCCCCGCCATCGACCGCCCAGGCGATCAGGCGCGCCAGCACCTTCTCCGCCGCTGCGGCGGTGAGATCCTTTTCGGTGGCCTGAGCCAGATTCTGGATGACCAGCACGGCGGCCAGCTGCGCATCCGTCAACTCGCCGAGGTTTTTTGCGCCATCGGGCTGCAACAGGCTCGCGCAGGTCTCATCCGTCACGGGCAAGTACACGGCGGTGGATAAATCGTGATGTTCCGGGTGCATACAACCTCGTAGCCAGGGCGCGAACTTGTCAACGACGCGCGCAGCAAGACGGTGGAGTATGCCACTGTTCAACCTTGGTGACTGAACAGGCATCGGGGGGCAGCCTTCGCGAGCAGGCTCGCTCCCACAGGGGCTGGCGTGAAAGCCCAAATCGCGGGCATAAAAAAACCGCAGTGGGCGAAACCCATGCAGTTCTGTTGAAGCGTTCTTCGTTCGTTAAGGTGGTAACCCCACCAGCCACACCCCGGCACACAATGTTCCCGCTGTGGCTGCTGCCTTCCGGCTCTGACCAGGTTCACGGGTAATCGTTGCGGGGGGACCGATGGGGTCACCATAACGACACTCACCTGTCGGCGAGCCGCGCCATTGTACCTATCTGAAGCGAAGTTACAACCGTTGGTTTCAGATTAAAAATATGAACGGGTTCAAGGACATGCGCTGAGCCTGAAAAGTTCGCAGCCTGCGGCAGCTCCTACAGGGTCAGCACCTCATCCGCCTTGCCGCCCGCCTGCTGGATCACCAGATGGATGAAGTGCAGCTTGGCAATCGCCGCCGCCGGCAACACGAACGGGTAGAAATCCGGCTGGCCCATGCTGCGTGACAGCTCATTGAGCATGCCCGCCAGTTCGATCCACGCATTGACGAACGACAGGAACGCCGCGCCGCCGGGATGCTCCGGGTCATACAGCGTGCTCGGTGGAAACGGCTGATAGTCGAAGTCCATCTCCCGTGCACTCATGCCGAAACCCAGTGCAGTGTCCACCGCGTCCATCATGTGCAGGTAATGCGCCCAGGTTTCCGCCCAGTCTTCCCATGGGTGCATGGTCGCGTAGGCGCTGACGTAGTGTTGCGGCCAGTCCAACGGTGCACCCTGTTGATAGTGACGGTCGAGCGCTTCGGCGTAACTGGCGCGCTCGTCGCCGAACAGGTTGCGGAAGGCTTCGAGCCACGGGCCGTTGGCGATCAGACGATCCCAATAATAATGCCCGACCTCATGCCGGAAATGCCCGAGCAGCGTGCGATAAGGTTCATGCATCGCCGCCCGCACCTGCTCGCGGTGGGCGTCGTCGGCCTCTTTGATGTCGAGGGTGATCAAGCCGTTGGCGTGGCCGGTCATTGGCGCGTTGCCTTCGAGGTCGACGCCGATGAAATCAAAGGCCAGGCCGCGCTCTTCATCCTCGGTTTTCGGGATGACCGGCAGCCCGAGGGTGATCAGTTGCGCCACCAGCCGGCGTTTGGCGATTTCGACTTTGCGCCAGCGCTCAGGGTTTTCCGGCACCGAGAGGTCGGGGATGGTGCGATTGAGGCTGCAGGCGACGCACAGGCTGTCGCGGCCGTTTTCCGGCAGCAGCCAATTGCAGGCGGCGGGGGTGTCGAGATTGGCGCAGCGACGAAACAATCCGGCGTCGGGATCGGCATCGAGTGTCCAGCTACCGTCCTGCGGCCCGGGCTGCAGCGAGGTCAGGCGACTTGCTTCAGGCTGATAGCCGAGCATGGCGCTGCAAGCCAGGCACTGGCTGTTGCGAAAGAACAGCGACTGGCCGCAGCGGCACGGCCAGATTTTGCTGTTGCGTGAAGATTCGCCCATGAACGGCGCGACGATGCGAGAACTGAGCTGCTCGAAAAAGCGGTACATGGCGATCTCTCCCTGGGGCTTGCCAAGACTAGATCATCCTCGTGCGCGGATCGTTCCCACGCTTTGTGTGGGGAAAAGCAAAAGATCGCAGCCTTCGGCAGCTCCTACAGGGGATCAATGTGGCAAGACACTAATTCTGTAGGAGCTGCCGCAGGCTGCGATCTTTTGTTCTTAAACGGACAGGCCGTGTCCCTTCAGGAAAGCGATAAACGCCTCTTCATCCATCACCTTCACGCCCAGCTCATTGGCCTTGGTCAGTTTCGAGCCGGCACCGGGCCCTGCGACCACGCAATGAGTTTTCGCCGATACCGAGCCGGCGACCTTGGCGCCGAGGCTTTCCAGGTGTTCCTTGGCCACATCGCGGCTCATCAGCTCGACCTTGCCGGTCAACACCCAGGTTTCGCCGGACAGCGGCAAGCCTTCGACGACTTTCTTCTCGCTCAGCCAGTGCATGCCGAAATCACGCAGCTGTTTCTCCGCCGCTTCGGCAATCTGCCGATGCTCGGGCACAGCAAAAAACTCGCGCACCGAATTGGCCTGCTTCTCCGGCAGCGCCTGGCGCATGTCCAGCCAGTCGGCATTCATCACCGCGTCCAGCGAACCGAACTTGTCTGCCAGTTTCTGCGCGCCGCCCGGGCCGACAAAGGGAATGTGCAGTTTGTCGAGCAGACCGCCGAGGGTGGTGCTGGCGGCAAATTCGGCGCCCAGATCGCCCTGATCCTGAATCTGCAGGCCATGCCCCAGCAACTCGCTGATCACCTGTTGGTTGTGCGCATCTTCAAAGAAGCTGTGAATCTCGTGCGCCACTTCCAGACCGATGTCCGGCAGGTAGGTCAGCACCTGTGGCAGCGCCTGTTGCACGCGCTCCAGCGAACCCAGCGAGCGCGCCAGGACTTTGGCCGTCTCTTCGCCGACATCGGGAATGCCAAGGGCGTAGATGAAACGCGCCAACCCCGGCTGCTTGCTGTCTTCAATCGCCGCCAGCAGCTTGTTGCTGGAGACTTCAGCGAAGCCTTCCAGATCAACAATGTCGTCGAACTTCAGCGCATACAGATCGGCCGGCGAATTGACCAGACCTTCGTCGACCAGTTGCTCGACGCTCTTGTCGCCAAGGCCTTCGATGTCCATTGCCCGACGCGAGACAAAGTGAATGATCGCCTGCTTCAGTTGCGCACCACAGGCCAGACGGCCAACGCAACGGTACACCGCGCCTTCGCTGATTGTTTCCTTGCCCTTGCTGCGTTTGACCAATTGCGTGCGTTCGACATGGGAGCCACAGACCGGGCAGCTCTCTGGAATCGCTACAGGACGCGCATTCTCGGGGCGACGCTCGGTGACCACTTGCACCACCTGCGGGATCACGTCTCCGGCGCGGCGGATGATCACCGTGTCGCCGATCATCAGGCCCAGGCGCGCCACTTCGTCCATGTTGTGCAGGGTCGCGTTGGCGACGGTGACGCCGGCGACCTTGACCGGTTTCAGCCGTGCCACCGGAGTGACGGCGCCGGTACGGCCGACCTGGAATTCCACGTCGAGCAGTTCGGTGAGCTCTTCCATGGCCGGGAATTTGTGCGCAATCGCCCAGCGCGGTTCGCGGGCACGGAAGCCCAGCTCACGCTGATCGGCGATGCTGTTGACCTTGAACACCACACCGTCGATTTCGTAGGCCAGCGCGTTACGTCGCTCACCGATGTCGCGGTAGTAATCCAGGCACTCGCCGATGCCTTTGGCCAGTTTCAGTTCATGACTGATCGGCATGCCCCACTTCTGCAACTGCTTGAGGTTGCCGATGTGAGTATCGGAGATATCGTGGGAGACCTGACCGATGCCGTAGCAGCAGAATTCCAGCGGGCGGTTGGCGGTGATCTTCGAATCCAGCTGACGCAGGCTGCCGGCAGCGGCGTTGCGCGGGTTGGCAAAGGTCTTGCCGCCGACTTCCAGTTGCGAGGCGTTGAGGCGCTCGAAACCGGCCTTGGACATGAACACTTCCCCGCGCACTTCGAGGGTCGCCGGCCAGCCTGTGCCGTGCAGCTTCAACGGGATGTTGCGCACGGTGCGCACGTTGACGCTGATGTCTTCACCGGTGGTGCCGTCGCCACGGGTGGCGCCGCGCACCAGCACGCCGTCCTGATACAGCAGGCTGACCGCCAGGCCATCGAGTTTCGGCTCGCAGCTGTATTCCACCGCCGCACCGCCACCGAACAGATCACCGGCCGGCAGATCCAGACCTTCGGTCACCCGGCGGTCGAATTCGCGCATGTCGGTTTCTTCGAAGGCGTTGCCGAGGCTGAGCATCGGCACTTCGTGACGCACTTGGGTAAAGGCAGTCAACGCCACGCTGCCGACACGCTGGGTCGGCGAGTCGCTGGTGATCAGTTCGGGATTGGCCGCCTCCAGCGCCTTGAGCTCGTGGAACAACCGGTCGTACTCGGCGTCCGGAATGCTCGGCTCGTCGAGGACGTGGTACCGGTAGTTGTGCTGATCGAGTTCAGCGCGCAGCTCTAGAATGCGGTTTTTGGCGGCGGTCATGGGTGTTCTCTCATAAAGCAAAAGAGCAGCCGAGGCTGCTCAATTTCTAAATCACAGTGGCTCAGGGCTATGGACATTGTGGCGAGGGAGCTTGCTCCCGCCGGGCTGCGCAGCAGCCCCAAAATCACGGCGGCTTCGCCACCGAGCGGGAGCAAGCTCCCTCGCCACAACTGCGCTCTGGCCTTAGCGCTTCTGGGTCAGGGCGCGGCGTTCGAATTCGACGATGCGCTGACGGTAGTGCTCGATAGTCTGCGCGGTCAGCACGCTACGCTGGTCGTCTTTCAGCTCGCCGTTCAGCTCCTGGGACAGCTTGCGCGCTGCCGCCACCATCACGTCGAAGGCCTGCTTCGGATGACGCGGGCCTGGCAGACCGAGGAAGAAGCTCACCGCCGGGGTGCTGAAATGGTCGATGTCGTCCAGATCAAAGATCCCCGGCTTGACCGCGTTGGCCATGGAGAACAGCACTTCACCGTTGCCGGCCATGCTTTCGTGGCGGTGGAAAATATCCATCTCGCCAAACCGCAGACCGCTTTCCAGAATATTCTGCAGCAGGGCCGGGCCTTTGAAGCCGGCGGCGTCGCGGCAGATCACGCTGATTACCAGGACTTCTTCGGCTTGCGGCTGATCCTTGTCGGCCACCGCTGGCGCAGGCTTGCTGTCGTCGACGAAGTCATCATCACGGCTGCTGAAGCTCGGGCCGCCGTCCAGATCCAGATCAAGGTTCAGGTCGCCCTGGGCCGGACCGTTGCTGCCGCGCTTGCCACGCTTCGAACCGGATTCGCGAGGCTCGCGTGCTTCGCGGGCCGGCACGCTCACCGACGGCAGGTCGTGTTCGTCCAGTTGCGGCTCTTTATGCGTATCCAGCACGCGGGCCGGGCCCAACAGCTCAGCGCTGGTGTCCTCGTCCGGCAGGTTGGACAGACTTCGGTCAAGACGGAATTTCAGTTTTCCCTTGCCGCCGCGCATACGGCGCCAGCCATCGAAAAGAATACCGGCTATCACAATGATGCCGATGACGATCAGCCACTCGCGCAGACCGATTTCCATGTAATCCCGTGCCTCTATAAAAAATGCTGAAAAATAAGGGGTTTACATTGTGCAAACCGCTTTAAAACGTGGCGCCAACTCTATGTTCTGACAGGCGTTTTGCCCACGTATACGAAAAATTGACATTAAACTAGCACGACCAAAGACAACTTTACACCGTCTGTCACATTGGCTCGCGCGAATATGTCGATTGGCCAGCAAGTCGAAGTCGGTAAAAAAGTCCTACAGACTACTCATACCCTTCCGACACCACGCTGACTCAGGCGTCCACCATCGCCATCGCCTCCTCGACATCCACTGCAACCAGTCGCGAACAACCCGGCTCGTGCATCGTCACGCCCATCAGTTGATCGGCCATTTCCATGGCGATCTTGTTGTGGGTGATATAGATGAACTGCACGGTCTGCGACATCTCTTTAACCAATCGTGCGTAGCGTCCAACGTTAGCGTCATCCAGTGGCGCGTCAACTTCATCGAGCATGCAGAACGGCGCCGGATTCAATTTGAAGATCGCAAAAACCAGTGCCAGCGCGGTCAGGGCTTTTTCCCCGCCGGAGAGCAAATGGATGGTGCTGTTCTTCTTTCCTGGCGGCCGCGCCATGATCGTCACCCCTGTATCGAGTAGATCTTCGCCCGTCAGTTCCAAATACGCGCTGCCGCCACCGAAAACTTTCGGGAAAAGCGCCTGTAAACCGCCATTGATCTGATCAAAGGTATCTTTGAAGCGGTTACGGGTTTCCTTGTCGATCTTGCGAATGACGTTTTCCAGGGTCTCCAATGCTTCGACCAGATCGGCGTCCTGCGCATCCAGATAACGTTTACGCTCGGATTGTTGCGTGTATTCGTCGATGGCCGCGAGGTTGATCGCGCCCAGGCGCTGAATCCGCGCATTGATCCGTTCGAGTTCTTCTTCGGCGGCGCGTTCACTGGCCTCAGGCGTTAATGTCGCGAGCACGCCATTGAGATCGTAGCCGTCTTCGAGCAATTGATCCTGCAACGCCTTGCGCCGCACGGTCAGCGCCTGCCATTCCATGCGCTGCTGTTCGAGCTGACCACGGATCAGTTGCGATTGCTGCTCGGCCTGGGTCCGGCGCTTTTCCGCCTCGCGCAGTTCGCGGTCGGCGTCTTCCAGCGCGATCTGCGCGGTCTTCAGTTCTTCGTCGACGGTCATGCGCTTGTCGAGCAGCTCTTCGAGTTTCAGGCGCAGCTCTTCCAGCGGTGCCTCGCCCTCCTCCAGATTCAGACTCAGCTGTTCGCGTTTTTCGCTCAGGCGCTCGGCCTGCATCTCCAGACGTTCCAACGCCTGGCGCGTGGAATCGTGCTGCGCACGCAGCGAACCGAGACGCACCGCCAGTTGATGGGCGTGATCCTTGTGCTGGCGGGCTTCCTGACGCACGCGATCAAGGCGTTCGCGCAGGCTGTCACGCTGGGCCAGCAGCAACTCGCGCTGCTCGGTGTCCAGCGCCATGGCATCGAGCGCTTCCTGCAATTGCATGCGCGCTTCGCCAACCTGTTCGTGTTCCAGCTCGCGCTGCTCGCCGAGTTCGATCAGCTCTTCGTCAAGCCGCGTGCGGCGCAGCGTCAGTTGTTCAGCCTTGGCTTTACCGGCAGACAACTGGGCTTTCAATTCACCTTGTGAGCGGGCTTCATCCTGCAGCAGGCGACGCAAATGTTCGCGGCCGTTTTCCTGCTGACGCTGTTGCGCACGCAAGGTCTGCAAGCGGGTTTCCATGGCTTCGACCGTGGCTTCGCGCTCTTCGCGCTCGGCCTGCAACGTCTCGATTTCCTGACCACGGGCGAGCATGCCGCTCTCGGCTTCACTGGCGCGACGTACGCGCAGAAAGTGTCGACCAACCCAGTAACCGTCGCGACTGATCAGGCTCTGCCCGGCACTCAACTGCCCGCGCAGGGCCAGCGCCTGTTCGAGGCTGTCGACCGGTTTGACCTGGCCGAGCCATGGCGACAGATCGATCTGCGCCTCGACTTTATCCAGCAAACTGCCCGCGACGCGCACGCCATCACTGGCGGGGCTGAGCAGGCGCAAATCCCCTTGGGTGAAACCGGACAGATCGAAGCCGCTGAAGTCATCCACCAGCACCGCTTGCAGATCGGCGCCGAGCACGGTTTCCACCGCCAGCTCCCAACCGGCTTCAACCTTCAGCCCTTCGGCCAGACGCGGCCGTTCGGCGAGGTGGTGTTCTTTCAGCCATTCGGCGGTGCCGGTGCCCGGATCGAGCGCAGCTTGCTGCAAGGCTTCCAGCGACGCCAGTCGCCCGTTGAGCCGTTGCAGATCGCCCTGCGCCTGTTGTTGCGCAGTCAGTGCCTGCTGCAATTCCTGACGCAGTTGTTCAAGTTTTTTGACCTGCGCTTCTTCGCTGGTCTGCAAATCTTCGAGGGTCGCCTCGGATTCGGCGAGCTGCTCGTTGAGCGCCATGATCGCCGCGTCTTCCGGGTCGGCGGAGAGCAAGTCGCGCTCCTCGGCGAGACGCTTTTGCCGATCGGCCAGCCGTTCCATGCTGGTTTCCAGTTGCTGGATCCGCGACTGTTGCACTTCGGCCTGACGCCGGGGTTCGGCGGCGGTCAGGTTGAAGGTGTCCCACTGTTCCTGCCAGCCGTGCATGACGCTCTCGGAATCTTCCAGTGCGGCGGCGGCTTCTTCGGCGGCGGCGCTGGTGACTTCCTGCTCGGGGATAAGCATGTCCAGCTCTTCGCCGAGGGTCAGCAGCAACGTGCGGTCGTGGCCCAGGTGCGATTCGGTTTCCAGACGCGCGCGCTCGGCTTCCTTAAGGTCGTCCTGCAACTGACGCAAGCGTTGCTGGCCGTGCTGGATACTCTGCTCGACCCGGGCGATGTCGCCGCCGACCGAATAGAAGCGTCCCTGCACCAGATTGAAGCGTTCGGACAATTCATGGTGCCCGTCGCGCAGGCGCTCGATGGCGGCATCGGCATTGCGCTGCTCGGCGACCAGCGCTTCGAAACTGACTTCCTGGGTGCCGATGATCGACTCGCGCTGGCCGACCTGATCGTTCAGATCCTGCCAGCGCAGGGCCGACAGTTGCGCCTTGAGCTGGCGCTCTTCGGCTTTGTATTCCTGATACTTCTTGGCGGACTCGGCCTGACGGTGCAAACGTTCGAGCTGACGCTCAAGCTCTTCACGCAGGTCGGTCAGACGCGCCAGGTTTTCGTGGGTGCGGCGGATGCGGTTTTCGGTCTCGCGCCGACGCTCCTTGTACTTGGAGATGCCCGCCGCTTCTTCGATGAAGTTGCGCAGGTCTTCCGGCTTGGCTTCGATCAGCTTGGAGATCATCCCCTGCTCGATGATCGAGTAGCTGCGCGGGCCGAGGCCGGTGCCGAGGAAGATGTCGGTGATGTCGCGACGGCGGCACTTGGCGCCGTTGAGGAAATAGCTGTTCTGGCTGTCGCGGGTGACCTTGCGGCGAATGGAAATCTCGGCGTACGCCGCGTATTCGCCGACCAGGGTGCCGTCGGAGTTGTCGAACACCAGTTCGATGCTCGCCTGGCTCACCGGTTTGCGGCTGGTCGAGCCGTTGAAGATGACGTCGGTCATCGACTCGCCACGCAGGTTCTTTGCCGAACTCTCGCCCATCACCCAGCGTACGGCATCGATGATGTTCGACTTGCCGCAACCGTTCGGCCCGACGACCGCCGCCATGTTACTGGGGAAGTTCACCGTGGTCGGGTCGACGAAGGACTTGAACCCCGCCAGTTTGATGCACTTTAGCCGCACGCTCAGGCAACCGTCAGGGCGGAGACCACCAGATCGCTGCTGCGCTGGGCATAAGCCGTCAGCACGATGCGAATCTGCGGCAAATCACGGGCGAGCACAGCGGCCAGCAGGCGTTCGAACAGTTCGAGGAACTCGCTCATTTCGGCCTTGCGCTGTTCGAGGGCGAGAAAGTACGCACGGCTCATGGCCGGCTGCAGGTTCTCGACGGTCTCTTGCAGGTACGGGTTGTTGGCAAACGGGTACGCAGCGCGCATCACGGCGAAGCTGTCGTCGACGAAGGTGCGGATGTCCTGACGCTCGTAGCTGGCGGTCAGGCGCTGCTGAATCTGCACGAACGGCGCCATATCGGCCTGAGTCTGCCAGCCATTGGCGACTGCATTGCCGAGCAGGATGTACAGCTCGCTCATCAGCGTGCACAGGCTCTGCACCTTGTGCGCGGTGAGTTCGGTGACATGGGCGCCACGTCGCGGCAGGATCGCGATCAGGTGACGGCGTTCGAGGATCAGCAGGGCTTCGCGGACCGATCCGCGGCTGACATTGAGGGCCAGCGTGACCTTCTGTTCCTGAATGCGCTCTCCCGGCTTCATTTCGCCGCGAATGATGCGTTCGGCGAGGTGGTGAGCGATTTGCTCGGCGAGGCTGTCCGGCGCCTTGAACGTCATGGTTGTCCTTCAAACTCTTCGATCTGCACAAGCGGCGCAGTGTAGCGCAAATGCAGGTGCATGGCGGAGTGCCCGCATGGCGCTTTTTGGCACGATTCAAGCAAAAAGGCAGTGGATCCGCTCAGGGTCAATACTCAATAGAGCACGCGTTAATCGACAAAAACGCTTTTCCTGACCTTTAAGTCAGAAAACCATTGACCGAAAAGTCAGACCTGCTAAATTCGGCTCAAGTCGGTTAACAACAATAATGAGTCTGCGAGGCCTTCCGTGATCCAGTTTTTACTTAACCAGGAACTCCGTAGCGAGCACGCCCTGGACCCGAATCTGACCGTGCTCAATTACCTGCGTGAGCATGTAGGTAAATCCGGCACCAAAGAAGGCTGCGCCAGCGGCGACTGCGGCGCCTGCACGGTGGTGGTCGGCGAGTTGCAAACCGATGACGCCGGCCGCGAATACATTCGCTATCGCAGCCTCAACTCGTGCCTGACCTTTGTGTCGTCGCTGCATGGCAAACAACTGATCAGCGTCGAAGACCTCAAGCACCAGGGCGAACTGCACAGCGTGCAGAAAGCCATGGTCGAGTGCCACGGCTCGCAGTGCGGCTTCTGCACCCCCGGTTTCGTCATGTCGCTGTTCGCCCTGCAAAAGAACAGCGATGCACCGGATCCGGCCAAGGCGCACGAAGCGCTGGCCGGCAATCTCTGCCGCTGCACCGGCTACCGGCCGATTCTCGCCGCCGCCGAGCAATCGTGCTGTGGCAAGCAACCGGACCAGTTCGACGCCCGCGAAGCCGAGACCATCGCCCGCCTCAAAGCCATCGCCCCGACCGATATCGGTGAACTCAACAGTGGCGACAAGCGCTGCCTGGTGCCGCTGACCGTCGCCGATCTGGCCGATCTGTATGACGCTTACCCACAAGCGCGACTGCTGGCCGGCGGCACCGATCTGGCGCTGGAAGTCACCCAGTTTCACCGCACCCTGCCGGTGATGATCTACGTCGGCAACGTCGCCGAAATGAAGCGCATCGAAAGCTTCGATGACCGCCTCGAAATCGGCGCCGCCACCGCGCTCTCCGACTGCTACGAAGCGCTGACTGCCGAATACCCGGACTTCGGCGAACTGCTGCACCGCTTCGCCTCGCTGCAGATCCGCAACCAGGGCACCCTCGGCGGCAACATCGGCAACGCCTCGCCGATTGGTGATTCGCCACCGCTGCTGATCGCCCTCGGCGCGCAGGTGGTGCTGTGCAAAGGTGAAACCCGGCGCACGCTGAACCTGGAAGATTACTTCATCGACTACAAGGTCACCGCCCGTCAGGAAAGCGAATTCATCGAAAAAATCATCGTCCCACGCGCCACGGCCGAGCAGCGCTTCCGCGCCTACAAGGTCTCCAAGCGTCTGGACGATGACATTTCCGCCGTCTGCGCCGCCTTCAATCTGCGCGTCGAAAACGGCGTGATCACTGACGCACGCGTGGCGTTCGGCGGCATGGCCGCGATCCCCAAACGCGCCGCGCATTGCGAAGCCGTACTGCTCGGCCAGCCGTTCAACAACGCTGTGATCGAACGCGCCTGCGCCGCACTGGCCGAAGACTTCACGCCGCTCTCGGACTTCCGCGCCAGCAAGGAATATCGCCTGCTCAGCGCGCAGAACCTGCTGCGCAAATACTTCATCGAACTGCAAACACCGCACATCGAGACTCGGGTGACCGCTTATGTCTAACCATCACGCCGTAGAGAAGACTCAAGCCGAACTGGCGGAACTGTTCGCCAGGGACCTGACCACCGGCGTCGGCCGCAGCGTCAAGCACGACAGCGCCGCCAAGCATGTGTCCGGTGAAGCGCAGTACATCGATGATCGCCTGGAATTCCCCAATCAGCTGCACGTTTACGCACGGCTGTCGGATCGCGCCCACGCGAAGATCATCAGCATCGACACCAAGCCCTGCTACGCCTTCGAAGGCGTGCGCATTGCGATCACCCACGAAGACGTGCCGGGCCTGAAAGACATCGGTCCGCTGCTGCCGGGCGATCCGCTGCTGGCGATCGATGACGTGCAGTTCGTCGGGCAACCGGTACTGGCCGTGGCCGCGAAAGACCTGGAAACCGCACGCAAAGCGGCCATGGCGGCGATCATCGAGTACGAAGATCTGGAGCCGGTGCTGGACGTGGTCGAGGCCCTGCGCAAACGCCACTTCGTGCTCGACAGCCACACCCATCAGCGTGGCGATTCGGCTTCGGCATTGGCCACCGCTGAACACCGCATTCAAGGCACGCTGCACATCGGCGGCCAGGAACACTTTTATCTGGAGACGCAGATCTCCTCGGTAATGCCCACCGAAGACGGCGGCATGATCGTCTACTGCTCGACGCAGAACCCCACCGAAGTGCAGAAGCTGGTGGCCGAAGTGCTCGACGTGTCGATGAACAAGATCGTCGTCGACATGCGCCGCATGGGCGGTGGTTTCGGCGGCAAGGAAACCCAGGCCGCCAGCCCGGCGTGTCTGTGCGCGGTGATCGCGCACCTCACCGGACAGCCGACCAAGATGCGCCTGCCACGGGTCGAAGACATGCTGATGACCGGCAAGCGCCACCCGTTCTATGTCGAGTACGACGTCGGCTTCGACAGCAGCGGGCGCCTGCACGGCATCGCCATGGACCTGGCCGGCAACTGCGGCTGCTCGCCGGACCTGTCCGCCTCGATCGTTGACCGGGCGATGTTCCACTCGGACAACTCTTATTACCTCGGCGACGCGACCATCAACGGTCACCGCTGCAAGACCAACACCGCGTCGAACACTGCTTACCGTGGTTTCGGCGGCCCGCAAGGGATGGTCGCCATCGAAGAAGTGATGGACGCGATTGCCCGCCATCTCAACCTCGATCCACTGGCCGTGCGCAAGGCTAACTACTACGGCAAGACCGAGCGCAACGTCACTCACTATTACCAGACCGTCGAGCACAACATGCTCGAAGAGATGACCGCCGAACTGGAAGAAAGCAGCCAGTACGCCGAGCGCCGCGAGGCAATCCGCCGCTACAACGCCAACAGCCCGATCCTGAAAAAAGGCCTGGCGCTGACCCCGGTGAAATTCGGCATTTCCTTCACCGCCAGTTTCCTCAACCAGGCCGGCGCGCTGATCCACGTCTACACCGACGGCAGCATCCACTTGAACCACGGCGGCACGGAAATGGGCCAAGGCCTCAACACCAAAGTCGCACAGGTGGTGGCCGAAGTGTTCCAGGTGGAAATGGATCGGGTGCAGATCACCGCGACCAACACCGACAAAGTGCCAAACACCTCGCCGACCGCTGCCTCCAGCGGCGCCGACCTCAACGGCAAGGCCGCGCAGAATGCCGCCGAGATCATCAAGCAACGTCTGGTGGAGTTCGCGGCGCGGCACTACAAGGTCAGCGAAGAAGACGTGGAATTCCACAACGGCCATGTGCGCGTGCGTGACCACATCATGACCTTCGAGGCGCTGATCCAACTGGCGTATTTCAATCAGGTCTCGCTGTCGAGCACCGGCTTCTACAAGACCCCGAAAATCTACTACGACCGCAGCCAGGCCCGGGGCCGACCGTTCTACTACTTCGCCTTCGGTGCGGCGTGCTGCGAAGTGATCGTCGACACCCTGACCGGCGAGTACAAGATGCTGCGTACCGACATCCTCCACGACGTCGGCGCCTCGCTGAACCCGGCCATCGACATCGGTCAGGTCGAGGGCGGTTTCATCCAGGGCATGGGCTGGCTGACCATGGAAGAGCTGGTCTGGAACAACAAGGGCAAGCTGATGACCAACGGCCCGGCCAGCTACAAGATCCCGGCCGTGGCGGACATGCCGCTGGACCTGCGGGTGAACCTGGTGGAAAACCGCAAGAACCCGGAAGACACGGTGTTCCATTCCAAGGCTGTGGGTGAGCCGCCGTTCATGCTCGGGATTGCCGCGTGGTGCGCGATCAAGGACGCGGTGGCGAGCCTCGGTGACTATAAGCATCAACCGCAGATCGATGCGCCGGCGACCCCGGAGCGGGTGTTGTGGGGGTGTGAGCAGATGCGCCAGCTCAAGACTGTGAAAGCGGTCGAAGCTGAAACCGAGTTGGCTCCGCTCTAGACCGAGGCGCGGCCAATCGCTGGCAAGCCAGCTCCCACAGTGATCTGTGGTGATTTCAGGATTTGCGGTACACCACAAACCTGTGGGAGCTGGCTTGCCAGCGATGAGGCCTGAACAGACAACGATGTTGTAGGGGTGACATATGTACAACTGGATCGACGCCCTCGCCGACCTGCAGAACCAGGGCGAACCCTGTGTTCTGGTGACGATCATCGAAGAACTCGGCTCGACCCCGCGCAATGCCGGCTCGAAAATGGTCGTCAGCGCCCGTCAGACCTTCGACACCATCGGTGGCGGGCACCTGGAATACAAAGCCATGCAGATCGCCCGCGAGATGCTCGCCAGCGGCAAGCAGGACACTCATCTGGAGCGTTTCAGCCTTGGTGCCAGCCTCGGCCAGTGCTGCGGTGGCGCCACCGTGTTGCTGTTCGAACCGATGGGCCAGGTGCAGGCGCAGATCGCCGTGTTCGGCGCCGGGCATGTTGGCCGGGCGTTGGTGCCGCTGCTCGCCAGCCTGCCGTGCCGGGTACGCTGGATCGATTCGCGGGAAGAGGAATTCCCGGAACAGATCCCCCACGGCGTGCGTAAAATCGTCGCCGAAGAGCCTGTGGATGAAATCGACGACCTGCCCGCGGGAAGCTACTGCATCGTCATGACCCACAACCATCAGCTCGACCTGGAACTGACGGCCGCGATCCTCAAGCGCAACGACTTCGCTTACTTCGGCCTGATCGGTTCGAAGACCAAACGCGTCAAATTCGAACATCGCCTGCGGGATCGCGGTTTCGACAGTGGCGTCGTGCAACGCATGCGCTGCCCGATGGGCATCGGCGAAGTCAAAGGCAAACTGCCTGTGGAAATCGCCATCTCCATCGCCGGCGAAATCATCGCCACCTATAACGCCAATTTCGGCCAGCACACCGCCAGCGCCGAACCGATTGCCAAACTGCTGCCGGTTTCGCGGCGCAGTCAGGCCGCCAAACTCAAAGCCTCAAACTGATTAGAGAACCCTCATGCCTCTGACTCGCAAAGCCTACCGCGCCGCCATCCTGCACAGCATCGCCGACCCCGCCGAAGTCGGGATCGAAGCCTCCTACGAATATTTCGAGGACGGCCTGCTGGTGGTCGATGGCGGCAAGATCAGCGCCCTCGGCCACGCCAGTGAATTGCTGCCGACCCTGCCGGCGGACATCGAGATCACCCACTATCAGGACGCGCTGATCACCCCGGGCTTCATCGACACCCACATCCACCTGCCGCAAACCGGCATGGTCGGAGCCTACGGCGAACAACTGCTGGACTGGCTCAACACCTACACCTTCCCGTGCGAAAGCCAGTTCGGTGACAAGGCCCACGCCGACGACGTGGCCGATATCTTCATCAAGGAGCTGCTGCGCAACGGCACCACCACTGCGCTGGTGTTCGGCAGCGTGCATCCGCAGTCGGTGAATTCGTTTTTCGAGGCCGCCGAGAAGCTCGACCTGCGGATGATCGCCGGCAAGGTGATGATGGACCGCAACGCGCCGGACTATCTGACCGACACCGCCGAATCCAGCTACGTCGAGAGCAAGGCGCTGATCGAGCGCTGGCACGGCAAGGGCCGCCTGCATTACGCGGTTACCCCGCGCTTCGCCCCGACCAGCACCCCGGAACAACTGACCCTCGCCGGCCAACTGCTGACCGAATACCCGGATCTGTACATGCAGACCCACATCAGCGAGAACCTCAAGGAAATCGAGTGGGTCAAGGAACTGTTCCCGGAGCGCAAGGGCTATCTGGACGTCTACGATCACTACCAGCTGCTCGGCGAGCGCTCGGTATTCGCCCACGGCGTGCACCTGTGCGACGACGAATGCGCGCGGCTGGCGGAAACCGGCTCGGCGATCTCGTTCTGCCCGACTTCGAACTTCTTCCTCGGCAGCGGCCTGTTCAACCTGCCGATGGCCGAGAAGCACAAACTGAACGTCGGTCTGGGCACTGACGTCGGCGGCGGTACCAGTTTCTCGCTGCTGCAAACCCTGAACGAAGCCTACAAAGTCATGCAATTGCAGGGTGCGCGGTTGAGTCCGTTCAAGTCGCTGTACCTGGCGACCCTGGGCGGTGCGCGGGCACTGCGCCTGGAAGACAAGATCGGCAACCTGCAACCGGGTTCTGATGCGGACTTCCTGGTACTCGACTACAACGCCACGCCGCTGCTGAGCTATCGCCTGAAACAGGCCAACAACATTGCCGAAACGTTGTTTGTGCTGATGACGCTCGGGGATGACCGCACGGTGCAGCAGACGTATGCGGCGGGGGCTTTGGTGCATCAGCGCTGAGTTGTTCCAAGGCATAAAAAATCCCCCAGCGCTTTTCAGCCTGGGGGATTTTTGTTGCCTGTCAGATTGCTATCGCTGGCAAGCCAGCTCCCACAGGTTTTCCGGTGTATCGCAGATTCGGTGAACACCACAAATCCCTGTGGGAGCTGGCTTGCCAGCGATTGGGGCGACTCGGTGTCAGCTCAAAGCTTGGCCGCCGGGCGCCCAGGCTTCTTGGTTTGCAACAGATGCGAGAACACCGCATGCAGGTCATCCGACGCACTTTCCTCATCAAGGTTGAGCTTGCTGTCGATGTGATCCATGTGGTGCATCATCAGGTCCACCGCCAGCTCACCGTTGCGCGCTTCGATGGCGTCGATCAACTGGGTGTGCTCGTCGTAGGAGCAATGCGAGCGGTTGCCGCTTTCGTACTGGGCGATGATCAGCGAGGTCTGCGAGACCAGGCTGCGCTGGAAGCTGATCAGTGGCGCGTTCTTCGCCGCTTCGGCCAGTTTCAGGTGGAATTCGCCGGACAGACGGATACCGGCACCACGATCGCCACGGGAGAAGCTGTCACGCTCGTCGTTGACCATCTGGCGCAGTTCGGCGATCTGCTCGGCGGTGGCGTGCTGCACGGCCAGTTCGGTGATCGCGCGCTCCACCAGACGGCGGGCCATGAACACCTGGCGCGCTTCTTCTACGCTCGGGCTGGCGACGACGGCGCCACGGTTCGGCCGCAACAGCACCACGCCTTCATGGGCCAGACGCGACAGCGCGCGGCGAATGATGGTGCGGCTGACCCCGAAGATTTCCCCCAGCGCTTCTTCGCTCAATTTTGTGCCGGGCGCCAGACGCTGTTCGAGGATGGCCTCGAAGATATGCGCGTAGACAATATCGTCCTGGGTTCCGCTGCGGCCGGCTTTGCCTGCTCGCGGTTGTTTCTTGAGGGGTTGCAACTGTTCGTTCATGGGCACTCGAGTCGGGAGAACTGCGGCGAATAGACCGTGACTGTAATACGGCACAGTAGGTCGCTGGCAAGTATCGCGTAAAAAACAGCGCGATTGTACACAATGGATGGTGGCAACACGACTGTATGGCTGTTTGTGACCACGGCTGTATTGCAACGATCCGTTACGATTGAGTTTAGGCTTGATCGCAGAATCCGCCTTTGCGCACACCTGCTCTTATGTAGGAGCTGCCGAAGGCTGCGATCTTTTGATCTTGCTTTCAAACATCAAAATCAAAAGATCGCAGCCTTCGGCAGCTCCTACACAGTTCAGCGTAATTGCGGGGATCTTCATCTGTATAAGGAACACCGCCGTCATGAACGACGCCACCTACACCCGCCTGCGCCCTCTCGCCGACACTTCGCCCTCAGCGATCGTTGCCGGGTTCATTGCAATGATGACCGGCTACACCAGTTCGCTGGTGCTGATGTTCCAGGCCGGGCAAGCGGCGGGCCTGAGCAGCGGACAGATTTCCTCGTGGATCTGGGCGATCTCGATCGGCATGGCGGTGTGTTCGATCGGCTTGTCGCTGCGCTATCGCACACCGATCACCATCGCCTGGTCGACCCCCGGTGCAGCCCTGCTGATCACCAGCCTGGGCGGTGTCAGCTACGGTGAGGCCATCGGCGCCTACATCACTTGCGCAGTACTGGTGACCATTTGTGGGCTGACCGGCAGCTTCGAACGCTTGGTGAAAAAAATCCCGGCATCGCTGGCGGCGGCGTTGCTGGCGGGGATTCTGTTCAAGATCGGCAGCGAAATCTTCGTCGCCGCACAACACCGTACCGGGCTGGTGCTGGGGATGTTTTTCACCTATCTGCTGGTCAAGCGCCTGTCGCCGCGTTACGCGGTGCTCGCTGCATTGCTGATCGGCACCGCGCTGTCGGGCTTCATGGGGCTGCTGGATTTCAGCGGCTTTCATCTGGAAGTGGCGACGCCAGTCTGGACCACGCCGCACTTTTCGCTGGCCGCGACCATCAGCATCGGCATTCCGCTGTTCGTGGTGGCGATGACCTCGCAGAACATGCCCGGCATCGCCGTGCTGCGCGCCGACGGCTACAACGTCCCGGCCTCGCCACTGATCACCACCACCGGCATCGCCTCGCTGTTGCTGGCGCCGTTCGGCTCCCACGGCATCAACCTCGCGGCGATCAGCGCAGCCATCTGCACCGGGCCGCACGCCCATGAAGATCGCAACAAACGCTACACCGCCGCGGTCTGGTGCGGGATTTTCTACGGGATTGCCGGGGTGTTCGGCGCGACATTGGCGGCGCTGTTTGCCGCGCTGCCGAAAGAGCTGGTGCTGTCGATTGCCGCGCTGGCGCTGTTCGGTTCAATCATCAACGGTTTGAGCATTGCCATGACCGAGGTGAAAGAACGCGAGGCGGCGCTGATCACGTTCATGGTCACGGCGTCGGGGTTGACGCTGTTTTCCATCGGTTCGGCGTTCTGGGGGATTGTGGCGGGGGTGCTGACCTTGCTGATACTCAACTGGCGTAAAGCTTAAAGCAAAAGATCGCAGCCTTCGGCAGCTCCTACAGGGAAACGCATATCCCGATGTAGGAGCTGCCGAAGGCTGCGATCTTTTGATCTTGCAAAAAAACGGCGACCCGAAGGTCGCCGTTTTTTTCAGTATCACTTGGCCGCGTTGATCGGCTTTTCCGGATACCAGACGTCCAGCAGCGGGCTGACGGTCATGCCGGTCAGTTCGCTACGGTTTTTCAGCCAGGCTTCAACGGCAGCGCGCTGCTCTTCGTTGACCGAGCCACGCTTCTGCAGGCACACCAGACCGAAGTCATCGCCGCCGACATAACCCAGACCGTTGGCCTCCATGGCTTCTTTGATAAATGCTTCGAGGAAAGCGTCAATGGCTTCTTCGGACAAGTCTTCTTTGAAGTCCAGGTTCAGTTCGAAACCCAGCTCTTGAAATTCATCAACGCACAGTTTTTTGCGCAGACGCTGGGAACGGTTAGTCGCCATTGGAACAATCCTCTTAAGTAATAACGGCCGGCACTTTACCAGTTTAAGCCGTCAATTGCCCGACTCTCTGGGCGCTATGGCCGACCGCCTGTAAAAAAAATAACGAAATGGCCGCCCCGGGCAAGGCACAAGCTGTTACACCTTGGGGCATAATGCCGACACTTTCATGACCACTGAGGGCTTTTTCATCCATGCCCTCGTTATTTCTCCCCTCTTTTGCAGGGTTTTATTTCATATGATCAAATCGTTGCGTCCTCTGTTTCTTGCCGGCCTTCTTCTGCCCCTGGCCCTGCCGGTTGCCGCTGCCACTATCAATACCGCCCTCACCCCCAACGTCGAGAAAGCCCTAAAGGCCAGCAAACTGCAGCCGACCGCGCTGTCGCTGGTGATGATCCCGCTCGACGGCCCGGGCAATCCGACCGTGTACAACGCCGATGTCTCGGTCAACCCGGCCTCGACCATGAAACTGGTCACCACCTACGCCTCGCTGGAAATGCTCGGCCCCAACCATCAGTGGAAAACCGAGTTCTACACTGATGGCGACCTGAGCGGCGGCATCCTCAATGGCAACCTGTACCTCAAGGGTGGCGGCGATCCGAAACTGAACATGGAAAAACTCTGGCTGCTGATGCGCGACCTGCGCGCCAACGGCGTGACCCAGGTCACCGGCGACCTGATCCTCGACCGCAGCTTCTTCATCCAGCCACAACTGCCGGAATTCAACGACGACGGCAACGACGAGAACAAACCGTTCCTGGTCAAACCCGACTCGCTGCTGGTCAACCTCAAGGCCCTGCGCTTCGTCGCGCGCAATGACGGTGGCCGGGTGCTGATCTCGGTGGAACCGCCGATTGCCAGCGTGCGCATCGAAAACACGGTCAAGGCGCTCAACTCCAAGCAGTGCACCGGTGGCGTGCGCTACAACCCGGTGACCCAGCCTGATGGCAGCGTGACCGTGACCGTCGCCGGCCAGTTGGGCGATGGCTGCAACTCGCAGACTTACCTGTCGCTGCTCGACCACGCGACCTACACCGCTGGCGCCGTGCGCGCGATCTGGAAAGAACTGGGCGGCAGCATCCAGGGCAAGGATCGCCTCGCCGCGACCCCGAGCAGCGCCAAGCTGCTGGCCCGCGCCTACTCGCCGGATCTGGCGGAAATCATCCGCGACATCAACAAATACAGTAACAACACCATGGCCCAGCAGCTGTTCCTGAGCCTCGGTCAGAAGTACCGCAACGAAGCCGACGGTGACGACGCCAAGGCCGCACAACGCGTAGTCCGCCAGTGGCTGGCGAAGAAAGGCATCACCGCGCCGCACCTGGTGATGGAAAACGGCTCCGGGCTGTCGCGCGCCGAACGCGTCAGCGCCCGCGAGATGGCCAACATGCTGCAAGCCGCCTGGCACAGCCCATACGCTGCCGAGTACATCAGCTCGCTGCCGATTGCCGGCACCGACGGCACCATGCGTAAACGCCTAAAGACCACCGCGATGCGCGGCGAAGCCCACGTCAAGACCGGCACCCTGAACACCGTGCGCGCCATCGCCGGCTTCAGCCGCGACGTCAACGGCAATACCTGGGCGGTGGTGGCGATCCTCAACGACAAAGCCCCGTTCGGCGCGTCGTCGGTGCTGGATCAGGTGCTGCTGGATCTGTACAAGCAGCCGCGCCTGCCGCAGACCGCTTCGGCGCTGTAATACGATACTGCGAACACCACCAAACCCTGTGGGAGCTGGCTTGCCAGCGATAGCGGAATGTCAGCCACCGAAGATGCTGACTGAAACGCCCCTATCACTGGCAAGCCAGCTCCCAAAGGATTGTGGTGTATTGAATCTCAGCTCATCTGCTCCACCCGATCGCGCCCGCCCTGCTTCGCCGCATACACCCCGGAATCCGCCCGCAGCAGCAGCGCATCCGCGCCTTCCCCCGGACGCCAGCTGGCGATGCCGAAACTGGCCGTCACCACCCCGACCACGTCCACCGGCGCGCTGCGCAGGCCTTGCCACAACTCCACCGCCAGCATGTACGCATGCTCGCCGTCGATGTCTGGGCACAGCACCATGAACTCTTCACCACCGAGACGACAGAACACATCAGTCCGCCGTAAACGATGGCCGATGCGCTCGCACACCGCCTGCAGCACCCGGTCGCCTACGGCATGGCCGTACTGGTCGTTGATGCGTTTGAAGTGGTCGATGTCGAGCATGATCACCGACAGCTCACCGCCGCCGCGCTCGACCCGGGCCATTTCGGTGGTCAAGCGCTCCTGGAAGTAGCGGCGGTTGTGGATGCCGGTCAGCGAGTCGGTGACCGACAGCGCCCGCAATTCCTCTTCCACCCGTTTCAAGTCGGAAATGTCCGAGATGTAGCCGTGCCACAGCACGCCGCCGCCCGGCAATTCCTCCGGCGTCGCCTCGCCGCGCACCCAGCGCAGGCCGCGCTCGGGCAACTGCACACGGTATTCCTCGCGCCATGGGCTGAGGCTGTCCGCCGAAGCACGGATCGAGCTGCGCACTCGCGAGACGTCTTGTGGATGGATGCGGGTGAAAATCGCCTCGGCATTGAGCAGCAGCACGTCCGGCTCCAGCTCGTAGATCTCGCGGATGCCGTCGCTGGCATAGATCACGCTGAAGCGCCCGTCGAATTCCATCTTGAACTGGTAGATGCCGCCGGGCACATGGGCGCTGAGCTTTTTCAGCAATACATCGCGCGCCGCCAGCGCTTCGTGCACGCGCTTGCGCTCGGTGATGTCGATGCAGATCGCCAGATGCCCGACCCACAAACCCTGCTCATCGAGCACCGGGGTGGCGAGCATGTTCACCGGCAGATGACTGCCGTCGCTGCGCACCAGCGTCCATTCGCGCGCCTCATGACCGCCGACCTCGCCGCCCTCGACCAGCATCGCGTGGCAGGTCGGAATGCTCTTGCCGTAACGCGCACTCAACTCCGCCGAACGCGCCGCCAGCTCTCGCGGCAGATGCAGGTTTTCCAGGGTCATGTGCCCGACCACATCGGCGCTGCTGTAGCCAAGCATCTGTTCCGCGCCGGGGTTGAAGGTGTTGATCACCCCGCGCAGATCCGTGGCAATGATCGCCACCTGGGTCGCGGCATTCAGCACGCCGCGCAACTGACCGTGGGTGCCGCGCAACTCCTGCTCGCGGGCGTGCAGCTCCTGCGTGCGCAGTTCGACCATGCGCAGGGCGCGCTGGCGTTGACTGACCAGCACATACAGCAACGCGCTGAGCAACAGGCTCAGCAGCGCGCCCAGCACCACCAGGCTGCTGATGGAAGAATGGTTGGCCTGTAAAAATGCCTCGCTGGGCTGAATGTCCACTTGATAATCATGGTCGGCCATGCGAACCAAGCGTGTGGCGGACAGGTCGCTGGCCCCGGCCTTGTTGGCGGACTCGTAGAGCACTTCATGCTGATCGTCGGTGGACAGGTCGAGAATACGCACCGTGAGGAAATCCTGGGTTTCCTCCGGCAGTCCGTCGGCCAGCAACTGCTGCATGCTGATCACCGCCATCACGTACCCTTGCGCAGAACCTTTCGCCGCGCCCTCCTCGGTGACCGGCGCCAGCAGCAAGACGCCCCGGGCATAGGCCGGATCAATCCCCACCAGATGCAGCGGCTGCGACACCGCCATGTGCCCGCTGCGGTCGGCGCGTTCCAGCGTCGCCCGGCGCAACGGTTGCGCCAGCAGGTCATAGCCCAGCGGGGTGGGCAAGCGGCTCTGGCTCTGGGTGTAGATCACCGGAACGTATTCGGGACGATCACCGGCGGTCTGCAACTGGCCGTCAGCATTCAGCTCGCGAAAGGTGAAGGTGCTGAACCCTTCGCTACGCACCGCTTGTTCGATCGCCGGACGCTCGGCACGGCTGACCCGCGGCGCATAGGAATAGGCCTGGGTGCGTAACAGAAGCGGTTTGGCATAGCCGTCGAATTCGCTGCGTGAGACCGAATCGGAGTTGGCGAAAAAACGGCGCAGGCCGTCGAGACGCTGTTCCTGATCCTGGAAACGTTCTTCGATGCGGCTGTAACGCTCATTGGCCAGCAGCTGAAAGCGTTGGCGCAGTTGATGGTGAAACTGATTGAGGGTGGCCCAGGCGAGCAGCCCCGTGAGAATCCCGCCGGCGAGCAATACCAGTATCGCGACCAGCCAGGCCGAGACGTCTTCACTGATAAAACCCAGAATCTTTGGGCGCACGGGGTGCAACGACATAGGGGCAACTCACGACGCCATTGTTTCGGGGGAAAACCCCATTGGCCATGCGTTGAGTTATAGCTATTAGCCATTAATTTGGCTAGCGCTGATCGGATCCAAGAGCCTTTAAAAATCAAGGCTCTGTGGATCCAACCACGGCAAGTGTCAACGCGCCGTGATTTTCCAGGCGCGGTGAATCTTGATATTGCGGGCGAAATCCGGATCAATGGTCTGCGCGCTGATTTCCTCGACTGCGTAACGCTCGGCGAGGTTCTCCTCCAGCTGGAACTTGCGGAAGTTGTTGGAGAAGTACAGCACGCCGCCCGGAGCCAGGCGCGCCATGGCCAGGTCGATCAACTGCACCTGGTCACGCTGCACGTCAAAGATACCTTCCATGCGCTTGGAGTTGGAGAAGGTCGGCGGGTCGATGAAGATCAGGTCGTATTCGTCGCGGCTGCTTTCCAGCCACGCCATCACGTCGCCCTGCTCCAGACGGTTCTTGTCGGAGAAGCCGTTCAGCGACAGGTTGCGCCGCGCCCAGTCGAGGTAAGTCTTCGACAGGTCGACGCTGGTGGTGCTGCGCGCGCCGCCCTTGGCCGCGTGTACGCTGGCCGTCGCGGTGTAGCAGAACAAATTGAGGAAGCGCTTGCCGGCAGCCTCTTTCTGAATACGCATGCGCATCGGACGGTGATCGAGGAACAGGCCGGTATCGAGGTAGTCGGTGAGGTTGACCAGCAACTTCACGCCGCCCTCGCTGACTTCATTGAACTTGCCTTGCGCAGCCTGACGCTCGTACTGCTTGGTGCCGCTCTGACGCTCGCGGCGTTTGACCACCACGCGGCTCTTGTCGACGTTCAGCGCCTGCGGGATCGCGGCCAGGGCGTCGAACATGCGTGCCGAGGCCTTTTCCGGATCGATCGACTTCGGCGCGGCGTATTCCTGCACGTGCACCCAGTCGTGATACAGGTCGATGGCCATGGCGTATTCCGGCATGTCGGCATCGTAGACGCGGTAGCAGTCGATGCCTTCGCGCTTGACCCACTTGCTCATTGCCTTGAGGTTTTTCTGCAGGCGGTTGGCAAACATCTGCCCGCCTTCGCTCAGGCGCGGCTGCTCGATCACCGGGGCCGGGGCTGGCGTCGGTTTGATCGGGTTGCCGTTCTTGTTGAACTTGCGCTCTTGCGGCTCGTTCGGGGTTTGATCGTAAGCGGCTTGCTCACGCTCGGCCTGACGCTGTTCCGGGGTCCGCCGCTCGCCGGTGACGAACTGATCCGGCAGCACTTTGATCAACAGCAGTTTGCACGGCAACGCGCCGTTCCAGAACGAATACTGTTTGTGGCTGCGAATGCCCATGCGCTTGCCCAGATCCGGCGCGCCGGTGAACACCGCCGCTTCCCAGTTCAGGCAGGCCTGACGCAGGCGCTCGCCAAGGTTCTGATAGAGGTAAAGCAGGCTGGCTTCGTCGCCCAGACGCTCGCCGTACGGCGGGTTGCAGATCACCAGACCTTTCTGGTTCTGGTCCGGACGCGGCTCGAAGGTCGCGACTTCGCCCTGATAGATCTTGATCCACTCGCTCAGACCGGCACGCTCGACGTTGTTGCGACCCGGTTGAATCAGGCGCGGGTCGGCTTCGTAACCGCGAATCCACAGCGGCGGCTTGGCCAGACCGGCAGCGGCACGCTCGACGGCTTCTTCATGGAGTTTTTTCCACAGCGCCGGAACGTGCCCCAGCCAGGCGGTGAAGCCCCACTGCTCACGGCGCAGGTTCGGCGCCATGTCGGCGGCGATCATCCCGGCTTCGACTAGGAACGTACCGACACCGCACATCGGGTCAGCCAGCGCGCCGCCTTCGGCCGCAATGCGCGGCCAGCCGGAACGGATCAGGATCGCTGCCGCGAGGTTTTCCTTCAACGGCGCCGCGCCCTGCTGCAGGCGGTAGCCACGCTGGTGCAGGCTGTGACCGGACAGGTCGAGGGACAGAATCGCTTCGCCGCGATCCAGGCGCAGGTGAATGCGCAGATCCGGGTTGAGCTTGTCGATCGACGGACGGTCGCCTTGCGGGGTACGCAGTTTGTCGACGATGGCGTCTTTGACTTTCAGCGCGCCGAAGTGGGTGTTGTCGATGCCCGAGCCGTGACCGCTGAATTCCACGGCCAGAGTGCCGTCGGCGAGCATGTGATCCTGCCACTCGACGTCAAGCACGCCGTGGTACAGGTCTTCAGCGTCTTTCATCGGGAAGCGCTTGAGCACCAGCAGCACCCGGTTGGCCAGACGCGACCACAGGCACAGGCGATAAGCGGTTTCCATGGTCGCCATGCCACGCACGGCGGAGGTGTGCTCGCGGGCCTCTTCAAGGCCAAGCCCGACGGCTTCCTCGATGAGCAGGCCTTCAAGGCCTTTGGGGCAAGTGAGGAAGAGTTCGAAACGATCGGACATGGTATTTCCAGAGCCTTTGGCTAGTGAACCGGCAACGCATTGCCGATCCGGTTTTCAATCAGGCGCTTTTCCAAAAGAACGCCCGCGTGGCACGAAGGTGTGCCGTTCCATCCCCGCTGCTCGGGTTAAAAGAGCTTAGATGCCGGGACAGATAAAAAAGTTGATGAAACAAAAAGTCTTAAAGCGACCCTTCGTCGCATATTACCCCAGCGCAAACGTGGGTCATTCTCACTAAAGGATTAACTCCATCATCCAGCGCGGGGCCGATCATACCGGGGTTTGCTGCAGAAACCTTCATGAAACCCGTCGTTACTTATGGCTGTAGCACTACTTTCGTTACGTCCTTATGACAAAACGATCATTCCCTCGCTGTGACTCATTGGTTAGAACTGACCACAGGTTGACGTCGCAACGGCGTCAACACCTTGGCTCGCCACGCCGGCAGCGAGCCGCCCAACGGCAGAGTTTTTCTGCCAGACCTCGATTGAGGTCAACGCGACGAAAACAGTCAACAAGTGAGGGAAACACCCTATGAGAAGACTTAAGCGTGATCCGTTGGAAAGAGCATTTTTGCGCGGATATCAATATGGCGTTGGTGGCAAATCCCGCGAGCTTTGCCCATTTACTCTACCGTCGGTACGTCAAGCCTGGATCAACGGCTGGCGAGAAGGACGCGGCGACAACTGGGACGGTATGACCGGCACTGCGGGGATCCACAGACTCAACGAACTTCACGCCGTCGGCTGACACAGGGCACTTATTGCAACACGACAATCTGAATTTTTAGCGACTTACCATGCACGTCCTTCCCGGACGGCGGGCTACGGCCCAGGGGCTCCTTCGAGGAGCCCTTTTTTATGCTTGCCTGAAATGACACACATCTCATGTAGGAGCTGCCGCAGGCTGCGATCTTTTGATCTTGCTTTTGATATTAAAAAACAACTTCAAAAGATCGCAGCCTTCGGCAGCTCCTACATTGACCGGGTCAGCCTGGGTTATTTGCGCAGCGCGGCAATCGCGTCGACCGATTCACGAATCAAGGCCGGGCCTTTGTAGATGAAGCCCGAGTAAATCTGCACCAGACTCGCACCCGCCATGATTTTCTCGGCCGCATGCTTGCCTTCAGTGATGCCACCCGCCGCAATGATCGGCAACCGACCACCCAGCTCCTCAGCCAACACCTTCACGGTATGCGTGCTCTTGTCGCGCACCGGGGCGCCGGACAAACCGCCCGCCTCGTCACCGTGCTCCATGCCTTCGACGCCGACGCGACTCAGGGTGGTGTTGGTGGCGATCACTGCGTCCATTCCGGTTTCGATCAGCGCCTGAGCCACTTGCGCGGTTTCTTCGTCGGTCATGTCCGGAGCGATCTTGATCGCCAGCGGTACATGTTTGCCGTGACGCAGGGCCAGTTCGGCACGGCGCGTGGCCAAGTCCGCCAGCAACTGCTTGAGCGAATCACCGAACTGCAGGCTGCGCAGGCCCGGGGTATTGGGCGAGCTGACGTTGACCGTGACATAGCTGGCGTGGGCATACACCTTGTCCAGGCAAATCAGGTAGTCATCCACGGCGCGTTCGACCGGAGTGTCGAAGTTCTTGCCGATGTTGATCCCCAGCACGCCCTTGTATTTGGCTGCAGCGACCCGCGCCAGCAGGTTATCCACACCGAGGTTGTTGAAGCCCATGCGATTGATGATCGCCTCGGCCTCCGGCAGGCGGAAGATCCGTGGTTTCGGGTTGCCCGGTTGCGGACGCGGGGTCACGGTGCCGATTTCGACAAAGCCGAAACCCAGTTGCGAGAAACCGTCGATGGCCGCGCCGTTCTTGTCCAGACCGGCCGCCAGACCCACCGGATTCGGGAAGTCCAGGCCCATGACCGTCACCGGCAGGTTCGCCGGCTTCTTGCACAGCATGCCGTTGAGGCCCAAACGCCCACCCGCGCCGATCAGATCCAGCGACAGATCGTGGGAGGTTTCCGGGGAAAGTTTGAACAACAGCTGACGGGCCAGGGTGTACATGGGCGGCGATGACTCGGGCGGCGAAAAGAGGCGGCGATTATAGCCGGGCATCGCCCCCCGGCGCGAGGCGCACAGGCAAATCAGCCTGACTGGCATATGCCTTGCACTTTCAGGGTTATCAGCCCCCAGGCCAATGACGGCGGGCGGGCACGGACAATGGCGTCGTTCGCAGGTTTTGCCTGAGCAAAAACTGGGACGGCGTTTTTTTTCAAGGTGGCTTTATATGAGTGATTCGTCCGTAGGGCCGCTGGCCTGGGTCAACGGCAGTGATGCCCCGGAAAAGAGTGTGATCAACCTCGGCTACATGGCCCTGAGCGATTGCGCCTCGGTGGTCGTGGCCGCCACGCAAGGCTTTGCCCAGCCTTACGGCCTGACAATCAACCTCAAGCGCCAGGCGTCCTGGGCGACGTTGCGCGACAAACTGGTCAGCGGTGAACTGGATGTCGCCCACAGCCTGTACGGGCTGATTTACGCAGTGCATCTGGGCATCGGCGGCGTGGCGCCGAGTGACATGGCGGTGCTGATGGGGCTGAACCAGAATGGCCAGAGCCTCAACCTGTCCCACGGTTTGCAGCAACTGGGCGTGACCAGTCCTGAAGCGCTGGATCGGCACGCGCACCAAACCCGCGCAAAACTGACCTTCGCCCAGACTTTTCCCACCGGTACCCACGCGATGTGGCTGTATTACTGGCTGGCGAGTCAGGGCATTCATCCGTTGCAGGACGTCGACAGCGTGGTGGTGCCGCCGCCGCAAATGGTCGCGCACCTGCAAGCCGGGCGCATCGATGGTTTCTGCGTCGGTGAGCCATGGTCGGCGGCTGCCGTGCAACAGGATCTGGGGTTCACCCTGGCGACCAGCCAGAGCATCTGGCCCGATCATCCGGAGAAAGTCCTCGGCTGCACCCGCGCGTTCGTCGAGCAATACCCCAACAGCGCCCGGGCGCTGGTAATGGCGATTCTCGAGGCCAGCCGCTTCATTGAACAAAGCGCGGAAAACCGCCGCAGCACCGCGCAGTTGCTGAGCGCCCCGGAATACCTCGACGCCCCGCTGTCCTGCATCGAACCGCGTTTTCTCGGTGATTACGCCGACGGCCTCGGCAATCGCTGGCAGGATCCGCACGCCTTGCGTTTTCACAGCAACGGCGAGGTAAATCTGCCGTACCTGTCCGACGGCATGTGGTTCATGACCCAATTCCGCCGCTGGGGCCTGTTGCGCGAGGATCCCGACTACCTCGCGGTGGCCCGCCAGGTTCAGCAACTGGACATCTACCGCGAAGCCGCCACCGCCGTCGGTGTCGCCGCGTGGGGCAAGGAGATGCGCAGCAGCCAGTTGCTCGATGGCAAAGTCTGGGACGGCAGCGATCCGGCCGCATACGCCCGCAGTTTCAAGCTGCACGCCCTGAGCGACGCCGCTCCTCTGCTCGCCCGCCGCTGACAGGAGACCGCCAATATGCTGCGCATTCTGCTGATCAACGACACCGCGAAAAAAGTCGGGCGCCTGAAAGCCGCGCTCACCGAGGCGGGTTTCGAGGTCATCGATGAGTCCGGCCTGATCATCGACCTGCCGGCCCGCGTCGAAACGGTGCGCCCGGACGTGATCCTGATCGATACCGAGTCACCGGGCCGCGATGTGATGGAGCAAGTGGTGCTGGTCAGCCGTGACCAGCCCCGGCCGATCGTGATGTTCACCGACGAACACGACCCGGGGGTGATGCGTCAGGCGATCAAGTCCGGGGTCAGCGCCTACATCGTCGAAGGCATCCACGCCCAGCGCCTGCAGCCGATTCTCGATGTGGCCATGGCCCGCTTCGAAAGCGATCAGGCCTTGCGCGCGCAACTGCTGGCCCGCGACCAGCAACTGGCCGAGCGCAAACGCATCGAGCTGGCCAAAGGGCTGCTGATGAAAATGAAGGACTGCAACGAAGAAGAGGCTTACACCCTGATGCGCCGCCAGGCCATGAGCCGCCAGCAGAAACTGATTCAGGTGGCGGAGCAAATCATTGCCATGAGTGAGTTGCTCGGCTGATTGAAGAGCAAAAGATCGCAGCCTTCGGCAGCTCCTACAAAGGCACGCAATTTCCTGTAGGAGCTGCCGAAGGCTGCGATCTTTTGATCCTTGGCACAAATCTGGCTAAGCATTCCGCACAGGTAACCAACGGCGGTTGCCCCACCCACGACAAAGACGTCGCTCACCCCGCTCGCCCCATCGGCGAACCAGGTAGCGGCGTTTTTGCGTTTTGGCCCCACAGCCCGGGGCCGGTGGTGCGGCCGTGGCGGCGCTCCACCTGCTGTGACTCCTTTCGAGACTCTTTTCAGCTGAGGTGCGCGATGAATTCAAGCTTCTGGAAATCCGGCCACACCCCGACCCTGTTCGCAGCGTTCCTGTATTTCGACCTGAGCTTCATGGTCTGGTACCTGCTCGGCCCATTGGCGGTGCAGATCGCCGCCGACCTGCACCTGAGCACCCAACAACGCGGGCTGGTCGTGGCGACGCCGATACTCGCCGGTGCGGTGCTGCGCTTTGTGATGGGCATGCTGGCCGATCGTCTGTCGCCGAAGACCGCCGGGCTGATCGGCCAGGTGATCGTGATCTGCGCGCTGTTCGGTGCGTGGAAACTCGGTATCCACAGTTATGAACAGGCTCTGCTGCTGGGGCTGTTCCTCGGCATGGCCGGTGCCTCGTTTGCTGTGGCCCTGCCGCTGGCCTCGCAATGGTATCCGCCGCAACATCAAGGCAAGGCGATGGGCATCGCTGGCGCCGGCAACTCCGGCACCGTGTTCGCCGCGCTGATAGCCCCGGTGCTGGCCGCGTCGTTCGGCTGGAGCAACGTGTTCGGTTTTGCCCTGATTCCGTTGATCCTGACGCTGGTGCTGTTCGCCTGGCTGGCGAAAAACGCCCCGCAGCGGCCCAAGGCCAAAGCCATGGCCGACTACTTCAAGGCCCTCGGCGACCGCGACAGTTGGTGGTTCATGTTTTTCTACAGCGTGACCTTCGGCGGCTTCATCGGCCTGGCCAGCGCCCTGCCCGGCTACTTCAACGACCAATACGGTCTGAGTCCTGTCACGGCGGGTTACTACACCGCTGCCTGCGTGTTCGGTGGCAGCCTGATGCGTCCGCTGGGCGGCGCGTTGGCGGATCGCTTCGGCGGCATCCGCACCTTGCTGGCGATGTACACCGTGGCGGCGATCTGCATCGCTGCCGTCGGTTTCAACCTGCCCAGTTCCTACGCCGCCCTGGCGCTGTTCGTCTGCACCATGCTCGGGCTCGGCGCCGGCAATGGCGCGGTGTTCCAGTTGGTGCCGCAACGCTTCCGTCTGGAGATCGGCGTGATGACCGGACTGATCGGCATGGCCGGTGGCATCGGCGGCTTTGCCCTGGCGGCCGGCATGGGCGCGATCAAGCAAAGCACCGGCAGCTATCAACTGGCGCTGTGGTTGTTCGCCAGCCTCGGCGTGCTGGCGTGGTTCGGCCTGCACGGGGTCAAGCGGCGCTGGAGAACCACCTGGGGTTCGGCGGCGGTCACTGCTGCGCGCGTGTGAGGCGGCAATGCCCCTGCAACTGAGCTTTGCCCAGGCCAGCGCCACCGGACCGCGCGCGGAAAACCAGGACGCCCTGCGCCTGGTGACACCCGCCCCGGCGCTGGCCGCGAGCAAAGGCTATCTGGTCGCCATTGCCGATGGGGTCAGCCAGTGCGCCGACGGCGGCCTGGCCGCACGCTCGACCCTGCAAGCACTGGCGCTGGACTACTACGCCACGCCGCAAACCTGGAGCGTGGCCCAGGCACTGGATCGCCTGCTGCTCGCACAAAACCGCTGGTTACAGGCCAACGGCGGCGGACAGCCACTGCTCACCACCGTCAGCGCGCTCATCCTGCGCGGCCAGCGTTTCACACTGGCCCACGTCGGCGATTGTCGGGTCTATCGCTGGCACGCCGACGCTTTGCAGCGGATATCGCAGGATCATGTCTGGGAGCAGCCGGGCATGCAGCACGTGCTCAAGCGTGCGCTGGGGCTGGATCAGCATCTGGTGCTGGACTTTCTCGACGGCGAGTTGCGCGAGGGTGAATGTTTCGTGCTGCTCAGCGACGGCGTGTGGTCGACTGTGGGCGATACCGCGATTGCAGCGATCCTGCGCGATCAACCGAATCTCGACAGCGCCGCACACACGCTGGTCAACGCCGCGCATCTGGCCGGCAGTCAGGACAACGCCAGTGCACTGCTGGTGCGGGTCGATGCGCTCGGTGAGGCGAGCATCGGTGATGCGCTGATTCACCTACAGCAATGGCCACTACCGCCAGCGTTGAAAACCGCGCAGATGTTCGAAGGCTGGCAGGTGCAGAACGTTGTCGCTCAGAGCCAGCAATCGCTGCTGTATCGCGTGCTGGACGGGCAAGGTCGGAGCTGGTTGTTGAAAACCCTGCCGTCACGGCTGGCCGACGATCCCCAGGCCGGGCAAGCCTTGTTGTCGGAAGAATGGTTCCTCAGGCGTGTCGCCGGGCGGCATTTTCCTGAAGTCCACAGCGGCACCCAGCGTCAGCATTTGTACTATGTGATGCGCGAATATTCCGGGATGACCCTGGCGCGGCTGTTTCAACACAGCAGCCCGTTACCGTTGGTACAGTGGCAGGACATCGCCGAGCGTCTGCTGCGGGCGGTGGGTCTGCTGCATCGACGGCAGATTCTGCACCGCGACATCAAACCGGAGAATCTGCACCTGGGCGACGATGGCGAGTTGCGCCTGCTGGATTTCGGTCTGGCGTATTGCCCCGGCCTGTCCGAAGACGCACCGTCAACGCTGCCGGGAACCCCGAGTTATATCGCCCCGGAAGCGTTTCGCGGCGAGCCACCGAGTGCGCAACAGGATCTGTACGCGGTGGGCGTGACCTTGTATTTCCTGCTCACTGGGCATTTTCCCTATGGCGAAATCGAAGCCTTTCAACGGCCGCGCTTCGGTGTGCCGGTGAGTGCCGGTCGCTACCGCCCGGACATGCCGGAATGGCTTGCGCAGAGTCTGGAGCGAGGCGTGGCTGCCGATCCGCAACAGCGCTTTGAAACGGCTGAAGAATGGTTGCTGGTGCTGGAGCAAGGCGAGCGACGCAGTTTGAGTGTGCGGCCCAGGCCTTTGCTGGAGCGCGAGCCGTTGAAGGTCTGGCGGACGGTGGCATTGCTGGCGCTGTTGGGAAATCTTGTGTTGCTGGTGGTGTTGTTTCACGGCTGAGACCGCGTCGCGTCATTCGCGAGCAGGCTCGCTCCCACAGGGGATTTGTGAACGACACCGATCCACTGTGGGAGCGAGCCTGCTCGCGAAGAGACCACCCCAATCACAGCAATTCTGTCTGCCTGAATGCCCCGCGAACGAGCAACCCGCGTCGATTCGGTGCAAAAAATCCCGTCTATAACCGCTTCCGCCTAATAAACACGCCATCCTGCCACTTGGCACAACCACTGCATTACCCGTTTCACCATACATAAAGCCCAACCTTCAACGACGAAGGTTGCGCTTCCCGAGAGAACGGGACCAGGACAAAGGCGTCCTCGCTAGGCAACTAGCGGGACGCCTTTTTTTGTTTGCGCAACTTTTGTCGAGCACGGCCTGACTGCCCACAAGAGGCCAGCCACCGCTCCCCGGAGAACCTGATGAAAAAACTCAAACTGGTGATGATCGGCAATGGCATGGCCGGGGTTCGCACCCTGGAAGAACTGCTCAAGCTGAGCAACGAGCTGTACGACATCACGGTCTTCGGTGCCGAACCGCACACCAACTACAACCGCATCCTGCTGTCGCCGGTGCTGGCCGGTGAGCAGACCTTCGAAGAGATCGTCCTCAACGACCTCGACTGGTACCTGGAAAACCACATCAAATTGCTGCTCAACCGCAAGGTGGTACAGATCGACCGGGTCAAACGCCGGGTGATCGCCGAAGACGGCACCGAGGCCGAATATGATCGCCTGCTGATCGCCACCGGTTCGACACCGTTCATTCTGCCGATCCCCGGCAATGACTTGCAGGGGGTGATCGGTTACCGCGACATCGCCGACACCCAGGCCATGATCGACACCGCCCGAACCCACAAGCACGCGGTGGTCATCGGCGGCGGCCTGCTTGGCCTCGAAGCCGCCAACGGCCTGATGCTGCGCGGCATGCACGTCACGGTGGTGCACATCGGCGAATGGCTGCTGGAGCGGCAACTGGACAAGACCAGCGGGCAACTGCTGCAAAGCGCCCTCGAAGCCCGTGGCCTGCACTTTCGTCTGTGCGAGCAGACCCAGGCTCTGCACGACGCGGGCAATGGCCGGGTCGGCTCGGTGCAGTTCAAGAACGGCGAGATCATCCCTGCCGATCTGGTGGTGATGGCGGCCGGCATCCGCCCCAACACCGAACTGGCGGAACGCGCCGGCATCCCGTGCAATCGCGGGATTCTGGTCAATGACACCCTGCAAACCTACGATCCGCGCATCTATGCCATTGGCGAGTGCGCCAGCCATCGCGGCATCGCTTATGGCCTGGTGGCGCCGCTGTTCGAACAGGCCAAGGTGTGCGCCAACCACCTCGCGCAACTGGGTTTCGCCCGGTATCAGGGTTCGGTGACCTCGACCAAATTGAAAGTCACCGGCATCGACCTGTTTTCCGCCGGCGATTTCATGGGCGGCGAAGGCACCGAAACCATCACCCTCTCCGATCCAATCGGCGGCGTGTACAAAAAACTGGTGATCAAGGATGACGTGCTGGTCGGCGCCTGTCTGTACGGCGATACGGCAGATGGCGGTTGGTATTTCCGACAGATTCGTGAGAATCACGCCATCGGCGAGATCCGCGATCACCTGATGTTCGGTGAAAATTCTATCGGCGACGTAGGACATCAGGGCCAGGACAAAGCCATGGCCATGGCCGACACCGCCGAAGTCTGCGGCTGCAACGGCGTGTGCAAGGGCACCATCGTCAAGGCGATTCAGGAACACGGCTTGTTCAGCGTCGATGACGTGAAGAAGCACACCAAGGCTGCAAGTTCCTGCGGCTCCTGCGCCGGGCTGGTCGAGCAGATCCTGATCAACACCGTCGGCGGCGCGGCGGACGTCAAACCGAAAAGCGAAAAAGCCATCTGCGGTTGCAGCGACCTCAACCACGGGCAGATCCGCCAGGCGATCCGCGAACAGCATCTGCTGAGCATCGCCGGCACCATGAGCTACCTCAACTGGCGCACCCCGAATGGCTGCGCCACCTGCCGTCCTGCGCTGAACTACTACCTGATTTCCACCTGGCCCGGCGAAGCCAAGGACGATCCGCAATCGCGCCTGATCAACGAACGCGCCCACGCCAACATTCAGAAGGACGGCACCTATTCGGTGGTGCCACGGATGTGGGGCGGCGTGACCAACCCTTCGGAATTGCGGCGCATCGCCGACGTGGCCGACAAGTACAACGTACCCATGGTCAAGGTCACCGGCGGTCAGCGCATTGACTTGCTCGGCATCAAGAAACAGGACTTGCCCGGCGTCTGGAAGGACCTCGACATGCCCTCCGGCCACGCCTACGGCAAATCCATCCGCACCGTGAAAACCTGCGTCGGCAGCGAGTTCTGCCGCTTCGGCACGCAGAATTCGACGCAGTTGGGCATTGAGCTTGAGCACGACCTGTTCAACATGTGGTCGCCACACAAAGTGAAACTCGCTGTCTCCGGATGCCCACGCAACTGCTCGGAAGCGGGGATCAAGGACGTAGGAATCATCGGCGTCGACTCCGGCTGGGAGATGTACATCGGCGGCAACGGCGGGATCAAGACGGAGGTCGCCGAGTTCTTCGTCAAGCTGAAAACCGCCGAGGAAGTCCGCGAGTACAACGGCGCGTTTCTGCAGCTCTATCGCGAAGAAGCCTTCTACCTCGAACGCACCGTGCACTACCTGCAACGGGTTGGCATGGAGCACATCAAGAAAGCCGTGCTGGAAGACCCCGAGCGCCGCAAGGCCCTGAATGAGCGCCTGCAGTTCTCCCTGTCGTTCGAACAAGACCCGTGGAAAGAGCGCCTCGCGCAGCCGCAACTGAAGAAAGAATTCGACGTGATCCCCGTGAAAAACCTGGAGGTGCCGGCATGAACTGGCTCGATATCTGTGCCCTGGAAGAGATCAATGCCCTTGGTTCGCGGATCATTGCCGGGCCGAAAGGTGACATCGCGATTTTTCGGACGAGCGATGACGAGGTTTTCGCCCTTGACGACCGCTGCCCGCACAAGGGTGGGCCGCTGTCACAAGGTTTGATCTACGGCAAACGCGTGGCCTGCCCGCTGCACAACTGGCAGATCGACCTGCAAACCGGCGAGGCCCAGGCTCCGGACATCGGCTGCGCGCACCATCATCCGGCCCGGGTCGAAAACGGCCGCGTGCAATTGGCCCTGCGGGAAGCGGTCTGATGAACCGCCAGACGACCGCCTCGACCTGCTGCTACTGCGGCGTCGGCTGCGGCGTGCTGATCGAGCATGACGGCGAGCGCATCCTCGGCGTCAGCGGCGATCCGGCGCATCCGGCCAACTTCGGCAAACTGTGCAGCAAAGGCTCGACCCTGCACGTGACCGGCGATCTGGCTGCCCGGGCGCTGTACCCGGAGCTGCGCCTGGGCAAAGGCCTGGCCCGCAGCCGTTGCGACTGGGACACGGCGCTGGATCACGCGACCCAGGTTTTTGCCGAGACCATCGCCGAACACGGCCCGGACAGCGTGGCGTTTTACATTTCCGGGCAGTTGCTGACCGAGGACTATTACGCCTTCAACAAATTGGCACGAGCGCTGGTCGGCACCAACAACATCGACAGCAATTCCCGGCTGTGCATGTCGTCGGCGGTGGTCGGTTACAAACGCAGCCTCGGCGCCGATGCGCCGCCGTGCAGTTACGAGGATCTGGAGCTGAGCGATTGCGTGATGATCGCCGGCAGTAACATGGCCTACGCCCATCCAGTCCTTTTCCGACGCCTGGAAGAGGCAAAATCGCGCCGGCCGCAGATGAAGGTCATCGTCATCGATCCCCGGCGCACCGATACCTGTGAGTTGGCCGACTTGCATCTGGCGATTCTGCCCGGCACCGATGTCGCACTGTTCCATGGGATTTTGCATCTGCTGCTGTGGGAAGACTGGATCGACCGCGACTTCATCAAGGCGCACACCGACGGTTTGCCTGAGCTGAAAAATCTGGTGCGCGACTACACCCCGCAAATGGTTGCGCAACTGTGCGGGATCAGTGTCGAGCAATTGCAGCAGTGCGCCGAATGGGTGGGCACCGCGCCAAGTTTCCTGTCGCTGTGGTGCATGGGCCTGAATCAGTCCACCGCTGGCAGCGCAAAAAACAGCGCGCTGATCAATCTGCACCTGGCCACCGGGCAAATCGGCCGCCCGGGTGCAGGACCTTTCTCTTTGACCGGTCAGCCAAATGCCATGGGCGGGCGGGAAACCGGCAGCCTGTCCAATTTGCTGCCCGGTCATCGTGAAGCGGCCAATCCTAAGCATCGCGACGAAGTGGCAGCCTGTTGGGGTGTCGATCAACTGCCTCAAACCAGCGGCCTCAGCGCTATCGAGCTGTTCGAGCGGATGCGCAGCGGGCAGATCAAGGCGCTGTGGATTGCCTGCACCAATCCCGCACAGTCCATGCCTGATCAACAGGCGGTGCGCGAGGCGCTGCAGACCTGCCCGTTCGTGGTGTTGCAGGAAGCCTTCCGCACCACCGAGACCGCCGCCTTCGCCGACCTGTTGTTACCCGCAGCCAGTTGGGGCGAGAAGCAAGGCTCAGTGACCAACTCCGAACGGCGCATTTCCCACGTACGGCAGGCCATTCTCCCACCGGGCGAAGCACGGCCGGACTGGGCGATCACCGTGGATTTCGCACAGCGGCTGGAGAAACGTCTGCGCCCACTTCAGCCGAGCCTGTTTGCTTTCGAGCAGCCGGCGCAGTTGTTCGACGAATACAAACAACTGACCCGTGGACGCGATCTGGACTTGTCGGGCCTCAGCCATCAATTGATTGATGAACTGGGACCGCAGCAATGGCCTTTTCCGGCCGGCGCCCGGCAAGGCACGGCACGCTTGTATGGCGACGGGATTTTTCCAACAACTAACGGTCGTGCGCAGTTCGTCGCCGATCCTTATCGCGCCGCCAAAGAACAACGCGATGCACGGTTCCCACTGACGCTGATCACCGGTCGCCTGCGCGATCAATGGCACGGCATGAGCCGCACCGGCACGGCAGCGCAATTGTTCGGACATGTCAGCGAAGCCGTGTTAAGCCTGCACCCGGACGAGTTACGCCGGCAGCGCTTGCAGCCGGGGGATCTGGTCAACCTGAAGAGTCGGCGCGGTGCCGTGATCGTCGCGGTCGACAGCGATGACGGCGTGCGCCCCGGTCAGGCATTTCTGCCGATGCATTGGGGCGACCGGTTTCTCAAGGGCGGGGTCAACAGTCTGACCTTGCCGGCCTTCGATCCTTTGTCGAAGCAGCCCGAACTCAAACACAGCGGCGTGCGTCTGGAAGCGGTAAATCTGCCATGGCACTTGTTCGCCCTGATCGAGGGCGATGTTCAACGGCATTTCGAGACGCTACGACCTCTCTGCGAGGCGTTTTCCTATGTGAGCCTCAGCCTTGTCGGACGTGAGCGGCCCGCGCTGCTGATACGCGCTGCCAGCGTCACGCCGCCAGAGCCGCAACGGCTGCGCGACATCGACCAGTGCCTGGCGCTGCTCGACGGTCCAGTGCTGGCCTACGACGACCCGCGCCGCGCCATTGGCAAACGGGTACGCATCGAAAACGGCCGAATCACCGCAATCCGCCTCGCGGGCGAAACCCTGGCTCAGCACTGGCTGCAAGGCTTGTGGCTGGAGGGTCGCGCCGATGAACAACTGCGCCGCTGGCTTCTGGCGCCGATGAGTGCGCCACCCGGCAATGCCGGCATTCAGGCCAATCCGGGCAAAACCCTGTGCAACTGCAAAAACGTCAGTCACAGCGCGGTGTGTGCCGGAATTCGCCAGGGCCTGGATCTGCAAGGTCTCAAACAACAACTGGGGTGCGGCACGCAATGCGGCTCGTGTGTCCCTGAAATCAAGCGTTTGCTGGCCGCTGATCTGCAGCCGGTACCGGTCATCTGAAGGAAAACACCATGAATGCAAAAGTCTGGCTGGTGGGCGCAGGCCCCGGTGATCCCGAGTTGCTGACGCTCAAAGCGGTACGCGCGTTGCGCGAAGCAAAGGTGGTGTTGATTGACGACCTGGTCAATGACGCCGTGCTGGAGCATTGCCCTACGGCGCGAATCATTGCCGTGGGCAAGCGCGGTGGCTGTCGCTCGACGCCGCAGGCCTTCATCCATCGGCTGATGCTGCGTTATGCCCGCCAAGGCCTATGCGTGGTGCGGCTCAAAGGCGGTGATCCGTGCATTTTCGGCCGTGGTGGTGAGGAGGCGCAGTGGTTGCGCGAACGTGGGGTTGAGGTCGAGCTGGTCAACGGCATTACCGCCGGCCTTGCTGGCGCGACACAGTGTGATATTCCGCTGACGTTGCGCGGCGTGGCGCGCGGGGTGACGCTGGTCACCGCGCATACCCAGGACGATAGCCAATTGAACTGGCAGGCACTGGCGCAAGGCGGTACGACACTGGTGATCTACATGGGGGTGGCCAAACTGGACGAGATCCGCAATCAGTTGTTGGCGGGCGGTATGGCGGCGGATATGCCAGTGGCGATGATCGAAAATGCCTCTCTGCCAGAACAGCGCGAGTGCCGCAGTGATCTGATGAGCATGGGTGACGACGCTTGCAGGTTTGGACTGAAGAGCCCGGCCATTCTGGTCATTGGTGCAGTGGCTGCCTTTGCAGAAGATCAAAGGATCGCAGCCTTCGGCAGCTCCTACAGGATGTGTGCGGATACCGTGTAGGAGCTGCCGCAGGCTGCGATCTTTATAGCTTCAAAGCCAAATCGCAGGCAAAGAAAAGCCCGGCCTGAGCCGGGCTTTTCTCGTAGCGGCAGCTAATTACTTAGCTTGAGCTTCAACCTGCGCTTCTACGCGACGGTTAACAGCACGGCCAGCTTCAGTTTTGTTGTCAGCAACTGGGCGGGATTCGCCGTAGCCGATCGACTGAACGCGGGACGACTCAACACCGTACTGCTGGGTCAGAACTTGCTTAACGGCGTTTGCACGACGCTCGGACAGTTTCTGGTTGTAAGCGTCAGGACCGACGGAGTCAGTGTGACCTTCAACAGTGGTGTGAGTGGCTGGGTACTGCTTCATGAAGTCAGCCAGGTTCTTGATGTCAGCGTAGCTGTTTGGCTTGACGACCGACTTGTCGAAGTCGAATTTCACGTCCAGCTCTACACGAACAACTTCAGCAACTGCTGGGCAGCCATCAGCGTCAACAGTTACGTTGGCTGGGGTGTCCGGGCACTTGTCAACGTTGTCGCAAACGCCGTCGTTGTCGCTGTCGGAGCAGACTTCAGCCGGAGCTGGAACTGGAGCAGCAGCTGGCTTGCCGCCGCCACCGAAGTTCACACCCAGACCAACCGATGGAGCGTAGTCCCAACGGCCGTTGTCCAGTTTGTAGTCAGCTTCTACGCCAGCACGGGCGAAGAAGTTTTCGGCGAAGTAGTACTTAACGCCAGCGCCAGCAGTCAGGAAAGTCGACTGGTCGCGACCGGTGTGGCCGTCAGCAGCTACGTTGGTCAGGTTGCCGTGCTTAACGCCACCTTCAACGTATGGACGCAGAGCGTCGCCAGCGTTGTTGAAGTGGTATTGAGCGGTCAGACCGAAGTTGTCACCACGCAGTTTCTGGCTGCCGGTACCGTCGTTCGAACGGGTGTGGTTGTTACGATCCCAGCCGAAGTTGATCGAGACGTCATCGGTCAGGAAGTAACCGATTTTGGCGCCTGGGTTGAAGCCGTCTTCGACATGATCAATGCTGTCGTTGTACTGCTTCTTGTAGTTGATCTCGCCTTCAACTGCGCCTTGGCCTTGTGCCAGTGCGCCGAACGAAGTAGCGGCAATAAGAGAACCAATGGCCAAGCCCAAGGTGTTTTTCAGTTTCATCCGTTAAATCCCCATCTGGTGATTGTGAAGCAGTCCCGCAAACCGGGGGACAACTCGGCGGCAAGTCTATCAGAACTTGCCTACACGTAAGAGATATTTGCGCTGAACTAAGTTTCAGCAATGCCTGCAAATTTCTCACGCAATTTGTCTAGAGCACGTTTGTACCGCATTTTTGTCGCACTCAAACCCATGTGCATGATGTCTGCGATCTCCTGAAACTCCAGCTCTGCGACAAATCGTAGCACCAGAATTTCACGGTCAATCGGGTTCACATACACCAGCCAGCGATCGAGTCCGCCCTTCTCCTCGGGTTTCGGCGCCTTTTCTTCCGACGCTTCTTCCAGCGGGTCCAGACTCAAGGCGTCCATCAAGCGACGCTTTCGCCGTTCTTTCCGATACTGCGTGATGCATTCGTTATACGTGATGCTGTAGAGCCAGGTTTTGAACTTCGATTTCCCCTCGAAGTTCTTCAGGCCATACAGCACCTTAAGCATCACTTCCTGACAGACATCGTCTGCGTCGCGATCGTTCCCAAGATATCTCGCACAAACGTTAAATAATGTTCTCTGGTAACGCCGCATCAGCTCTTCATAGGCGCGCGTCACGTGAAACAGCTCGGTATGCGAGCGCGCAACCAGCTCCTCATCAGAGAGCTCACGGGGGTCATAGCGCGTGGATAGCGTTTGGGCTTTATTCAAAACAAGTCGTGCCGACAGTCAGGTCAATGTCCGCCGCACCCCTCTCAGGGCATTTTGCGGCGGCATACATTAGCAGGGTTTGCCGGGTTAGCGGCTACTCACATGCTGTTCCAGCAGGATCCGATTGGAAAGTGAGACTAGCTCACCCTCATCGGTCAGCAATGTGGTTTTAACCGTGCCGATCTCTTCGATCTGGCCTTCGACCTCACCAACACGCACTTGTTGCCCAACCTGGTACAACTCACGCACATAGATTCCCGCAAGAATCTGACCGGCTATTTCCCGGCTTCCCAACCCCATGGCCAGCGCTACGGCCAGACCAACGGTAATCAATACGATGACGATCACATGGTTCAGCAGGTCGGTCTTGACCTCAAGCTGACTGATCGCGACCGAGATGCTGATGATGATCACCAGCCCCTGGGCAATACGGCCCAAACCCGAAGCGTAGTCCAGCCCTACGCCTTCTGCCGCCCCGCGCACCAGGCCATTGGCCAATTGCGCGAGCAAAACACCCACCAGCAACACCAGCGCGGCGCCGAAAACTTTCGGCAAATACAACGCCAGCATGTCCAGCGTAGCTGAAACTCGCTCAAGTCCAAGGGACTCTGCTGCAGAAACCAGAAAAATCAGCAGAACGAACCAGTAAACGATCTTGCCAATCAAAGTCGAAATCGGCACTTGCAGGCCGGCTCGCGACATCAATTTGGTCAGACCGGTGCCGCCCATCAGGCGATCAAGGCCCAGCTTGGCCAGCAGCTTGGACAGCAGGGTATCGAGCAACTTGGCCACCACGAAGCCCAACAGCAGCACCACCAGTGCGCCGAACAGGTTCGGGATGAAATTGGCGACTTTGGTCCACAACGCAGTCATTGCCGTGACGAGGCTCTGAGTCCAGAGATCAAGTTCCATATTCAATCAGCCTTATCAGCAGTGCGTGCAGTAGTTTTACGAAGACGGGAAACCGGCGAAACGTGGGCCGATCCGTTATTCAGGGCGATCATCAGCGCGGGCAGCCAGCGGCCCAGCAGGCTGAACAGATCACCGGCGCCCACCTGGCGGTTGGCGGTTTTGAGTACGCGACCCAGGCATGCGTCGTCGTCACGGCTGGACGGCGAGGCGTTGAGCATGTCGCGCAAAGACTGTTCAAACGGATCGTGCATACGCACCTCTCGTGATGTCTGTGAAAGACGCGGGCAAATTTGGTCGGGTCACATGTTGCATATTCACACCCAGCGCAAACGGCGGAATAACCACCATTGACCGATGGCCATCGCCAGCACTGTCAGACAGGCAATCAGGAAACCATAAGGGCTGCTCGAGAACGGAATGCCGCCCACGTTGATACCCAATAGACCGGTGAGAAAACTCATCGGCAAGAAGATGCAGGTGATGATGCCGAAGCGGTACATCGTGCGATTCATACGCACGTTCAAACGCCGGTCTTCGGCCTCCAGCACAAGCCCCATGCGCTCTCGGGTCAGTTCCAGCTCTTCGAGATAGCGGGTCAGGCTGTTGTTCAATTCGTTCCAGTAGTCAGCATCATCATCGACAAACCACGGCAGTTTTATCCGCGTAAGTTGTCCGAAAATATCCCGCTGCGGCGCCAGAAAACGCTTCAGTCCGGCCGCCCTGCGACGGATGTGCAAAATCGAGCCATGTTCGGGGGTATACCGTTCGTCGGCATCGAGCTTTTCTTCCTCTTCATCGACCAGTTCCGACAGGCACGTGACCAGATCCTGCACCTTGTGGGTGAGGAATTGCGCCAGGTACAGGATCAGCTCAGAGGAGGTTTTCGGGCCTTTGCCTTCGCTCAGCAGCGCCAGCAGTTCATCGGTGGCGCGCAACGGGCGCAGACGCAGCGAGATGACGCGCTGGGCGGAGGCGAAAATCCGCACCGAGACCATGTCTTCCGGCTCGGCCCCCGGGTTGAGGTTGACCCCGCGCAGAAACAGCAGCAACTCGGCATCCGGCAACGGCAGCAGGCGCGGCCGAGTGTTCTCTTCCAGCAGCAGGTCGCAGGCGAATTCATTCAGGCCGCTGGATTTGCGCAGCCAGGTCTGGGTTTGCGGATGACTGCGATCCCAATGCAGCCACAGGCTCTCATGGGCCTGCAGCTGCAGATCGTCGAGTTCAGTCCGGGCAATCGAACGCGCACCGCCTTTACCGTCCAGCACCAGGGCGTGCACCAGCCCCCACTGCGCGTTTTCTTCCTCGAACATCCGCATCCCTTTGTCGAAAAACTTATTCAGGCATCTGCAGCGGGCTCGGCGAAACGATCACGCCGTTGTTGTCCGCATAGATGTAATGGCCCGGATGGAACGTCACGCCAGCGAAAGTCACCGCTACATTGAGATCACCGATGCCACGTTTTTCGGTCTTCATCGGATGGCTGGCCAACGCCTGAACGCCGAGATCGGTCTGGGCAATAACATCGACATCACGGATGCAACCGTAGATGACCATCCCTTCCCAGCCGTTTTTCGCAGCTTTCTCGGCGATCATGTCGCCCAGCAGCGCGCGGCGCAGCGAACCGCCGCCATCGACCACCAGCACCTTGCCGTTGCCCTTGAGTTCGGCTTGCTCCTTGACCAGCGAGTTGTCTTCGAAACATTTGATGGTCACGATTTCGCCGCCGAAGGAATCACGGCCGCCGAAATTGCTGAACATCGGCTCCAGCACCTGCACCAGCTCCGGATAGGCGTCGCACAGGTCAGGCGTAAGGTAATGGTTCATCGAGAAACTCCTGTAAAAAGGAAGACGATCTAGGATGTCGCACTCTGTTGAAACGAGTCCCGGCGGTCGCTGTTTACCTTAGTTCATGCAATGGTCGCTGAACGAACCTGAACAAACGCTGAAACGTAATAGCTAAACAGCCACCAAATATGACCAGAACCGCACAATGCGTCATATCTTAGCCGCAAGCCGACCTGAACGAAATGCCCTTTTCAGAGCACCCGGCTCAGACCGCAGCAGCAAGATCCGGCTTGTCGCCGAGCAACGGCGTCTGCTGATCGCTCAACCAACGCGCCACCAGTGGCCAGACCTCGGCCTGCGCCGCTTTGCTCACCAGCATCTCGACATGCCCGAAGTTGTCGCTGAAGCCCTGCTCGCGCCCCAGATTGACGAACTGTTTGTGCTCGGAGCCGATCTGCTCGAACAGTTTGCGACAGGCCCACGCCGGATCCTGGTGATCCCCCGCCGCCGTCACGGCCAGCACTGGCACCTGAACCTCGGCAAGCCCTGCCCACCAATCCTTGTCCTTGTCGCCAAAACGGCCGAACAGGCCGTACCAGCGCATGCTTTCCAGCGCCAGACCGATCGGCTCGTCTTCCGGGCCGCGCTTGAGGCGTGAGCCGGACAATTGCGCAAAACGCTTGAGAATGAAGCGTCCGCTCCACTCCACCGGCGGGATCTTCAACGGCCAATAAGTGCGGCTGACCTGCGTGCCGAAAAACGCTGCCGAGGCCACCGCCGGCTCGCCGAGGTATTCGCCACCGAGCGCCGCCGCCAGGGTAATGCCACCCAGCGAATGGCCGATCCAGTGCGGGACCTGGCCGCTCTGCTCTCGGACGAACGCGGCAATCGCCGGCAGATCGTAACGGGCGTAGTCAGCCACGCGGTTGCGCCGGTAGTCCTCGTTGCGCTGCGACAGGCCGTGGCCGCGCATCTCAGGGATCCACACGTCGAAGCCCAGACGCGTCAGGTAAGCGCCCAGGCCCAGGCCTTTGGGGGAAAACCAGAAGCGCCGGTTGGAAAAACTGCCATGCAGCAAAATCACCGGCACGCCGCGCGGCGCCGTGTCATCCGCCATGCCCAAGCGGGTCACGGCGATTTCCACGGACCAGTCGGGACTGTTGCCGGGTTTGAGTCGATACACGTCTTCGCTCAGATCACCGCGACGCTCGGCGCTGATCAGGGCGACAGGAAACAGGTTGCTGCTGCTTTGCATAATGCTCTTGCACAAAAAAGGGCGGCATCTACAGGAGCCCGCCCTACTCAAATCTCAAAGCCCGCCCCTTGTGGGAGCGGGCCGTTCACATAGGTATCAAGCCTGGGCCTGACCTTCAGCGAGGAAGAACCAGGTTTCCAGCACAGAATCCGGGTTCAGCGACACGCTTTCGATGCCCTGCTCCATCAGCCATTTGGCCAGGTCCGGGTGATCCGAAGGGCCCTGACCGCAAATGCCGATGTACTTGCCGGCCTTGTTGCACGCGGCAATCGCGTTGGCCAGCAGCTTCTTGACCGCCGGATTACGCTCGTCGAACAGGTGCGCGATGATCCCGGAGTCACGGTCCAGGCCCAGGGTCAGCTGGGTCAGGTCGTTGGAACCGATGGAGAAACCGTCAAAGAATTCGAGGAATTCTTCAGCGAGAATCGCGTTGGATGGCAGTTCGCACATCATGATCACGCGCAGGCCGTTGTCGCCACGGGCCAGGCCGTTTTCGGCGAGCAGATCGACCACCTGGCTGGCTTCGCCCAGGGTACGGACGAACGGCACCATGATTTCGACGTTGGTCAGGCCCATCTCGTTGCGCACGCGTTTCAGCGCGCGGCACTCAAGCTCGAAACAATCGCGGAACGATTCGCTGATGTAACGCGAAGCACCACGGAAGCCGAGCATCGGGTTTTCTTCTTCCGGCTCGTACAGCTTGCCGCCGATCAGGTTGGCGTACTCGTTGGACTTGAAGTCCGACAGACGCACGATGACCTTCTTCGGCCAAAACGCGGCCGCGAGGGTGCTGATGCCTTCCACCAGTTTTTCGACGTAGAAACCGACCGGATCGTGGTAGCCCGCGATGCGCTTGTCGACGCTGTCCTTGATTTCCTGCGGCAGGCCGTCGTAATTCAACAGCGCTTTCGGGTGCACACCGATCATGCGGTTGATGATGAACTCCAGACGGGCCAGGCCGACACCGGCATTCGGCAACTGCGCGAAATCGAAGGCGCGGTCCGGGTTGCCGACGTTCATCATGATTTTGAACGGCAGCTCCGGCATGGCGTCCACGGAGTTTTTCTTGACGTCGAAGCCCAGTTCGCCTTCGAAGATGTAACCGGTGTCGCCTTCGGCGCAGGACACAGTCACGCCCTGGCCATCCTTCAGCAGTTGGGTGGCGTTGCCGCAACCCACCACCGCCGGAATCCCCAGTTCACGGGCGATGATCGCCGCGTGACAGGTACGGCCGCCACGGTTGGTGACGATGGCGCTGGCGCGCTTCATCACCGGCTCCCAGTCCGGGTCGGTCATGTCGGAGACCAGCACGTCACCGGCCTGGACTTTGTCCATTTCCGAGACGTCCTTGATGATCCGCACTTTGCCGGCGCCGATGCGCTGGCCAATGGCACGACCTTCCACCAGCACGGTGCCGGTTTCTTTCAGCAGGTAACGTTCCATGACGTTGGCCTGGGTGCGGCTCTTCACGGTTTCCGGGCGGGCCTGCACGATGTACAGCTTGCCGTCGTCACCGTCCTTGGCCCACTCGATGTCCATCGGGCAGCCGTAGTGCTTCTCGATGATCATCGCCTGCTTGGCCAGCTCGCTGACTTCAGCGTCGGTCAGGCAGAAACGTGCGCGTTCAGCCTTGTCGACATCGACGGTCTTCACCGAACGACCGGCCTTGGCCTCGTCGCCGTAGATCATCTTGATGGCTTTGCTGCCCAGGTTGCGACGCAGGATCGCCGGGCGACCCGCCTCCAGCGTGCCTTTGTGCACGTAGAACTCATCCGGGTTGACCGCGCCTTGGACGACGGTTTCGCCCAGACCGTAGGCGCCGGTGATGAACACCACGTCACGGAAACCGGATTCGGTATCGAGGGTGAACATCACACCGGCGGTGCCGGTTTCCGAACGCACCATGCGCTGCACGCCAGCCGACAGGGCGACCAGCTTGTGGTCGAAGCCCTGGTGCACGCGGTAGGAGATGGCGCGGTCGTTGAACAGCGAAGCGAACACCTCTTTGGCGGCGCGGATAACGTTTTCCACGCCACGGATGTTCAGGAAGGTTTCCTGCTGACCGGCGAACGAGGCGTCCGGCAAGTCTTCGGCGGTGGCGGAAGAACGCACGGCCACGGCCACGTCAGGGTTACCGGCCGACAGCGCAGCGAACGCGGTGCGGATCTCGGTATTCAGTTTTTCGGGGAATTCGGCTTCCATGATCCATTGACGGATCTGTGCACCGGTCTTGGCCAGCGCGTTGACGTCATCGACGTCCAAGGCGTCGAGAGCCTTGTGGATCTGGTCGTTGAGGCCGCTCAGTTCGAGAAAGTCGCGATAGGCCTGCGCGGTGGTGGCAAAGCCGCCGGGGACCGACACACCGGCACCCGCCAGGTTGCTGATCATCTCGCCCAGGGATGCGTTCTTGCCCCCCACATGCTCAACATCGTGTTTGCCGAGCTTATCGAGGGAAACTACGTACTCTACCAAGGTGATCTCTCCACTAACTGTGTTGGAAAAGCTCAGAAACCGGCGGCTCGGGGGAGCGTTGGCCGGCTGTATGGCCTGGACCTGGAAAATAAGTGAGAATGCGGGCCAATGGCGGCCGGCAAATCGCGCCTATCATATCCAAGAATGCTCATTAGCTTAAGGCCCAAGGTGCAAATGAAACGATCTGCTTTCTTTATCTCCGATGGCACCGGCATTACCGCCGAAACCCTGGGTCAAAGCCTTCTGGCGCAGTTCGAAAACATTACCTTCACCAAGCTCACGCGGCCTTATATCGACAACGCGGACAAAGCGCGGGCCATGGTACAACAAATCAACAAAGCCGCTGAAACCGACGGCTTCCGCCCGATCATCTTCGACACCATCGTCAATCAGGACATCCGTGAGATTCTCGCAACGTCCAATGGTTTCATGATCGACATCTTCTCGACCTTCCTCGCCCCGCTCGAACAGGAGCTGACCGAGCATTCCTCCTACACCGTCGGCAAGTCGCATTCGATCGGCCACAACTCCAATTACATGGAGCGTATCGAGGCGGTGAACTTCGCCCTCGACAACGATGACGGCGCACGCACCCACTATTACGACAAGGCCGACCTGATACTAGTGGGCGTGTCGCGATGTGGTAAGACGCCGACGTGCCTGTACATGGCGATGCAATTCGGCATCCGCGCGGCCAACTACCCGTTGACCGAAGACGACATGGAGCGTCTGACCCTGCCAACCGCCCTGCGCGCCCATCAGCACAAACTGTTCGGCCTGACCATTGACCCGGACCGCCTCACCGCGATTCGCAACGAACGCAAGCCCAACAGCCGCTATTCGAGCTACGCCCAATGCGAATTCGAAGTGCGCGAAGTGGAAAACCTGTTCCGCCGCGAGAACATCCCGCACATCAACTCCACGCATTTTTCGGTGGAAGAGATTTCGGCGAAGATTCTGGTGGAGAAAGGCGTCGAGCGGCGTTTCAAATAGCGTTGCGGTGCCTGCTCTGGCGCCTTCGCGAGCACGCTCGCTCCCACACTGGTCAGCATTCCACTCGATCAAGCCGCTGCCGGTCCGGCGGCTCGCGACGCGGCACCCTGCACGTGAAAATTTCTTCACCCAAAACCGACAGGTTCTTTACGTCTTTGTAACATCGCAAAACATACAATCCGCGCAAGCAGCGCATCCGGGCTGAAAACCCCGCTATGCCTGCCCTTCCGGCCTGTCGAATGCGCCAGGTCCGCAACATTCACTTCCCACTTGAACCTGAAGAACGAGCATCCGCTCATTCTCGGTGGGTCGTGCAGACAGAAGCTACGCTCAGACTGCCGCGCCCTTTGGAAACTGCTGGAATCACTGCGTATGAAGAAAGTGTTCCGTCACTACATCCCGGCCACGGCCCGGCGCTTGCTGCCCAATCGCTGGGACCTGATCGCCATGCCGCTGGTGATCGGCTTCCTGCTGTTTTTCTCGATCACCGCCCGGGAAACCTGGGCGCCCATCGCCACCTTGCAGAGCGAGGTGATTTCCCTCGACCCGGGCAACCTGCCGGAATACGCCATGCGCACTACCCTGCGCATGCTTGCGGCGATGGTCGCGGCACTGGTGTTCACCCTGCTTTACGGCACCCTGGCCGCGAAAAGCCGCCGCGCGGAAAAGCTGCTGGTGCCGGTGCTGGATATCCTGCAATCAGTGCCGGTGCTGGGCTACATCTCGTTCACCGTGACCTTCTTTCTGCTGTTGTTTCCCGGCCGGGTGCTCGGCGCAGAGTTCGCCGCGATCTTTGCGATTTTCACCAGTCAGGCGTGGAACATGACCTTCAGCTTCTACCAGTCGCTGCGCATGCTGCCGCGGGATCTGGTGGAGGTGTCGACCAACCTGCAACTGTCCGGCTGGCAGCGATTCTGGAAACTCGACGTGCCGTTCGCCATGCCCGGATTGATCTGGAACATGATGATGAGCATGTCCGGCGGCTGGTTCTTCGTGGTGGCGTCGGAAGCGATCACCGTCGGTGACCAGACCATCACCCTGCCAGGCATCGGCTCGTATCTGGCGTTGGCAATCGCACAGAAAGACCTGCACGCGGTGGGCTGCGTGATCCTGACGATGATCATAGTGATCCTGATCTACGACCAGTTCCTGTTCCGCCCGCTGGTGGCCTGGGCCGACAAGTTCCGCATGGAGAACACCGCCTCGCAGACCGCCGCGCCCGAATCCTGGGTACTGAACCTGATCCAGCGCACCCGCTTGATCCAGCGCCTGCTGCGCCCGTTCAGCCGCGCCATCAGCCGGCTGGGCAACATGCGCTTGAACCTGCCACGCGCGGCGCGTCAGGCGATGACCTCTGACAACCCGGCGACATCCAGGAGAATCGACTGGATCTGGGGCGCGCTGATCGCGCTGCTGACCGCTTATGCGCTGTACCACATCGTGCTGTATGTCGGCACCGAGGTGACGATCGCCGAAGTCGGTCACGTGTTGCTGCTGGGGTTCTACACCCTGCTGCGGGTGGCGGGGCTGATTTTCATCGCCTCGCTGATCTGGGTGCCACTTGGCGTGATGATCGGCCTGCGCCCGGCGCTGGCGGAGAAGATCCAGCCGCTGGCGCAGTTTCTCGCCGCGTTCCCGGCCAACTTGCTGTTTCCGGTGTTCGTCATCGTCATCCTGCGCTACCAGTTGAACCCGGACATCTGGCTCAGCCCGCTGATCGTGCTCGGCACCCAGTGGTACATCCTGTTCAACGTGATCGCCGGGGCCAGCGCCTTCCCCAATGATTACAAGGAGGCCGCAACCAACTTCCGCATTCGCGGCTGGCTGTGGTGGCGCAAGGTGATGCTGCCGGGGATCTTCCCGTACTACGTGACCGGCGCCATCACCGCTTCGGGCGGTGCGTGGAACGCCAGCATCGTTTCCGAATTCGTTTCCTGGGGGCAGGACAAGGTCGTCGCCCACGGTCTGGGCGCCTACATCGCCCAGACCACCGCCGCCGGCGACTTTCCGAAAATCACTCTGGGCGTGGTGGTGATGGCGATCTTCGTCGTGGCCTTCAATCGCTTGGTCTGGCGACCGATGTACGCCGTCGCCGAAAACAAACTCCGACTGAATTAACGGGATTCGCTGCGATGAATACCTACACCGAACCAACCGCCGCCAGCCCGGAAATCTATGCGCTCAACGACGTGAACCGGGTGTTTGGCAAGGGCAAGGAAGAACTGCAAGTGCTCAGCGGGGTCGATCTGACCCTGCGCGAAGGCGAGATCGTCGGCATGCTCGGCCGCTCCGGCTCCGGCAAGTCGACGTTGCTGCGGATTATCGCCGGACTGATCGAACCGTCGTCAGGCACAGTCCTGTACAACGGCCAGCCGCTGCATGGCCCGGCCGAAGGCGTGGCCATGGTGTTCCAGACTTTTGCATTGTTCCCGTGGCTGACCGTACTGGAAAACGTCGAGGCCGGCCTGCAAGCCTTGCAGGTCGAACGCAAAGCTGCGCGCAAGCGCGCGCTGGCCGCCATCGACCTGATCGGCCTCGACGGTTTCGAAAACGCCTACCCTCGCGAGCTGTCCGGTGGCATGCGCCAGCGCGTCGGATTCGCCCGCGCCCTGGTGGTCAACCCGACTTTGTTACTGATGGACGAACCGTTCTCGGCGCTGGACGTTCTGACCGCCGAAACCTTGAGGACCGATCTGCTGGACTTGTGGAGCGGCAAGCAATTGCCAATCAAATCGATCCTGATCGTCACCCACAACATCGAGGAGGCGGTGCTGATGTGCGACCGCATTCTGGTGCTGTCGTCCAACCCCGGACGTGTAGTGGCGGAAATCAAGGTACCGTTCGCCCACCCACGCAATCGTCTCGATCCGACTTTCCGGCAGATGGTCGATGACATTTACGCGCAGATGACCGACCGCCGCAGCGCCGACGCCAGCGCCGGCAAGCCCGAGCTGAAAATGAGCAGCCCGCTGCCGGAGGTCTCGACCAACCTGATGGCCGGCCTGATCGAAACGATCGCCGCCGAACCCTACAACGGCCATGCCGGCCTGCCCACCGTGGCCGAACGGCGCTTGCTGGAGGTCGATGACCTGTTTCCGGTGGCCGAAATGATCGAACACCTCGGTTTTGCCGAACTCAAGGGCGCCGACATCACCCTGACCGAGGCCGGCAAACTGTTCGCTGACTACGGCACCCAAGAGCGCAAAACCCTGTTCGCCGAACATCTGATTCGCCATGTGCCGCTGGCCGCGCGCATCCGCCAGGTACTGCTGGAGCGCAACGGTCACCGCGCGCCACGGGTGCGTTTCGAGCAGGAACTGCAGGATTCGCTGACCGAAGCGTTCGTCGAGAAAACCCTGGAAGTGGTGATCGCCTGGGGCCGTTACGCGGAAATTTTCTCCTACGACGACCACACCGAAACCTTCAGCCTGGAGGATGTCGAGGGCAGCCTGTAGCCCTCGTCATCTCGGGCACTGCGTCTAGATCACGAACAGATCGACGAAGCGATTGACCGGTGTGGCTTCGAGCGCTTGCTGATCCTTGCACAGGGTGAAGATCTCGTTGCTGCGCTGCGCGGTGAAACGCGTCGCCAGGTTGGCCTTGAACTTGTCCTCCAGCAACGGGATGCCATCGGCGCGGCGGCGACGGTGACCGATCGGGTATTCGACCACCACGTTTTCGGTGCTCGTCCCGTCCTTGAAAAACACCTGCACCGCGTTGGCAATCGAGCGCTTGTCAGCCTCCAGGTATTCGCGGGTGAAACGCGGATCTTCGACGATGACCATCTTCTCGCGCAGTACATCGATGATCGGGTGCGCGGCGTGGAAGTCGTCCTCGTACTGCTCGGCCAGCAGGTTGCCGAACGCCAGCGGCACGGCGGTCATGTACTGCAGGCAGTGATCGCGGTCGGCGGCGTTGGCCAGCGGCCCGACCTTGGAGATGATGCGAATCGCTGACTCATGGGTGGTGATGACGATGCGGTCGATTTCATGCAAGCGGTTGCGCACCAACGGATGCAAGGTCACCGCCGCTTCGCAGGCCGTTTGCGCGTGGAATTCGGCGGGGAAGCTGATCTTGAACAGCACGTTTTCCATGACGTAACTGCCGTAGGGCCGCGAGAAACTGAAGGTGCGTTTGCTTTCCTGCTTGAGCGCCAGATTGTTGTTGGTGTGGCTGAACGATACGTCGTAGAAGCCCCACTGTCTGGCCGTCAACACCCCGGGAATCCCCATCTCGCCACGCAGGGCAATGTCGGCCAGACGCACACCGCGACTGGTGGCATCCCCCGCCGCCCAGGATTTACGCGAGCCGGCGTTCGGCGCATGACGATAAGTGCGCAGCGCCTGACCATCGGCGAACGCATGGGACAACGCCGACAGCAGTTGTTCGCGACGGGCGCCCATCAGTTTGGCGGTGACAGCGGTCGAAGCGACTTTCACCAGTAGAACGTGGTCGAGGCCGACGCGGTTGAACGAATTTTCCAGAGCGATCACGCCTTGAATCTCGTGGGCCATGATCATCGCTTCGAGCACGTTGCGCACGGTCAGTGGCGCTTCGCCGTTGGCGATACGTTTCTGCGACAGGTGATCAGCCACCGCGAGAATCCCGCCGAGATTGTCCGACGGGTGCCCCCATTCAGCCGCAAGCCAGGTGTCGTTGTAGTCGAGCCAGCGCACGATGCAGCCGATGTCCCACGCGGCTTTCACCGGGTCCAGGCGATAGGGAGTGCCAGGCACGCGCGCCCCGAATGGCACGACGGTGCCCTCGACAATGGGGCCGAGGTGTTTGGTGCAATCGGGGAACCGCAGCGCCAGCAGGCCACAGCCCAACGTGTCCATCAGGCAGTTGCGGGCGGTGTCGAGGGCTTCGGCAGATTCGATGTTGAAGGTGAGGACGTAATCGGCGATGTCCTGCAGGACACGGTCGTAGTCGGGGCGGTTGTTCAGGTCGACGTTGGCGCTCATGTTCGATTCACTCTTGCAGTGGTTCGTTGATGGGACCTCGGTTCAGGCGATGGATTGTTATTTTTGAAAAGCAATCTCTGTAGGAGCTGCCGCAGGCTGCGATCTTTTGATTTTGATCTTGAAAAGCAAAATCAAAAGATCGCAGCCTGCGGCAGCTCCTACAGTTCTGTTCGGTGCTGGATTCAGAAGGAGTCGCCGGGGATGCGGACGAAGCCTTCCATCAGCACCCGCGCACTGCGGCTCATGATGGCTTTTTTTACCACCCACTCACCGTTTTCCAGGCTGGCCTCAGCCCCGACGCGCAACGTCCCGGACGGATGCCCGAAGCGCACGGCATTGCGTTCAACACCACCGGCCGCGAGGTTCACCAAAGTGCCGGAAATGGCCGCTGCAGTACCAATCGCCACCGCCGCCGTGCCCATCATCGCGTGGTGCAGTTTGCCCATCGACAACGCACGCACCAGCAGATCGACATCAGCGGCAGCAATCGATTTGCCGCTGGACGCGACGTAATCCGCAGGCTTGGCGACAAACGCGACTTTCGGCGTGTGCTGCCGCTTGGCCGCCTCATCCAGACTCGAAATCAGGCCCATGCGCAACGCACCGTAGGCGCGGATGGTCTCGAACATCTGCAGCGCTTTCGGGTCGCTGTTGATCGCGCCTTGCAGCTCGGTGCCGGTGTAGCCGATGTCTACGGCGTTGACGAAAATCGTCGGGATCCCGGCGTTGATCATGGTCGCCTGGAACGTACCGACACCCGGCACCTCCAGCTGATCGATCAGGTTGCCGGTGGGGAACATCGAACCGCCGCCGCCCTCTTCTTCCGCCGCCGGGTCCATGAATTCGACCTGCACTTCGGCGGCCGGAAAGGTCACGCCGTCGAGTTCGAAATCACCGGTCTCCTGCACTTCGCCGTTGGTGATCGGCACATGGGCGATGATGGTCTTGCCGATGTTGGCCTGCCACACGCGCACCACCGCCACACCGTTGTGGGGAATGCGGCTGGCCTCCACCAGACCGTTGCTGATGGCGAACGAACCGACCGCTGCCGAGAGGTTGCCGCAGTTGCCGCTCCAGTCCACGAACGGTTTGTCGATGGAGACCTGACCGAACAGGTAATCGACGTCGTGATCAGCCTTGATGCTTTTCGACAGGATCACGGTTTTGCTGGTGCTCGAGGTGGCGCCGCCCATGCCGTCGATCTGCTTGTCGTACGGGTCGGGGCTGCCGATTACCCGCAGCAGCAAGGCATCGCGGGCCGGGCCGGGAATCTGCGCGGCTTCGGGAAGATCCTTGAGGCTGAAAAACACGCCTTTGCTGGTGCCGCCACGCATGTAGGTGGCGGGGATTTTGATCTGCGGTGCGAACTTAGCTGCGTGAGCCATGGTGCTCCTTAACGAAGGCATGGGACTTGAAGTCCCATGCCCACATCAGTTGATTTAAACGGCAACCGCCGACTCTTCGAGGAAGTCCTGAGCGAAGCGTTGCAGCACGCCGCCGGCCTCGTAGATCGACACTTCTTCGGCGGTGTCGAGGCGGCAGGTCACCGGCACTTCGACGCGCTCACCGTTCTTGCGATGGATCACCAGCGTCAGGTCGGCGCGCGGTGTGCGGGCGCCGATCACGTCGTAGGTTTCGCTGCCGTCGATGCCAAGGGTCTTGCGGTCGGTGCCCGGTTTGAATTCCAGCGGCAACACGCCCATACCCACCAGGTTGGTGCGGTGGATACGCTCGAAGCCTTCGGCGACGATCGCTTCCACGCCTGCCAGACGCACGCCTTTCGCCGCCCAGTCGCGGGACGAGCCCTGGCCGTAGTCGGCGCCGGCAATGATGATCAACGGCTGCTTGCGCTCCATGTAGGTTTCGATGGCTTCCCACATGCGCATCACCTTGCCTTCCGGCTCAACGCGGGCCAGCGAGCCTTGCTTGACCTTGCCGTTTTCCTGAACCATTTCGTTGAACAGTTTCGGGTTGGCGAAGGTTGCACGCTGCGCGGTCAGGTGGTCGCCACGGTGCGTGGCGTACGAGTTGAAGTCTTCTTCCGGCAGGCCCATTTTCGCCAGATATTCGCCGGCGGCGCTGTCGAGCATGATCGCGTTCGATGGCGACAGGTGATCGGTGGTGATGTTGTCCGGCAGCACCGCCAGCGGGCGCATGCCCTTCAACGGACGGGCGCCGGCCAGCGCGCCTTCCCAGTACGGCGGCCGGCGGATGTAGGTGCTCATCTCGCGCCAGTCGTACAGCGGCGCGACTTTCGGGCCGGTGTCTTCGTGAATGGCGAACATCGGAATGTAGACCTGACGGAATTGCTCCGGCTTGACCGACGACTTCACCACGGCGTCGATTTCTTCATCGCTCGGCCAGATGTCCTTCAGGCGGATTTCCTTGCCGTCGACCACGCCCAGCACATCTTTCTCGATGTCGAAACGGATGGTCCCGGCGATGGCGTAAGCGACCACCAGCGGCGGCGACGCGAGGAACGCCTGCTTGGCGTACGGGTGAATGCGGCCGTCGAAGTTGCGATTGCCGGAGAGCACGGCAGTCGCATACAGATCGCGGTCGATGATCTCTTGCTGGATCACCGGATCGAGGGCGCCGGACATGCCGTTGCAGGTGGTGCAGGCAAACGCGACGACACCGAAACCGAGTTGCTCCAGCTCCGTGGTCAGCCCCGCCTCATCGAGATACAGCGCCACGGTTTTCGACCCCGGTGCCAGCGAGGATTTGACCCACGGCTTGCGGGTCAGCCCCAGCTTATTGGCGTTGCGCGCCAAGAGGCCGGCGGCGATCACGTTGCGCGGGTTGCTGGTGTTGGTGCAGCTGGTGATGGCCGCGATGATCACCGCGCCATCGGGCATTTGCCCCGGCACGTCATCCCACTGCCCGGAAATGCCTTTGGCCGCCAGATCCGACACCGCGACGCGGGCGTGCGGGTTACTCGGGCCGGCCATGTTGCGCACCACCGACGACAGATCGAAAGTCAGGCCACGCTCGTATTGCGCGCCTTTCAGGCTGTCGGCCCACAAGCCGTTGAGTCTGGCGTACTGCTCGACGAGCTGCACTTGCTGGTCTTCGCGACCGGTGAGTTTCAGGTAGTCGATGGTCTGCTGGTCGATGTAGAACATCGCGGCGGTGGCGCCGTACTCCGGGGCCATGTTGGAGATGGTTGCGCGGTCGCCGAGGGTCAGCGCCGAGGCGCCTTCGCCGAAGAACTCCAGCCAGGCACCGACGACTTTCTGTTTGCGCAGGTATTCGGTCAACGCCAGCACCATGTCGGTGGCGGTGATGCCCGGTTGCAGCTTGCCGGTCAGTTCGACGCCGACGCTCTCCGGCAGGCGCATCCACGAGGCGCGGCCGAGCATCACGCTCTCGGCTTCGAGGCCACCGACGCCGATGGCGATCACGCCCAGCGCATCGACGTGCGGGGTGTGGCTGTCGGTGCCGACGCAGGTGTCGGGGAACGCCACGCCGTCGCGCACCTGAATCACCGGGGACATTTTCTCCAGGTTGATCTGGTGCATGATGCCGTTGCCCGGCGGGATCACGTCGACGTTCTTGAAGGCCTTTTTGGTCCAGTTGATGAAGTGAAAACGGTCTTCGTTGCGCCGGTCTTCGATGGCGCGGTTCTTCTCGAACGCCTGCTTGTCGAAACCGCCCGCTTCCACCGCCAGCGAGTGGTCGACGATCAGTTGCGTCGGCACCACCGGGTTGACCTGCGCCGGGTCGCCACCCTGCTGGGCAATCGCGTCACGCAGGCCGGCGAGGTCCACGAGCGCGGTCTGGCCGAGAATGTCGTGGCAGACCACGCGCGCCGGGAACCACGGGAAGTCGAGGTCGCGCTTGCGTTCGATCAGTTGCTTGAGGGAATCGGTGAGCGTGGCCGGGTCGCAGCGACGCACCAGGTTTTCCGCCAGCACGCGGGAGGTGTACGGCAGGGTGTCGTAACTGCCGGGCTGAATCGCCTCGACCGCCGCACGGACGTCGAAATAATCCAGGGAACTGCCGGGCAGGTTTTTGCGGAATGCTGTGTTCATCGGGTCAGGACTCGGGTCACGGTGGTTTCAAAGGGTGAGCTGGACACTGATCTTGAAGTTCACACCAAACCCTGTGGGAGCTGGCTTGCCAGCGATAGCGGTGGGTCAGTCGACATCAAGGTTGGATGTGACTCAGTCATCGCTGGCAAGCCAGCTCCCACAGGGTCCTCGGTGAACCTCTGGATCAGTGTTCAGTCCTCACCATTCAGCGACGTTCGATTGGCACGAACTTGCGCTGTTCGACGCCGATGTACTCGGCGCTTGGACGGATGATGCGGTTGTTGGCGCGCTGTTCGAACACGTGCGCGGCCCAGCCGGTCAGGCGCGAGCAGACGAAGATCGGCGTGAACAGCTTGGTCGGGATGCCCATGAAGTGGTACGCCGAGGCATGGTAGAAGTCGGCGTTGGGGAACAGTTTTTTCTGCTCCCACATGGTCTTGTCGATGGCTTCGGAGACAGGGAACAGCACCTTGTCACCGACTTCGTCAGCGAGTTTTTTCGACCAGCCCTTGATCACCTCGTTGCGCGGATCACTGTCTTTATAGATCGCGTGGCCGAAGCCCATGATCTTGTCCTTGCGCTCGAGCATGCCGAGGGTGCCCTTGATCGCCTCTTCCGGCGACGAGAAGCGCTCGATCATTTCCATCGCCGCTTCGTTGGCGCCACCGTGCAGCGGGCCGCGCAACGAACCGATGGCCGCGGTGACGCAGGAATACAGGTCGGACAGGGTCGAGGCGCAAACGCGAGCGGTAAACGTCGAGGCGTTGAATTCGTGTTCGGCGTAGAGGATCAGCGACACGTTCATCACTTTGACGTGCAGCTCGCTCGGTTTCTTGTCGTGCAACAGGTGCAAGAAGTGGCCGCCAATCGTTGGCTCATCACTGACGCAGTTGATGCGTTTGCCGTCGTGACTGAAGCGATACCAGTAGCACATGATCGCCGGGAAAGCGGCGAGCAGACGGTCGGTCTTGTCGCGCTGCTCGGAGAAGTCTTTTTCCGGTTCGAGGTTGCCGAGGAACGAGCAACCGGTGCGCATGACGTCCATCGGGTGAGCGTCGGCAGGGATGCGTTCGAGCACTTCTTTCAGTGCTGGCGGCAGGTCGCGCAGCTTGCTCAGCTTTTGCTGGTAAGCGTCGAGTTGCGCCTGGGTCGGCAGTTCGCCGTACAGCAGCAGGTACGCCACTTCTTCGAACTGCGCGTCGGCTGCCAGATCACGCACGTCGTAGCCGCGATAGGTCAGCCCGGCACCGGCCTGGCCCACGGTGGACAGTGCGGTTTGCCCGGCAACCTGGCCCCGGAGCCCGGCGCCACTGAGTACTTTTGCTTCGGCCATTGCTGTCTCCAATCTTGAATTTGTTAGGGAATCTGCAATTACGGTGTTGTAGGCAAAAGATCGCAGCCTTCGGCAGCTCCTACATCGACCGCGTTCCTGTAGGAGCTGTCGAGTGAAACGAGGCTGCGATCTTTTGATCTTCGCCTTTATTTTTTAGCGGCAAACAACGCATCGAGCTTCTGCTCGAAGGTGTGGTAGTCGATGCGATCGTAAAGCTCCATGCGTGTTTGCATGGTGTCGATGACATTCTGCTGGGTGCCGTCGCGGCGGATCGCGGTGTAGACGTTTTCCGCTGCCTTGTTCATCGCGCGGAACGCCGACAGCGGGTACAGCACCAGCGACACATCGGCGCCAGCCAGTTGCTCGGTGGTGTACAGCGGAGTGGAGCCGAACTCGGTGATGTTGGCGAGGATCGGCGCCTTCACCCGGTTGGCGAACAGCTTGTACATCTCAAGCTCGGTGATGGCTTCCGGGAAAATCATGTCGGCGCCGGCCTCGATGCACGCCGCGGCGCGATCCAGTGCCGACTCCAGACCTTCCACCGCCAGCGCATCGGTGCGCGCCATGATCACGAAGCTGTCATCGGTACGGGCATCGACCGCTGCCTTGATGCGGTCGACCATTTCCTGCTGGGTGACGATTTCCTTGTTCGGACGGTGGCCGCAGCGCTTGGCGCCAACCTGGTCTTCGATGTGAATCGCCGCCGCGCCGAACTTGATCATCGACTTCACGGTGCGCGCCACGTTGAACGCCGAGGCGCCGAAACCGGTGTCGACGTCCACCAGCAGCGGCAAGTCGCAGACGTCGGTAATGCGCCGCACGTCGGTGAGCACGTCATCCAGGCCGGTGATGCCCAGGTCCGGCACGCCGAGCGAGCCTGCGGCCACCCCGCCACCGGACAGGTAGATCGCCTTGAAACCGGCACGCTTGGCCAACAGCGCGTGGTTGGCGTTGATCGCGCCGACCACCTGCAATGGATGCTCGCTGGCGACCGCATCGCGGAAACGCTGGCCTGGAGTGTTCTGCTTGGAACTCATGACTCACCTCGTTCAGTGGCTGTCTTATTGTCGGCGCCGTCCTGGTAATGACGGGCGATGTTGCGTTTCGAGGCGCCGATGTGGCGGCGCATCAACAATTCCGCGAGTTCGCCGTCACGGTCGGCGATGGCATCGAGAATCCGGTGGTGTTCGGCAAAGGCCTGACGTGGCCGATTGGGCGTGGTGGAAAACTGGATGCGGTACATGCGCACCAGTTGATACAACTCGCCGCAGAGCATCTGGGTCAGGGTGCGATTGCCGCTGCCCTGAATGATTCGATAGTGAAAGTCGAAATCGCCTTCCTGCTGGTAATAGCCGACGCCGGCCTGAAACGCCGCGTCGCGCTCGTGGGTTTCCAGCACCCGGCGCAGTTCGTCGATGTCTTCGACGCTCATGCGCTCGGCCGCCAGACGGCAGGCCATACCTTCGAGCGATTCGCGGATTTCGTAGAGCTCAAGCAATTCGGCGTGGCTGAGCGACACCACTCGCGCGCCGACATGCGGTACGCGCACCAGCAGGCGTTGGCCTTCGAGCCGATGAATGGCCTCGCGCAGCGGCCCGCGACTGATGCCGTAGGTGCGCGCCAGCTCCGGCTCGGAGATCTTGCTGCCGGGGGCGATCTCACCTTTGACGATGGCCGCCTGGATGCGCCGGAAGACGTTTTCCGAGAGCGTCTCGGAATCGTCGCCGCTGATGACCGGGGGATCGAGTTGATCCAGCATGATTGTCGACACCTTCAAATCCAATGCGGCAAAAACTAGCCAATTAGCCCGCATCAGTCAAAGGGTAAATCCACATTGTCGACAATCGTCTAATAACCCTCTCCAACAACCCCAAGGGTTATAGACCGGCGCGAGCGCTGGCGCCATAAAACCACCGTGCTAGAATGCCGCCCGCATTTGCTGGCCATTTGTACGGCTTGTCATAAAAAGCTGATAGGCACACGCAGGCGCTTGCGCAAGTTTTGCCAGGAACCTGAACCGAAAACGGAACGCTGCGCACCAGGATTTATGAGACTCAAGCCCTTCCCCACATTTTTTGCGCTGTTTTGCCTGCCCGGCCTCGCCGCGGCGGGGGAAAAAACCGTGTACGGCCTCAACGAATATGCATCGCTTGACGGCATCAATCTGCAAGTCGCGGCCAAACTCGACACCGGCGCCAAAACCGCCTCACTGAGTGCCCGCGACATCAAACGCTTCAAACGCAACGGCGAGTCCTGGGTGCGTTTCTACCTGGCGATCGACGCTGCGCATTCGCATCCGATCGAACGGCCGCTGGCCCGGGTCAGCAAGATCAAACGCCGCGCCGGCGACTACGACCCGGAAGAAGGCAAGAAATACACCGCGCGTCCGGTGATCGAGCTGGACATCTGCATGGGCACGGCGTTGCGCAGCATCGAAGTGAACCTGACCGACCGTAGTGCGTTCCAATACCCGCTTTTGATCGGCTCCGAAGCGCTGAAACGCTTCGACGCGCTGGTCGACCCCAGTCTTAAATACGCTGCCGGCAAACCCGCCTGCACCATCGCCGCTCATACCGCCGAGTAATTTCCATGCGTTCTCTAACCTTCCACCTGAAAATCCTGATCACCATTCTGGTGCTCTTGGGCGTTTCGGTTACGGCCTATCAGATTTTCGTGCTCGGCATCCCGGTGACCGAAGACGCTACCGACGACCTGTGGAACATCGACGCCAAAGTCGAGTTCGTCGCCAGCACCAAGGATCCGGTGAAAGTCCAGATGTTCGTGCCGCCGCTGAGCCGCGATTACGTCAGCCTCAACGAAAGCTTTATCTCCAATAATTACGGCGTGGCGGTCAACCGCGTCGACGGCAACCGCAAGGTCACCTGGTCGGCGCGCCGGGCCAAGGGCAACCAGACCCTTTATTACCGTCTGGTGCTGACCAAACGCTATACCGCAGAAAAATCCAAGATCAAAGGCCCGACCTTCCGCGACAGCATCGCCATCGAAGGCCCGGAAAAAATCGCCGCCGAAGCCCTGCTCGCACCGATCCGCCAGCACTCGGCCGACGTCGAGACATTCATCGGCGAAGCGATCAAACGCGTCAACAACGTCAACGACGACAACGTCAAACTGCTGCTGGCCGGCGATCCGTCGACGCCGCACAAGGCGAAGATCGTCGAACTGCTGTTGTCGATCGCCCACGTACCGGTAGAAAAAGTCCACACCATCCGCCTCGTTGCCGATCAACCGCAAACCCCGGAGCTGTGGCTGCGCAGCTTCAATGGCAACGACTGGCTGTACTTCAATCCGGAAACCGGTGAGCAAGGCCTGCCGACCGACCGTCTGCTGTGGTGGACCGGTGATGAAAACCTGATCACCGTCGACGGCGCGAAGAAAGCCAACGTGACCTTCAGCCTGAACAACAGCGAGATGAACGCGATTCGTCTGGCCAAGCTGACCGACGAAAACACCGACGCCAACTTCCTCGAATACTCGCTCTACGGCCTGCCGCTGCAGACCCAGCAGACGTTCATGATCATGGTGATGATCCCGATCGGCGTGCTGGTGATCCTGATCCTGCGCAACCTGATCGGCCTGCAGACCCTCGGCACCTTTACCCCGGTGCTGATCGCCCTGGCCTTCCGCGAAACGCAACTGGGCTTCGGCATCCTGCTGTTTACCGTGATCACCGCGCTGGGCCTGTCCTTGCGGTCGTATCTGGAACATTTGAAGCTGCAGATGCTGCCGCGCCTGTCGGTGGTGTTGACCTTCGTGGTGGTGCTGATTGCCGCCATCAGCCTGTTCAGCCACAAGCTGGGGCTGGAGCGTGGCTTGTCGGTGGCGCTGTTCCCGATGGTGATTCTGACCATGACCATCGAACGCCTGTCGATCACCTGGGAAGAACGCGGCGCCAGCCATGCCATGAAAGTGGCGATCGGCACCCTGTTCGCCGCCTCGCTGGCCCACCTGATCATGACCGTGCCGGAGCTGGTGTACTTCGTGTTTACCTTCCCGGCGATCCTGCTGATTCTGGTCGGTTTCATGCTGGCGATGGGTCGCTATCGCGGTTACCGCCTGACCGAACTGGTGCGCTTCAAGGCTTTCCTGAAGAAGGCTGACGCCTGATGTTCGGTTTCTGGAAGACCTGGAAGGCTCTGGAGGCGCGGGGCATCATGGGCATCAATCGGCGTAACGCCGACTACGTGCTCAAGTACAACAAGCGCAGCCTGTACCCGATCGTCGATGACAAGATCATCACCAAGGAGCGCGCGATCGAGGCCGGCATTCATGTGCCGGAACTGTACGGCGTGATCTCCACGGAGAAGGAAATCGACAAGCTCGACGCGATCATCGGCGGGCGCAACGATTTCGTGATCAAGCCGGCTCAAGGTGCGGGCGGTGACGGCATCATCGTCATCGCCGACCGCTTCGAAGGCCGCTATCGCACGGTCTCGGGCAAGATCCTTGCCCACGAAGAGCTCGAGCACCACATCTCGAGCATTCTCACCGGCCTGTATTCGCTGGGCGGTCACCGCGACCGTGCACTGATCGAATACCGGGTGACCCCGGATCAGATCTTCAAGAGCATCAGCTACGAAGGCGTGCCGGACATCCGCATCATCGTGTTGATGGGCTATCCAGTGATGGCCATGCTGCGCCTGCCAACCCGTCAGTCCGGCGGCAAGGCCAACCTGCACCAGGGCGCCATCGGCGTCGGTGTCGATCTCGCCACCGGCCTGACCCTGCGCGGCACCTGGCTGAACAACATCATCAACAAACACCCCGACACCACCAACGCGGTGGATGGCGTGCAACTGCCCTACTGGGACGGTTTCATGAAACTCGCCGCCGGCTGTTATGAACTGTGCGGCCTGGGCTACATCGGTGTGGACATGGTGCTGGACCAGGAAAAAGGCCCGCTGATTCTCGAACTGAATGCGCGGCCGGGGCTGAATATCCAGATTGCCAACGACTGCGGGCTGACTCAGCGTACGCATGCGGTCGAGGCACACCTGGAGGAGCTGAAGGCGCGTGGTGTGACCGAGTCGGTTGAAGAGCGGGTGGCGTTTACTCAGGAGATGTTTGGGCATATTCCGGCGGTCGAGGGCTGATCCCCGTGGCGAGGGAGCTCGCTCCCGCTCGGCTGCGCAGCAGTCGTAAGATTTTTGGGGAGCGCTTCGCACTCCAGCGGGAGCAAGCTCCCTCGCCACAGGTTGCTCGTCAGCCGCTGCGGATCTGCCAATCCCCGACATCCCCTCTAGGAGCAATTCCCGCAGAGGACTACAATCCCCACCCCGCCTCGATGGCCGATCTGCCCCGCCCATGTTGACCTGTTCCGTACACCCGCTGCCCTACCGTGCCAACCCCGCCGATTACTTCGCGGCCATCCGCCATGCGCCCGGTGCGGTGCTGCTCGACAGCGGCCGGCCGAGTGCCGACCGTGGCCGTTATGACCTGCTCAGCGCCTGGCCGCTGGCACAACTGGCGGTGTTGCCCGATGAGAGCGGCGACGTTTTCCTGCAACGCCTGCGGGATAATCTGACTCGCCTGGGCGACGCGCAACTGCCTGCCGAATACGACCTGCCTTTCGCCGGTGGCCTGATCGGCTATCTGAGCTACGACTTCGGCCGACATCTGGAGGATCTGCCGAGCCTGGCCCGGGACGATCTGCAACTGCCCGACGCGCGGTTCGGCCTGTATGACTGGGCGCTGATCAGCGATCACCAGACCGCCACCAGTCAATTGGTGTTTCACCCGTCACTGGCCGACAGCGAGCGGCAAAGGCTGATCGCGCTGTTCAGCCAACCGACCTCAGCGCCGCTGACGCCGTTCAAGTTGCACACGCCGATGACTGCCGATCTTTCGCCGGACGACTATCGCCAAGCGCTGGAGCGCATTCATCAATACATCCAGGCCGGCGACTGCTATCAGGTCAACTTCGCCCAGCGTTTCCGCGCAACCTGCCAAGGCGATCCATGGCTGGCCTACTGCGCGCTGCGCGAGGCTTGCCCGACACCGTTTTCCGGTTTCCAGAGCCTGCCCGACGGCGACGCGGTGTTGAGTCTGTCGCCAGAGCGCTTCGTCAAAGTCAGCCAGCGCCAGGTGGAAACCCGCCCGATCAAAGGCACTCGCCCGCGCGGCCTGACGCCTGCCGAAGACGCGGCCAACGCCGCCGAACTGCTGGCCAGCCCCAAGGATCGCGCGGAAAACCTGATGATCGTCGACCTGCTGCGCAATGATCTCGGCCGCACCTGCCGCATCGGCTCGGTGCGGGTACCGGAGCTGTTCAGCCTGGAAAGCTACCCCAACGTGCATCATCTGGTCAGCAGCGTGACCGGGGAACTGGCGGATGACCGCGACGCACTCGACCTGATCGCCGGCAGTTTCCCCGGTGGCTCGATCACCGGCGCACCGAAGATCCGCGCGATGCAAATCATCGACGAACTGGAGCCGACGCGACGCGGGTTGTATTGCGGCTCGCTGCTGTACCTGGACGTACGCGGCGAGATGGACAGCTCCATCGCGATTCGCAGTCTGTTGGTCAAGGATGGGCAGGTATGTTGCTGGGGGGGTGGCGGGATCGTGGCTGATTCGGATTGGCAGGCGGAGTATCAGGAGTCGATTACCAAGGTCCGAATCCTCCTCGAAACCCTGCAAAACCTCTGAATGACGCAACCCCTGTAGGAGCTGCCGAAGGCTGCGATCTTTTGATCCTGTTTTTAAACAATCAAGATCAAAAGATCGCAGCCTTCGGCAGCTCCTACAGAGGGATTGAGGGTTACAAGGACAGGTCGCGGTTCGAAGCCTTGAGGAACTCCTGCTTCAACTCGGCAAACGTATGCACCGCCGGGAACTGCGGGAATTCGCGAATCACGTTGTCCGGCGCATGGAACAGAATCCCCGCGTCCGCCTCGCCGAGCATGCTCGTATCGTTGTACGAATCGCCTGCCGCAATCACTCGGTAGTACAGGCTCTTGAATGCCAGCACCGACTGACGCTTGGGGTCTTTCTGACGCAGTTGATAACTGGTCACCCGCCCACTGTCGTCAGTGATCAGGCGATGGCAGAGCAAGGTCGGGAAGCCCAGTTGGCGCATGAGCGGCTGGGAGAATTCGTAAAAGGTGTCCGAGAGAATCACCACCTGGAAGCGCTCGCGCAGCCAGTCAACGAACTCCACCGCGCCATCCAGCGGCTTGAGGGTGGCGATCACTTCCTGAATGTCCGAGAGTTTCAGGCCGTGCTCGTCAAGGATGCGCAGACGCTGCTTCATCAGCACGTCGTAATCGGGAATGTCCCGGGTCGTGGCCTTGAGGGATTCGATTCCGGTTTTTTCGGCGAAGGCGATCCAGATTTCCGGTACCAGTACCCCTTCAAGATCCAGGCAAGCAATTTCCACAAGACACTCCCGTTTGTAGTGATTATTGAGTCGAGCGAGCCCGAACTCTAGCGACTCCCCCGCGACCGCGCAACGCAGCGGGCGCCCCTTACTCCACCGCTTTTTGTTACCATCGGCGCCATATAGAGCGCCCAGCGCCACCGACCTGTAGGAAGCCGCCCTGATGAGCCCAACGTTCGATGTCGTGGAACTCGCCACGACCTATGCCAACAAATCCGCCCAGGACATCCTGAAACTCGCGTTCGCCGAGTTCGGTGATGAATTGTGGATCTCTTTCAGTGGCGCCGAGGATGTGGTGCTGGTGGACATGGCCTGGAAGCTGAACAAGAACGTCAAGGTGTTCAGCCTCGATACCGGCCGCCTGCATCCGGAAACCTATCGCTTCATCGATCAGGTGCGCGAGCACTACAAGATCGACATCGAACTGGTGTCGCCGGACTACACGAAACTCGAACCGTTCGTGAAGGAAAAAGGCCTGTTCAGTTTCTACAAGGACGGTCATGGCGAATGCTGCGGCATCCGCAAGATCGAGCCGCTGCGCCGCAAACTGTCCGGCGTCAAAGCCTGGGCCACCGGCCAGCGCCGCGATCAGAGCCCGGGCACCCGCAGCGCCGTGGCGGTGCTGGAGATCGACACCGCGTTCTCCACCCCGGAACGCACCCTGTACAAATTCAACCCGCTGGCGCAAATGACCAGCGAAGAGATCTGGGGTTACATCCGCATGCTCGAACTGCCGTACAACAGCCTGCATGAGCGCGGCTTCATCAGCATCGGCTGCGAACCGTGCACCCGCCCGGTCCTGCCGAACCAGCACGAACGCGAAGGCCGCTGGTGGTGGGAAGAAGCCACGCAGAAAGAGTGCGGGCTGCATGCGGGGAATATCATCAGCAAGGCGTAAATCTCTGCCTCAATGATGCCCCCTGTGGGAGCGAGCTTGCTCGCGAAAGCGTTCTGACAGTCACCGGATTTGTTGACTGGAAAGACGCCTTCGCGAGCAAGCTCGCTCCCACATTTGCTTCGTGGTGCCATGAAAAAATGTGTACACACGAATGTCACCATCGGTGCCATTTATGTGTGCACTTTTTGCTTTCACGCCCTGAAAAGTTACATCCCTGCTGAATTCCCCTGCGCTCTTCCACCTACGCAAAATCCTCAGAAAAAAATAAATACCTGTTCAATCGGTCAATTTATAACCAAATATTTTCAACCACTTAGCGCTCATCGATAACTTTTCGAAATGAGCGCAGCGCTCCATAGATCGCTAACTGGCACAGATCTGGCTTTGGTGCATACATGTTTTGTATACAAAACTGCAAAACATCTATCCACACTTTCGATCCGCAAGCCTGAAGCGCCCTATCCCGTACAGGCTGCAGATGCCCCGTAACCAGTGATGTCTGCTGGCCGCGACGAAGATTTGTCGAGCCCTGAGCTCATGCACAGTCATCGTGGCCCCGCCCATCAGGAGCCTGCCGGAATGCGTACAAGTCTCTCCAACAACATCGCGTTGAATCTGCCCGCCTCTGCCCTCGACCAGCCATCGCCCGACGCGGGTCTGGCCGACCCGTGTCAACTGAGCCCACGCCTGCACAACAGCGACCTCGCACCGACCCGGGCCGAAGGGCGGCGCTGGGGCAAGTACAGCATCTTCGCCCTGTGGACCAACGATGTGCACAACATCGCCAACTACTCGTTCGCCATCGGCCTGTATGCGTTGGGCCTGGGCGGCTGGCAGATTCTGCTGTCGCTGGGGATCGGCGCGGCGCTGGTGTACTTCTTCATGAACCTGTCCGGCTATATGGGGCAGAAAACCGGGGTGCCGTTTCCGGTGATCAGCCGGATCAGTTTCGGCATTCACGGCGCGCAGATTCCGGCGTTGATTCGCGCGGTGATCGCCATCGCCTGGTTCGGCATTCAGACGTATCTGGCGTCGGTGGTATTTCGCGTGTTGCTGACAGCGATTCACCCCGGGTTCGCCGATTACGACCACAACTCGATTCTCGGCCTGTCAACGCTGGGCTGGGTGTGCTTCGTGGTGATCTGGTTCGTGCAACTGGCGATCCTCGCCTATGGCATGGAAATGGTCCGCCGTTACGAAGCTTTTGCCGGCCCGGTGATTCTGCTGACCGTTGCGGCGCTCGCTGCGTGGATGTACACCCAGGCCAACGCGACCATTGCCTGGTCGATCCGCGACCCGCTGACCGGTGGCGAGATGTGGCGCAATATCTTTGCCGGCGGCGCCCTGTGGCTGGCGATCTACGGCACGCTGATCCTCAATTTCTGCGACTTCGCCCGCTCCTCGCCATGCCGCAAGACCATCAAGGTCGGCAATTTCTGGGGCCTGCCGGTGAATATTCTGGTGTTCGCTGCCATCACCGTCCTGCTCTGCGGTGCGCAATTTCAGATCAACGGGCGGATCATCGAAAGCCCGACCGAAATCATCGCCTCGATTCCAAATACGTTCTTTCTGGTGCTCGGTTGCCTGGCGTTCCTGATCGTCACCGTTGCGGTGAACATCATGGCCAACTTCGTCGCCCCGGCCTTCGTCCTCAGCAACCTGGCGCCGAAGTACCTGACCTTCCGCCGCGCCGGGCTGATCAGCGCGACCATCGCCGTGCTGATCCTGCCGTGGAACCTCTACAACAGCCCGCTGGTGATCGTGTATTTCCTCTCAGGTCTCGGCGCCCTGCTCGGCCCGCTGTACGGGGTGATCATGGTCGACTACTGGCTGATCCGCAAAGGCCGGATCAACGTCCCGCAGTTGTACAGCGAAGATCCCAACGGCGCTTATTACTACAGCCACGGAGTGAATTTCCGCGCGGTGGCGGCGTTCATTCCAGCAGCGTTGATCGCCATTGTCCTGGCGCTGGTGCCGGGTTTCCACAGCATTTCGCCGTTCTCCTGGCTGGTGGGTGCCGGCATTGCCGCGATGCTCTATCTGATCATCGCCAAACGTCAGCCGCACTACGCCGACGTCAGCGGCGAATCGATCGCCGTCGACAACGTCAGCCATTAACTTCCTTGCGGCCCGGGTTTGGGCCGCTGAACTGCCCGCAATAAGGACTTCTCATGCGTATTCTTGTGGTCAACGTCAACACCACCGAATCCATCACCCAGGCCATCGCCCGCTCGGCGCAGACGGTCGCGTCTCCCGGCACGGAAATCGTCGGCTTGACGCCGTTCTTCGGCGCCGACTCGGTGGAAGGCAATTTCGAAAGTTATCTGGCGGCCATCGCCGTGATGGATCGGGTGATGTCCTACGACCAGCCTTTCGACGCGGTGATTCAAGCGGGTTACGGCGAACACGGTCGCGAAGGTTTGCAGGAACTGCTCAACGTGCCGGTGGTGGACATCACCGACGCCGCCGCCAGCACTGCGATGTTTCTCGGCCACGCCTATTCGGTGGTCACGACGCTGGATCGCACTGTGCCGCTGATCGAGGATCGGCTGAAACTGTCCGGCTTGTGGGATCGCTGTGCATCGGTGCGGGCCAGCGGTCTGGCGGTGCTGGAACTGGAGCACGAGCCACAACGGGCGCTGGAAGCCATCGTGCAACAGGCGGAACTGGCAGTCACCCAGGACAAGGCCGAAGTGATTTGCCTGGGTTGCGGCGGCATGGCCGGGCTGGACGAACAGATCCGCCGCCGTACCGGGGTACCGGTGGTGGATGGCGTGACGGCGGCGGTGACCATTGCTGAATCGCTGGTGCGACTGGGGTTGTCGACGTCCAAGGTGCGGACTTATGCGACGCCCCGGCCGAAGCAGATCATAGGCTGGGCGGAGCGGTTTGCCCGGTAGACCGCGTTATCGTTCATCGCGGGCAAGCCTCGCGCCCACAGGTTTCGCGTTGTATCACCATCATGTGAACGACGAAGAACCTGTGGGAGCGTGGCTTGCCCGCGATGGCCACACCTCGGTCCCAAAGTCCTGCTCAAACAGCACTGAACCGCCGAGCCAACCCCTGCTGCGCAAACTGCTCAATCACAAAATCGACAAACGCCCGAGTCTTGCCTGGCAACAATTTATGCTCGGCGTAGTAGATCGAAATGTTGCCGTCATCGATGTACCAGTCCGGCAGTACGCGCTGCAATGTGCCAGCCTCCAGATACCCCACGGCAAACGGCATGCTAACCAGCGCGATCCCCAGCCCCTGCGCTGCCGTGGCGCAGGCGGCTTCGGAGTCGCTCATGGTCATTCGCGTCTTCAGGGTCAAGGGCTGACAGAGCTGACTGCCGCTACTGATCAACTGCCAGGAGCGCACACGACCGGTTTGCGGCGAACGAATCAGGATGCCATCGTGACGTTGCAGATCGTCCGGTTCGGCAATCGCCTCGTGCTTTTGCAAGTAGTCAGCAGACGCCACCAACACACGATGCGCGGGTGCCAATCTGCGTGCGACCACGCCTTGGGGCAATTCAAAGCCCCCGCCAATCGCCGCATCGAAACCCTGCCCAATCAAGTCGACCTGACGGTTATCAAAATGCCAGTCAGGGTTGATCGCCGGAAACCGACGTAAAAACTCTTGCAGCAACGGCACGATGTACAAACGCCCGAATACCGTGCCCATGCTGACTTTCAACGTCCCCGCCGGCAGTCCTTCCACACTCGACAGATTGGCCACCGCATTCTGAATCGTCGTCAGACTGCCACTGACCTGACTCAAAAACAGCTGGCCGGCCTCGGTCAGGGTCAGGCTGCGTGTACTACGCTGGAACAGCCGTACACCGAGCCGCACCTCGAGCTTCGCCACACTCTTGCCGACGGCGGCCGGGGTCAGGCTCAAGCGCCGGGCGGCTTCGGCAAAGCTGCCGACTTCGGCGCTGCGCACGAAGCATTCGATACTGCTGAAAGTTTCCATGATCGCCACTATAAACTTCTGGTTTACACAGACTATAGCAATCATGGTCTACACGGTTGTCGATGCGAGGCCGATACTCGGCTCCAACAACAAGGCACCCCGCCTTGAATTTTCTGGAGATCGAACATGACCATTCAACACCTCAGCGGCAAAGTCGCTCTGATTCAAGGCGGTTCCCGTGGTATCGGCGCCGCCATCGTCAAACGTCTGGCCGCCGAAGGCGCCGCTGTCGCATTCACCTACGTCAGCTCCACCGCCAAGGCCGAAGAGTTGCAGCACAGCATCACCGCCAACGGCGGCAAAGCGTTGGCGATCAAGGCCGACAGCGCCGACGAAGGTGCTATCCGCAACGCCGTCAGCGCCACCGTCGAAGCCTTTGGCCGCCTGGATATTCTGGTGAACAACGCCGGCGTCCTGGCCATCGCGCCGCTGGAAGACTTCAAACTGGAAGACTTCGACCAGACGCTGGCGATCAACGTACGCAGCGTGTTCATCGCGTCTCAGGAAGCCGCCAAGCACATGAGCGAAGGCTCGCGCATCGTCAACATCGGCAGCACCAACGCTGACCGCATGCCCTTCGGCGGTGGCGGTGTGTACGCGATGAGCAAATCAGCACTGGTCGGTCTGACCAAAGGCCTGGCCCGCGACCTCGGCCCGCGCGGCATCACCATCAACAATGTGCAACCCGGCCCGGTCGACACCGACATGAACCCCGCGCACGGTGATTTCGCTGAAAGCCTGATCCCGCTGATGGCGGTGGGCCGTTACGGCACTGCCGATGAAATCGCCGGTTTCGTCGCCTATCTGGTGGGCCCGGAAGCCGGTTACATCACCGGTGCCAGCCTGACCATCGACGGTGGTTTCGGCGCCTGATTGCGCTGAATCCCGGATACAAAAAACGCCGCACCTCTTTGCAGAGGGCGGCGTTTTTTATCGGCGCTTATTGGCTGATCAAGCCCACTCCAGCGCCGGCAAACCGCAGGCACCCGGGGTAAACGCCTTGAGCGTTCGCAGAATCCCGTCGGCATGCGCGTATTTTTCATCGGCCATGGCCGCGTCGGGAATCGCAATGGCAGTCATTCCCGCCGCTTTCGCCGCAGTAACGCCAAACGGCGAATCCTCGAACACCAGGCAATCCTCAGGCGCGACACCCAGACGCCGGGCCGCAGTGAGGAAGATGTCCGGCGCCGGCTTGGCTGCGCCGACTTCCGGGTCGTCCGCCGTGACAATGAAGTCGAACAGCGCAAACCAGTCGCGGTGCAGGGTGGTTTTCTGGCCGAACGACTGCCGCGACGAACTGGTGCCCACGGCGATCGGAATGTTGTGTGCCTTGAGGTGGCGAATCAGCTCCTCCGCGCCCGGCATCGCCTGGGCCCTGGGAAAGCGTTCACGCATCAGCGGCTCGCGGATCACCAGAAACTCTTCAGCGCTGATCGGCAGATCCAGCGCCTGCACCACGTAGTTCGCCAGATCATTGGCGCCGCGACCGATGATGTTCTGTTTAACGCTCCAGTCGAAGGTCCGCCCGTAACGCTCGGCAATGAGCGAGGTGACCTCGGTGTAGATGCCTTCGGTGTCCAGCAGCAAACCGTCCATGTCGAAAATCACGGCCTTGATCGGGCCAAACGTCTTCATCGGTGCATTCATCATCGGATCCGTTATCAAAAACATCCCGGGCGGCCCAGCTGGCGCCGCTGCTTGGATCTGATTAATGGGTTCAGCAGCATAGCGAGGCCAGCGGACATTGAGCAACGGGCAATGTTTACGAGCCGTGGAATGACTCGCTGATGTTTAGCGAAAAGCCCTACAGATAACGCCTGATTTCCCGATTTTTTTACCTCGTGATCCCCGCAAAGTCCGCGCACTTTTTTTTGAGTGCGCGACTGAGAAGCCGGGCTTCGGACAGACAAGCAATCACTGCTCATCCTCCTCCTCTTCATAATCATCCAAAGCCTCATCCGCATCATTCAACGGCACCGTCGCATCATCCATCAGCGACCCCGGATCCTCGTTCCCAGGATCATTGATAAACGGCAGACCGCTCGGGCCTTTTTCTTCCTTGCCTTCGGTTTCGGGCGTCATGGCAAACCTCTACGTCTGGTGGGTTGTATAACGTTCGAGAAGCCCTACAGCCAATCGTTCCAGTGTCCGACCGCCAGACACGAAAAACCCGGCACCAGGCCGGGTTTGCTTTCGAATATTCAATCAATGATGGCGGTTTTTGTGTTTGTACTTGTTGTGCTTGTGACCCCCGCCGGAATGCCCGCTTCCGCCGTCGTCACCCAGGTTGTTGCCCACCGCACCACCCGCTGCGCCGCCCAAACCGGCACCGATGGCGGAGCCGGTGGAGCCGCCCAGGCTATTACCAACCACCGAGCCGCCGGCAGCGCCGAGACCACCGCCGATGGCGGCTTCGGTGCGATTGTGTTTATTCGCTCCGACCGCGCTGCCTGCTGCGCCACCGACGCCTGCGCCAACCGCGGCACCAGTGCTGCCGCCGAGCTGGCCACCGACCACGTTACCGAGCACACCGCCCAGTCCGCCACCGACGGCGGCGCTACCATCGCCGGCGGCCATCGCACCTTGGGCGACCAGTAATCCGAAAAACAGTGCAGATAATGACAAACGCATTTGAACCTCACAGTTCCCGAATCGGGACGGTATGCCCACAGGGCCTATGTCAGATTGGAGACATTTTTCGGAAAAACGTTCAGCCATGAAAAAGCCCGGCGTCGAGCCGGGCTTTTTCTGACAAACATTCGCAATCAGTGACGCTTGTGACCTTTGGACAGGTTGGCGCCGACGGCACCACCCGCAGCGCCACCCAAGCCGGCGCCAATGGTCGCGCCATTTCGGCCGCCCAGGCTGTTGCCGATCACCGAACCACCGGCCGCGCCGACACCACCGCCGATAGCCGCCTTGGTGCGGCTGCCTTTGCCGGCGGCCATCGCACTGCCAGCCGCGCCTGCAACACCGGCACCAATCGCTGCGCCGGTGCTGCCGCCCATTTTCTGGCCGACCACATTACCCAGCGCGCCACCCAGACCGCCGCCGAGTGCCGCAGTGCCTTCACCAGCCACCGCACCTTGAGCAACCAGAAGCCCCAGAACCAGAGCGGGCAATGTTAGACGCATGACAAAAACCTCAAAAATAGGGAGATCAAAAGGGGCCGAGATTGAAAGCTGCCGACGCGCTGAAGTCCAGAAAAATCAGCTGCCGCCGAGCACTTGGCGCCGATTGGACAGCGATTTGGCAAAAGGTTTTATCGCAGGCAAAAAAAAGCCCGCTGGGGAGACGGGCTGGAGACTTGCTTTCTAACGGATGGCTTCACCCTACGTCCGTGGACGTGAAAAGTTTGTGAAAAAAAACCGAATCTGCCCGATCACTTGTAGGAGATTTCCTTTCATAAACATCAGGCATAAAAAACCCCGTTCATAGACGGGGTTGTTTGGTCTCACCTTACTTTCTTGACCGGGCCGAAACCTTCGGAAGGAATTTGGCTTTCGGCCCCTTGGGCGTGGTGGACTTGATCTTGCCGGTCTGCACCGGGTCCTCGCCAAAGCCCGATTGATACTCCGTCTGGCCGCAACGGACACAGTTATTGAATGAAAACTCGGCTCCATCGTCTTCGATATACGGATCAGTCATAGCCTCTCCCCTTTGCAATAGATCGACACCGGCAAAGCCCTTTTGCCCGAAAAAATATCGACCTCCAAGGCTTTTGAGACTAGCCGGTCATTACTGGACTTGCGGTTCAGTTCGACCGATGCCCGACGAATGGCCTACACCTCTTCAACATCCCATTACCCGAAGACGCCCTGAAGCTTGTGGGATCCAAGCCATGGTGCTGACCTGCACAACCTCAACGCAACTTGACCGCTGTGCCGGTCGCGAACACCACAACCATGCCGCCCTTGCCCGCCGGCATGCTGATCTCGAAATCCAGCCCGACCACCGCATCCGCCTGCAAAGCTCGAGCCCGCTCCTTGATCTCGTCAGTCGCCTGAACCCGCGCCTCTTTCAACGCCCGCTCCAGCGTCTGCGAGCGCCCACCGAAAAAGTCGCGCATGCCGGCAAACAGGTCACGAATCACATTGACGCCCTGCACCGACTCCGCGCTGACAATGTCCAGGTACGCGGTGATCTGGCGGCCTTCGATGGCGTGGGTGGTGGAGATGATCATGGGAACCGTCCTTTTTCTGCGGATAAAGTGGCGATTGTAATGTGCGATGGCACATCAGACCGAGCACTTGCGCGCATGACTTGCGCAGCGGATTAAAATCCAGACGCCAGAAACGACAAGCTGCACTTTGTGTTCCTGAACACCAAAACGGCCTGCCGCACGCCAATGATTTCGTGGTGCGCGATCGTTTCTTCAAGGCGCATTTGCTCGCTGCCGCCGTTCGCTACCGGGGACCCGGGCAGTGCCGGCACACCTACGCCAGTCAGTTGCTGACCACCCCGGGGGGGGGGGGGGGGG
>NZ_JTKF01000014.1:0-51304 GCF_000828175.1 Pseudomonas sp. W15Feb9B | reverse complement strand
CGGTTTGCTTCGCTGCACCTCCTCTCGCTGTGTTTGGCTGCGCCAAACGGTCGCTGCGCTCCCACCCCCGGATAAATCCCTCCACTCAGCCTGCCGACGGGGCCGGTACGGCAAAATCAAAAGCTTTCGGCGAGCTGACACTCGGCGATTGAGTGGTGAAAAGCACGCGCTTGGCTTTTGCTCTTCTGTGGAAGCCAGCCTGCTGGCGATGGCGGCCTGCCAGCCGACCACTCTCTATCCGAATGCATCCAGTCCCTGTGGGAGCTGGCTTGCCAGCGATGGCGGCCTGCCAGATGTACTCATCCTCTGGAGCTGCCGAAGGCTGCGATCTTTTGATCTTTGGCAGAGCACTAAAGATCAAAAGATCGCAGCCTCGTTGCACTCGACAGCTCCTACAGGTAAATGGCGGACAAAAGAAAACCCCCGACACACCAGAAGTCTGTCGGGGGTTTTCTTTTGCCTGGAAGCATCAGGCGTCTCGCGACGCCTGATCCGGCTCAGCTTATTGGCAAGCTTCGCAATCCGGCTCGTCGATCGCGCAAGCCTTTGGCACTGGCGCCGGACCGGCCGGAGCTGCCAGAACCGAATCGTCGCCGTGGTTGCCGCCGCTGGAAACAGCGTTCAGCTTGCCGGTGTTGATGGTCGACTTCTCGGTGCTGGTCGCGGCCAGGGCACGGAGGTAGTAAGTGGTTTTCAGACCACGGTACCAGGCCATGCGGTAGGTCACGTCGAGCTTCTTGCCCGAGGCGCCGGCGATGTACAGGTTCAGCGACTGGGCCTGGTCGATCCACTTCTGACGACGGCTGGCGGCGTCAACGATCCACTTGGTGTCCACTTCGAACGCGGTCGCGTAGAGCTCTTTGAGTTCTTGCGGGATGCGCTCGATCTGCTGCACCGAACCGTCGTAGTACTTCAGGTCGTTGATCATGACCGAGTCCCACAGACCGCGAGCCTTGAGGTCGCGAACCAGGTACGGGTTGATCACGGTGAATTCGCCCGACAGGTTCGATTTCACATACAGGTTCTGGTAGGTCGGTTCGATCGACTGCGAGACGCCCGTGATGTTGGCGATGGTCGCGGTCGGTGCGATGGCCATGATGTTGGAGTTACGAATGCCTTTCTGTACACGGGCGCGAACCGGTGCCCAGTCCAGGGTTTCGTTCAGGTCAACGTCGATGTACTTCTGGCCGCGCTGTTCGATCAGGATCTGTTGCGAATCCAGCGGCAGGATGCCTTTGGACCACAGCGAACCGTTGAACGTCTCGTACGCGCCGCGCTCGTCGGCCAGGTCGCAGGACGCCTGGATCGCGTAGTAGCTGACCGCTTCCATCGACTTGTCGGCGAACTCGACGGCCGCGTCGGAACCATAAGGGATGTGCTGCAGGTACAGCGCGTCCTGGAAGCCCATGATGCCCAGACCGACCGGGCGGTGGCGGAAGTTGGAGTTCTTCGCTTGCGGCACCGAGTAGTAGTTGATGTCGATCACGTTGTCGAGCATGCGCACGGCGGTGTTCACGGTGCGTTGCAGCTTGGCGGTATCCAGCTTGCCGTCGACGATGTGGTTCGGCAGGTTGATCGAGCCCAGGTTGCAAACGGCGATCTCGTCCTTGTTGGTGTTCAAGGTGATCTCGGTGCACAGGTTCGAGCTGTGAACCACGCCGACGTGCTGCTGCGGGCTACGCAGGTTGCACGGATCCTTGAAAGTCAGCCACGGGTGGCCGGTTTCAAACAGCATGGAGAGCATTTTGCGCCACAGGTCTTTGGCCTGGATGGTCTTGAACAGCTTGACCTTGCCCGGGTACTCGGTCAGGGCTTCGTAGTACTCGTAGCGCTCTTCGAAGGCTTTACCGGTCAGGTCGTGCAGATCCGGTACTTCGGAAGGCGAGAACAGGGTCCACTTGCCGTCATCGAAGACACGCTTCATGAACAGGTCAGGGATCCAGTTGGCGGTGTTCATGTCGTGGGTACGACGACGATCATCACCGGTGTTCTTGCGCAGTTCGATGAACTCTTCGATGTCCATGTGCCAGGTTTCCAGGTAGGCACACACAGCGCCTTTGCGCTTGCCACCCTGGTTAACGGCTACGGCGGTGTCGTTCACTACTTTGAGGAACGGAACCACGCCTTGCGACTTGCCGTTGGTGCCCTTGATGTACGAACCCAGTGCACGCACCGGCGTCCAGTCGTTGCCCAGGCCGCCAGCGAATTTGGACAACATGGCGTTGTCGTGGATCGCGTGGTAGATGCCCGACAGGTCGTCCGGAACGGTGGTCAGGTAGCAACTCGACAGCTGTGGACGCAAGGTACCGGCGTTGAACAGAGTCGGGGTCGAAGCCATGTAGTCAAAGGACGACAGCAGGTTGTAGAACTCGATCGCGCGGTCTTCTTTCTGCTTCTCTTCGATCGCCAGGCCCATGGCCACGCGCATGAAGAAGATCTGCGGCAGTTCGAAACGCACGCCATCCTTGTGGATGAAGTAACGGTCGTACAGGGTCTGCAGGCCCAGGTAGGTGAATTGCTGATCGCGCTCGTGGTTGATCGCCTTGCCCAGTTTTTCCAGGTCGAAGGAGGCCAGCACAGGGTTCAGCAGTTCGAACTCGATACCTTTGGCGATGTAAGCCGGCAGTGCCTTGGCGTACAGGTCGGCCATTTCGTGGTGAGTGGCGCTTTCGGCCACGCCGAGGAAGCCCAGGCCTTCGGCACGCAGGGTGTCCATCAGCAGACGGGCGGTGACGAACGAGTAGTTCGGCTCACGTTCAACCAGGGTACGCGCGGTCATCACCAATGCGGTGTTGACGTCGTTCAGGGCCACGCCGTCGTACAGGTTTTTCAGGGTTTCGCGCTGGATCAGATCGCCATCGACTTCAGCCAGGCCTTCGCAGGCTTCGGTGACGATGGTGTTCAGGCGGCCCATGTCCAGCGGCGCGAGGCTGCCGTCGGCGCGGGTGATGCGGATCGACGGGTGCGCGTCGACCGCGGCTTCGACCGGGGTATGAGCTGCGCGTTCTTTCGAGCGGGCGTCACGGTAGATCACGTAGTCGCGAGCGACTTTCTGCTCGCCGGCACGCATCAGGGCCAGTTCGACCTGGTCCTGGATTTCTTCGATGTGGATGGTGCCGCCCGACGGCATGCGACGCTTGAAGGTCGCGGTGACTTGTTCGGTCAGGCGGGCAACGGTGTCGTGGATTCGCGACGAAGCGGCAGCGGTGCCGCCCTCAACTGCGAGAAACGCTTTGGTGATAGCGACGGTGATCTTGTCATCGGTGTAAGGAACGACAGTGCCATTACGCTTGATCACGCGCAGTTGACCAGGCGCGGTGGCGGCCAGATCCGAATTCGAATCGGCGGCCTGCGGCAAGGTGCCCTGCGGGTTCTCGCGAGTTGTGTCGGTTTGCATGGGTGTCTCCACGTTCTCTATGTTTGTTTGGGCACCATGAAGGTGCCCACCGTTCCGTCCTGAAGCACTACAACCGGCACGCGCCGGGCATAACGACTTCGGGACAGTTCAGGAAGGGGGCCTTGTGGGCGCCGCTTCCATGCCGAAGTCTTCGGTTCGCGCTTTACGCGTGAAACCGCATTCCTTTCGGGGAGCAGATTCGTCACTGCAACACCCGTACCGTTATCGTCGTGGTCGACCGAAAAACGGTAGCCATCCGCAGGCGCGGTTTGGGCTTCTGAAAATACGTTTGGTTCAACCCGACAATGGCAATAAAAAGCCTTGAATTCACTGTCCGGTTTGTGTTTGGTTTTTTAGCGCTAACCCCTACATGTAGGGTTTTTTTGCGCACGGGCTACAAGATAATGCGTTTCGGGGGAGTATTGCAACGTATAGCCTGTGGATAAACCTGTGCGTAAATTGTGTGCGAAAGGGCTGATTCGCGTGTAGGCCGCGAACCTGCTGAGCTAGACCGTTTGTCACTGTTTTTCACGCGGGAAAAACGCTTCAGCGGATTTTTAAGGGCGCGAACCCTATCACAAAAAACCGCCGTGTCCGAACGCATTTGCCGACTTGTGTTCTGCCGATACGCCGTTTATACAATCGGGCGGCGTTTACCCATTCTTATGCTCCCAAAAGATGACAAAAAGACGGGAGCATCGGAATCTGCGGGCAACCGCACGCCTGTGTAGGAGCTGCCGCAGGCTTCGATCTTTTGCTTTTAAAAAGCAAGGTCAAAAGATCGCAGCCTGCGGCAGCTCCTACAGGGGGCAGTGTGTTTCTGCCTTATTAACAAAAACAGCAAGCAGAGGTCACCGGTGGAGCAAGAAGCCTGGCAGGTATTGATAGTCGAGGACGACCAGAGACTGGCCGAACTCACCCGCGAATACCTGCAAGCCAATGGATTGCGCGTGGAGATCGAAGGCGACGGTGCGCTGGCGGCGGCGCGGATCATCAAGGAGCAGCCGGACCTGGTGATCCTCGACCTGATGCTGCCCGGTGAAGACGGCTTGAGCATTTGCCGCAAGGTCCGCGACCGTTACGACGGGCCGATCCTGATGCTCACCGCGCGCACCGACGATGCCGACCAGATCCAGGGCCTCGACCTCGGTGCCGACGATTACGTGTGCAAACCGGTGCGCCCACGGCTGTTGCTGGCACGGATTCAGGCTTTGCTGCGGCGCAGTGACAGCGCCGAGCCGGTCACGGAAAAAAGCCGTCGCCTGCAATTCGGCCCGCTGGTGGTGGACAACGCCTTGCGCGAAGCCTGGCTCAGTGACAGCGGCATCGAACTGACCAGCGCCGAATTCGACCTGCTCTGGCTGCTGGTGTCGAATGCCGGACGAATCCTCTCTCGCGAAGAAATTTTCACTGCGCTGCGTGGCATCGGCTATGACGGTCAGGACCGCTCGATCGATGTGCGCATCTCGCGCATCCGCCCGAAAATCGGCGATGACCCCGATCATCCGCGCCTGATCAAGACCATCCGCAGCAAAGGCTATCTGTTCGTTCCGGAAGCCTGTGTGGATCTGGCGCTGTGAACTCGATCTTCCTGCGCATCTATGGCGGCATGTGCGCGGCGCTGATTCTGGTGGCGGTGCTTGGGGTGCTGGCATTGCACCTGCTCAATCAGGTGCGCAGCGAGCAATACCGCGAGCGCCTGGCCCACGGCACGTTCTCGCTGATGGCCGACAACCTGCAACCGATGAACGCAACCGAGCGCCACCGGGCATTGTTGGTCTGGGAGCGTCTGCTGGGGATTCCGCTGGCGCTGAAGACGTTTTCCGAGACCGATCTGGACCTCTCTCAGCGCGCCCGGGTGCAGCGCGGTCAGGCCTTGGTAGAGCAGACCGGCCCGCATGCGGCGCGGGTCTATCGACTGGTCAGCGACAAGGAACAGTTGCTGCTGACCGGCGACGTCCAGCAGATCAGCGAACAACTGGCCCGCGCGACTATTTACCTGCTGGCCGATGAACTGGTGCGGGTGCCGGTTGGCGAACAGCCCAAGCGGCTGGCGCAGTTAAAGGAGGAGAAAGGTTTCGGTTTTGATTTGCGCCTGGTCACGGTCAACGAGGCCGACATGGACGAAGACCAGAGCCGCCGTGTGTCCGAGGGCGATACGGTGATGGCGCTGGGCAAGGGCGGGGATTCGATCCGGGTGTTTGCCGGCATGGTCGGCACGCCGTGGGTGCTGGAAATCGGTCCGCTGTATCAGATGAATCCGTATCCGCCGCAATGGCTGGTGCTGATTGCGGCCCTCGGCCTGAGCCTGATCGGCCTGATCGTTTATCTGTTGGTGCGCCAGCTCGAACGACGTCTGCGCGGTCTCGAAGCCGCAGCCACGCGCATCGCCAAGGGCAGTCTGGAAACCCGAGTGCCGGCTCGTGGCGCTGACTCGGTGGGGCGGCTGGCGGCAGCGTTCAACGGCATGGCCGAGCACTTGCAGCAGTTGCTGGCGATCCAGCGCGAACTGGTGCGCGCGGTGTCCCATGAGTTGCGTACACCCGTGGCGCGTCTGCGATTCGGGTTGGAGATGATCGGCTCGGCCACCACCCCGCAGGCGCTGGAAAAGTACCGCGAGGGCATGGATCACGACATCGAGGATCTCGATAAGCTGGTGGACGAAATGCTCACCTACGCGCGGCTGGAGCAGGGGTCGCCCGCGCTGACCTTTCAACGCATCGACCTCGATGCGCTGGTCAATCAAGTGATTGAAGAACTGGCGCCGTTGCGTGCCGAGGTCACGGTGCAGCGCGGGTTATGCCTGTCCGCTGCCGATAATGACGGCGCCTGGGTCGAGGCCGAGCCGCGCTTTTTGCACCGCGCGTTGCAGAACCTGGTGAGCAACGCGATGCGCCATGCGCACTCGAACGTCACGGTGAGTTATCAGGTTGGGCAGCTGCGCTGCCGGGTGGATGTCGAGGATGACGGGCCGGGTGTGCCGGAGTCGGCGTGGGAGCGCATCTTCACGCCGTTCTTGCGTCTGGATGACAGCCGCACACGGGCGTCGGGCGGGCATGGGCTGGGTCTGTCGATTGTGCGGCGGATCATTCACTGGCATGACGGGCGGGCGCTCATCAACAAGAGCAAGAGTCTGGGTGGGGCCTGTTTCAGTCTGAGCTGGCCGAGGAATCAGGAGCGCCGCTGAGTTTTATGCTGGTTTTGCCGGCCCCAATCGCTGGCAAGCCAGCTTCCACAGTGTCCGTGGTGAGCACAGATTTTGGATACACCCCTGAAACCTGTGGGAGCTGGCTTGCCAGCGATGGGCCCCTCAGCGGCGCTGAAAAATCTTCAGGCAGGGATGCTGACCAGACTCAACAACTGCCCATCCTGCACACCAAACTGCGCGTCCAGCTCGGTGCCATGACGCCATTCACCTGAAAGATCGGTCAGCAAGCGCAAGCGAACCTGACCCTGTTCCGTCCACTCCAGCACCTCGGCGTGCTCGAAATAAAAGCGCTTCTGCACAATCGGGTACAGCGCCTTGAACAGGCTCTCTTTCACCGAAAACGTCAGGGTCACCCACAACCCCAGTTGCTCTCGCGAGCCGGCGGCCATGCGCTGCAATTCCGCTGGCGTGAGGATCTCCCCGGCCAGGCGTTCGCCACGCTCGGTCTCGAGCAGGTTTTCCAGATCCATGCCCAAGCCGCGCCAGTGTCGCTTGTTGGCGACAATCGCCGCCGCGTGTCCGGTGCTGTGGGTGATCGAGCCGCAGATGTGCGCCGGCCACACCGGCGCACGGTCTTCGCCAATCGCCGGAATCACGTTTGAGCCTTCCAGTTGCTGCAGCGCAGCCCGGGCACAAATCCGCCCGGCGAGAAACTCGGCCTGCCGTTTGGCCACCGAGCGCTGAATGCTCGGCGGCGGCTCGATGGCGCTGCGCTGGAAGTCATCGCCGAGCAGTTGCTTCGGGTCGAAACGGGTGCTGAGCAGGACGGTGTCGGGCAACACGTTGGGCAACGGCCAATGGGCGTCGAGCGGGGTGCAGCAGGCGGGGAGGGGCGGGCTGGAATTCATGGCGGGCATTTTGCCGGTTGGCGCGGATGCTGGGTAGAGCCAAAACCTGTATCAGGCGTCGCTGACCCTGTAGGAGCTGCCGAAGGCTGCGATCTTTTGTTCTTGATCTTAAGAAGCAAGATCAAAAGATCGCAGCCTTCGGCAGCTCCTACAGGGGGCGAAGTGGGTCAGCCAAAGATTTTCTGGAAGAACGCCTTCATGTCCGCCCAGGATTTTTCATCGGCCGCTTTGTTGTAGCCGATATCCGGGCCACCGTGATCGCCGTGGCTCAAGCGATCGGCATCCGGATTGGTGAAACCGTGCTTGGCGCCGTCGAGGCTGACGAATCTGTAGTCGGCGCCGGCCTTGTCCATTTCAGATTTGAACGCGGTGACGTTGTCGGCAGTGACCATGCTGTCCAGCGCGCCATGCTCGACCAGAATTTTCGCTTTCACACTGCCGGGCGTCGCCGGGGTGGTGGTCGCCAGCGCACCGTGGAAACTCACCACGCCCGCCAGCGGCTCGCCCTGACGCGCCGCATTGAGCACCACGCCACCGCCGAAGCAGTAGCCGATGGCGGCGATTTTATTGACGTCGGTCTGCGGCTGCTTTTTCAGCAGATTCAGCCCGGCCTCAAAGCGCTTGCTGGAGGCGGCGGCATCCTGGGTCGCGGCCTGCATGAACGCCATCGCATCTTTCGGGTGCTCGGTGTTCTTGCCCTCGCCATACATGTCGATTGCCAAGGCGCTGTAGCCCAGTTCGGCGAGGTCGCGGGCGCGGCGTTTGGCGTAATCGTTCAGGCCCCACCATTCATGCACCACCACCACGCCCGGGCGTTTGCCCTTGATCGCGTCGTCGTAGGCGTAATAGCCGATCAGTCGGGTGCCGTCGGCGCTCTGGTAAGGAATCTCCTGAGTCTTGATCGCAGCGTTGGCCAGGCTGCTGGCGGCGAGCAGGGCAAGGACGAAAAACAGGCGCATGGTCGGTCTCCTTATCGAAAGTGGTCAGGACAGCCTAGTCGATTTGATTCAGCGCAGGTTCAGAGAGTGTTCAGGGCAGGTACAGGGGCAGGTCAGTAACCTTGCGCCATACCCAAACAGCACTGTGAAAGAGGAAATGCGATGAATCGTCTGAACAAACTGCTGCTGGCTTTTACCTTGTTGGGCTCCAGCCTTGCGGCACATGCCGATGACACCAGCAACTTCGCCGGCCTGACGTTCGGCCAGACCAGTGACAAGGTCAAAAAGTCCCACGCGCTGAACGACAACCTTGGCCACCCGGATGCCAGCGGCGCAATCGATGGCAACAACACTTACGGCGTGCGCCTCGGTCAGCAAAACTCGCAAGGTCGCTACTACGCCACTTACGACAACGTGTCCGGTTCGCACAATGGCATTAAACTGCGCCAGGAAAACCTGCTGGGCAGCTACGATCTGTTCTATCCAGTGGGCGGCAGCACCAAACTGTTCGGTGGTGCCACGGCCGGTTTGACCAAGCTGACCCAGGATTCGCCAGGCTACAGCCGTGACAGCGACATCGGTTACGCCGTTGGTGGCCAGTTCGGTGTGCTGCAACAAGTGGCGCAGAACATTTCGGTGGAACTCGGTTACCGTTACCTGATGAGCAACGCCAGCACCGAAATGAAAGAGAGCGGTGGCAGCAAGCAAGGCTCGCTGGACTTGACCAGCAGCGCCCAGACTTACCTGTCGGCGAACTACGCTTTCTAAAGCGCGGTTCGCTCTAGACCCTGTGGGAGCGAGCTTGCTCGCGAAAGCGGTCTATCAGTCGACAACACTGTTGGCTGGTACATCGCCTTTGCGAGCAAGCCCGCTCCCACACATGCGTTGTTGGAGTTTTTGATTTGCCCGGGAGAGCGTTATGAAACTGTTGGTCGTCGAAGATGAAGCGCTGTTGCGCCATCACCTGCAAACCCGTCTGACGGAGAGTGGCCACGTGGTCGAGTCCGTGGCCAATGCCGAAGAGGCGCTGTACCAGACCGGACAGTTCAACTTCGATCTGGCGGTGATCGACCTCGGTCTGCCCGGCATGGGCGGTCTGGACCTGATTCGCCAGTTGCGCTCGAGCGGCAAGACCTTTCCGATCCTGATCCTCACCGCGCGCGGCAATTGGCAGGACAAGGTCGAAGGCCTCGCCGCCGGTGCCGACGACTACGTGGTCAAGCCGTTCCAGTTCGAAGAACTCGACGCGCGCCTCAACGCCTTGCTGCGCCGTTCCAGCGGTTTCACCCAGTCGACCATCGTCGCCGGGCCGCTGTTGCTTGATCTCAATCGCAAGCAGGCGTCACTGGATGAAGAGCCGCTGGCGCTGACCGCCTACGAATACCGCATCCTCGAATACCTGATGCGCCACCACCAGCAAGTGGTGCCCAAGGATCGCCTGATGGAACAGCTCTATCCGGACGACGACGAGCGTGATCCGAACGTGATCGAAGTGCTGGTCGGCCGCTTGCGCCGCAAGCTCGAAGGCCCGGGCGGGTTCAAGCCGATCGATACCGTGCGTGGTCTCGGCTACCTGTTCAATGAGCGCTGCACTTGATTCGTTCTCTTCGCGTTCGCTTGATGCTCGCCGCCACCACGTTGGCGGTGTTGTTCATGCTCGGCTTGCTGCCGGCCATGCAGGGCGCGTTCAGCCTGGCACTGCAGGACTCGATCGAGCAGCGCCTGGCCTCGGATGTCACCACGCTGATCTCGGCGGCGCGCATCGACAGCGGCCAACTGGTGATGCCGACGCAGTTGCCGGATGAACGTTTCAACCTCACCGACAACCGCTTGCTCGGCTACATCTACGACCGCCAGGGCAAACTGGTCTGGCGCTCGAAAGGTACTCAGGAAGAGCAGATCAACTACAAGCCGCGTTACGACGGCATGGGTAACGAGTTCGCGCGGATCCGCGAGAGCAACGGCCAGGAGTTCTTCGTCTACGACGTCGAAGTCAAACTGCTCGGCGGCAAGAGCGCGGCTTTCAGTATCGTTGCGCTGCAACCGGTGCGCGAATATGAAAACACCCTTGAAGGCCTGCGCGAGAACCTCTACCTGGGCTTCGGCGCTGCCTTGTTGGTGCTGCTGGCGCTGTTGTGGATCGGCCTGACCTGGGGCCTCAAGGCGCTGCGTCGGCTGAGTCAGGAACTCGACGAAATCGAAAGCGGCACCCGCGAAAGCCTCACCGAACAGCACCCGCGCGAGCTGCTGCGTCTGACCGGATCGCTCAACCGTTTGCTGCACAGTGAACGCCAGCAACGCAGCCGGTACCGCGACTCTCTCGATGACCTGGCGCACAGCCTGAAAACCCCGTTGGCGGTGTTGCAAGGGGTCAGTGAAGACATGGCCCAACGCCCGGAAGATCGCGATCAGGCCTGGGTGCTGCAAACCCAGATCGAACGCATGAGCCAGCAGATCAGCTATCAACTGCAACGGGCCAGCCTGCGCAAAAGCGGTCTGGTGCGCCATCAGGTGCGGCTGCGGCCGGTGCTCCAGAGCCTGTGCGATACGCTGGACAAGGTTTACCGCGACAAACATGTTCGAGTGGCGTTCGACCTGCCGGAGCAATGTTATGTGCCGATCGAACAGGGCGCGTTGCTGGAGATGATGGGCAACCTGCTGGAAAACGCCTATCGCCTGTGCCTGAGCGAAGTGCGCATCAGCGTGCGCGAGAGCCTGACCGGTATCGAGTTGTGCATCGAAGACGACGGCCCCGGCGTACCGCCGAATCAGCGCGCGCGAATCCTTGAGCGCGGCGAACGACTGGATCGCCAGCATCCGGGGCAGGGCATCGGGCTGGCGGTGGTCAAGGACATCATCGAAAGCTACAACGCCAAGTTGATGCTCGGAGATTCGCCGATGGGCGGGGCGGCATTCAGGATTCAGTTTCCTGCGGTTTAGGTGTTGGTCTTTCGGGCGCCATCGCTGGCAAGCCAGCTCCCACAGTGTCCGAGTCGTATACAAATTCCTTGAACGACATCAACACCTGTGGGAGCTGGCTTGCCAGCGATGAGGCCAGTCAAGGCGCCACAGACGGCGAGCAGATCACTGCTCCTGCGCCCGATAAGCCCCCGGTGTCAGCCCCGTCCATTTCTTGAACGCCCGGTGAAACGCCGACGGTTCGGAAAACCCCAGTTGCTCGGCAATCTGCTGCAACGACAGATCCGCCCGGCCCAGGTGATAAATCGCGATGTCGCGGCGCAACTGATCCTTCAATTCCTGAAAACTGCTGCCTTCCTCACGTAAATGCCGACGCAGGGTTTGCGGGCTGATGTGCAACTGCGCAGCCACGGCCTCCAGGTCCGGCCAGTGCGCGCTGTCGCGGCTGAGCAAACGGCGCAGGCGGCTGCTGAGGCTGTCGCCGTCGTCCGGGCGCGACAACAGGTCGGCGGGGGAGCGTTCGAGGAAATGCTTCAAGGTGCGTTCGTCCTGCAACAGCGGCATGTGCAGGTAGCGACTGTGAAACAGCAGGCTGCTCTGCTCGGCGCAAAACACCAAAGGGCAGGGGAACAGCAGGTCGTACTCGGCACCCTGCGCCGGTTTCGGGTAACTGAAGGTGGCCTGCTCCAGACGAATCCGCTGGCCGATCAGCCAACTGCCGAGGCGATGCCAGATCACCAGCAGGCTCTCGCTGAGAAAGTGATCCGGGTCCCATAACTGCGCATCATCGAGGCTCAGGCGCACCCATTCGTCTTCGCGGCTCAGGCTCAGGCGCGGGGCTTCGGGGAATAGGCTATAAAACAATAAACCGCGTTGCAGTGCCTTCTCCAGATTGCGGCAGTGGATCAAGGCGTGGCACATCATCGCGAAGCTGCCGGGTTTGCTCGGCGCGTTGCCAAAGCCCAGGTATTCGTCATCCAGCGCCAGCCACAGGCTCTGGATCAGTTGGGTGAATTGTTCCGGGGCGATGCGTGCCCGTGGCTCATCGAGCAACTCGGGGCTGATGCCCAGTTGCTGCAGCAACGGCGCATAGTCGAATCCCGAACGGCGTGCGCCACCGAGGGCGGCGCGGGCGAAATGACTGGCGATGGTACGTTCGCGCATAAGCGGCTGATCCTTCCTCAGGCGCCGGATGGTAGCCGGGGCAAGCGCAGGGCAACAAGGCGGATTTCCGCCAAATTGTAGGACGAGATCCGCTGACTTGGCGGAAATCCGCCACACCTGCGTCACCGGGCGGTGACAAAAAATACCCTGCATACCCTGATATCAAAAGGCTTGCAGCGAATCGCACCAAAGTGGCACGGCGTTTGCGATAAGAGCGACAGAAGTGTGCGTCTTTCCGCTGGAAAAACGCTGCTCGACACAACAAATCCCTCCAGTGCAGGAGGGTTCGCAATTCAGGTTCTGCGCTCAACAGATGGATGTTGCCCGCGGGACGCTTGAGGACACTTGCAATGACGACTCGTCAGCCACTGTACAAATCCCTGTATTTCCAGGTGATCGTCGCGATCATCATCGGTATTGCCCTTGGTCACTACTACCCGCAGTTCGGTGTGGCGGTTAAGCCGCTGGGCGACGGGTTCATCAAGCTGATCAAAATGATCATCGCCCCGATCATTTTCTGCACCGTGGTCAGCGGCATTGCTGGCATGCAAAGCATGAAATCGGTCGGCAAGACCGGCGGTTACGCACTCCTGTACTTCGAAATCGTTTCGACCATCGCCCTGCTGGTCGGTCTGATCGTGGTCAACATCGTGCAGCCGGGCAACGGCATGCACATCGACGTCAGCACTTTGGACGCCTCGAAAGTCGCCACTTATGTGCAGCAAGGCGCAGACCAGAGCGTTGTCGGCTTCCTGCTCAACGTGATCCCGACCACCATCGTCGGCGCGTTCGCCACCGGTGACATCCTGCAAGTGCTGATGTTCTCGGTAATCTTCGGTTTCGCCCTGCACCGCCTGGGTGACTATGGCCGTCCGATCCTCGACTTCATCGATCGCTTCGCCCACGTGATGTTTAACATCATCAACATGATCATGAAGCTCGCACCAATCGGTGCCTTCGGTGCGATGGCGTTCACCATCGGTGCCTACGGTGTCGGTTCGCTGGTGCAGCTGGGTCAGCTGATGGCCTGCTTCTACATCACCTGCCTGGCGTTCATCCTGATCGTGCTGGGTGCCATTGCCCGTATGCACGGCTTCAGCGTGCTGAAGATGATCCGTTACATCCGTGAAGAGCTGCTGATCGTACTGGGCACTTCCTCGTCGGAATCGGTACTGCCACGCATGCTGATCAAGATGGAGCGTCTGGGCGCGAAGAAATCCGTCGTGGGTCTGGTGATCCCGACCGGTTACTCGTTCAACCTCGACGGTACCGCGATCTACCTGACCATGGCCGCCGTGTTCATTGCTCAGGCCACCGACACGCACATGGACATCACCCATCAGATCACCCTGCTGGTGGTGCTGCTGCTGTCGTCCAAAGGCGCCGCCGGTGTGACCGGTTCGGGCTTCATCGTGCTGGCCGCCACCCTGTCGGCGGTAGGTCACCTGCCGGTGGCCGGTCTGGCGCTGATCCTCGGTATCGACCGCTTCATGTCCGAAGCCCGCGCCCTGACCAACCTGGTCGGCAACGCCGTGGCGACCATCGTGGTTGCCAAGTGGGTGAAAGAGCTGGACACCGACGTGCTGCAAGCCGAGCTGGCTTCGGGTGGTCGCGGTATTGCTGACACCCGTCCGGAAGACGACCTGGGTGTGGCTGAAGGTGCTACCCCGAGCAACGTCAAGTAACTGCAATTTGGTAATACCTTGTGGCGAGGGAGCTTGCTCCCGCCGGACTGTGCAGCAGGCCCCTCTTTGAAGAATGGGGCCGCTTCGCGCCCCTGCGGGAGCAAGCTCCCTCGCCACAGGTGTCCTGAAAAACCTGCTTCGGCAGGTTTTTTATTGCCTGCGATTTGAGCATTACGGTCACTGCCGCTGACACATCCGGTGATTGCCGTGCGCGGCATCGCTGCCTAGTCTGAGTGCATCGCACAAGGAGCTCGCCCATGTCCGCACCGCTGGCCTCACTGAAGATTCTCGATTTTTCGACCCTGCTACCGGGGCCATTCGCCTCGCTGTTGCTGGCCGACATGGGCGCCGAAGTGCTGCGCATCGAGTCGCCCACGCGCATGGACCTGCTGCGGGTGTTGCCGCCGCACGATCAAGGGGTGTCCGCCAGCCACGCTTACCTCAACCGCAACAAGCGCAGCCTGGCGCTGGATCTCAAGCAGCCGGAGGCGCTGGAGGTGATCAGGCAGTTGCTGGGCGAATACGACATCGTTCTGGAACAGTTCCGTCCCGGGGTGATGGAACGTTTGGGGCTGGGCTACGAGGCGTTGAAGGCGATCAACCCGAAGCTGATTTACGTGTCGATCACCGGCTACGGCCAGACCGGCCCGTACAAGGATCGCGCCGGGCATGACATCAATTATCTGGCGCTGGCCGGGCTCTCCAGCTACACCGGCCGCACCGATAGCGGGCCGTTGCCGTTGGGCATGCAGGTGGCGGATATCGCGGGCGGTTCACTGCATGGGGTGATCGGCCTGCTGGCGGCGGTCATCGCCCGGCAGCAGAGCGGGCAGGGCACGCATCTGGACGTGAGCATGACCGATTGCGCCTTCAGCCTGAACGCCATGGCTGGCGCCGGATATCTGGCCTGTGGCGAGGAACCGCACTGGGAAGACCAGATGCTCAATGGCGGCAGCTTCTATGACTATTACCGCTCGCGCGACGGGCGCTGGTTGTCGGTGGGCAGTCTGGAACCGGGGTTCATGCAGCAACTGTGCGCGGCGTTGGGCCGGCCGGAGCTGGCGGCGCAGGGCTTGTCGCCGAAACCCGAACACCAACGGTTATTGAAGGATGCGCTGAAAGTTGAATTCGAGAGGCACGACTTTGCCGAGCTGTGTGAATTGTTCGCCGGAGTCGATGCCTGTGTCGAACCGGTCTTGAACCTGAGCGAGGCGGTGCAGCATCCGCAATTGCAGGCACGGGAACTGGTGACCCAGGTGCCGCGTGGCGACGGTACGACTCAGGCGCAGATCGGCTGTCCGTTGAAATTCTCCGAGGCGCTGCCGGCGCCGCGGCATGTTGGTGCGAAGTTGGGACAGCACACGGAGCAGGTGCTGGGGGAGTTGGGGTTTGATGCTGAGCGGATTGCTCAATTGCGTGCGGCCAAGGTCATTCTCTAGCGTTGGTGCTGGCCTCATCGCTGGCAAGCCAGCTCCCACAGTTTCTTTGGGGTGTTCACAGGCTCTGTGTTCGGCACAAAACCTGTGGGAGCTGGCTTGCCAGCGATGAGGCCCTCCAATGCAGCAACGAACCGGCTATTCCACCCGCATCTCACCACTGAACACCAAAGTGTTGCGACAACGCCGGCACAAATACCGCCGCCCCTGGCGCACCAGGCTATGACGCTGCGCCGAAAACGGAAAATCACTGTCGGCGCACGGGCATTTGTAGATATAGCGGGTCACGCTGCGGCGTTTCACGGCGTAGGTGTGGCAACGATCCGGTGGCAGTTCATAAACCCCGCGCATGATCAGTTGCCACTCCTCGCCGTGCGGCTGGATGCGGTCGCCGAACAGTTGATGGGCGATCAGGTGCGCGACTTCGTGGGCCACGGTCTGCTTGAGGAAGTGTTCGGTGTTTTCCCGGTACAGCTGCGGGTTGAAGCGCAGCAGGTTCTCGTGCAGATGCGCGACACCGGCTTTTTGCCCGCGCAGCTTGAGGCTGACGACCGGGCGTTGGAAATGACGTTTGAAAAAGGCTTCAGCGAGTTGGTAACAGTCTTCGACGCGGGTATTGAGTTGCTCGGGCATGCTTGATGGATCTCCAGAGGCGTCGAGTATGCCGCAACCTCCAGGACTTGCGAATCGTTGACCTGCCGAATGGTCATTCGCGAAACGAGAAGGCCGCCTTGCGGCGGCCTGTATTGGCAGATCTTGTTGTTCTCGGGGATAACGCCTGTCAGTTGGTATACACCGGCCCCACGCCGAGGCCCCAGACAATCACGGTGAACGCCATGATGGCGACCAGCACCACCAGACCCACCGCCAGCACCGAGCTGGAAAACAGGAAGCCTTCGTCCGACGGTATGTTCATGAACGTCGGCAGCCCGACGTACAGCAGGTACACCGTGTAGCAGATGGCCGCCGTGCCGACGATCATCCCCAGCCACATATGCGGATACAGCGCCGCCAGCCCGCCAACGAACAACGGCGTGGCGGTGTAGGTCGCGAACGCCACGCAACGCGCCAGGCTTGGATTGGCGTCATACGTGCGGGCCATCCAGTGCACAAAGGCGCCCATCATCGCGACCCCGCCGAGCATTGCCAGGTACGACATCACGGTCATCCAGATTGCGCTTTCGACGGTGAGCATCACCGGCGCGCGGTTGCCGATCACCCAGCCGACCTGCGTGGTGCCGATAAACGCCGAAACGGCCGGAATCGCCGCCAGGATCAGCGTGTGCGTCAGGTACATGTGGCTGATGCTTTCCTCTTGGTCGCCACGGATTTCCTTCCATTCCTGATCGGGGTGGGTAAAAAGTCCCACTACGTGATGGATCATGCCAGTCACTCCTCTTGTTATTGCCATCGCCCCCCAGCGGAGCGCCTACGGGCCAAGGTGGCCGAGCAAATACAGGTCTTCAGATGTATGCGACCTTATGTCGCAGTATAGAAAGGACTTAACCGCACAGGGACTAGGGGCTTAGAGCAAATTGCGCTGTAAACACTGGGCGTAATCGCGGCAGGGTCTTGCGCATTTGAGGCTGGGTCACCTCTGTGGCGAGGGAGCTTGCTCCCGCTCGGCTGCGCAGCAGTCGCCAATCCTTGCAGTTCGGTGAGTCAGGAAAATAGCGACTGCAGGTTTGGGGGCGCTTCGCACCCCAGCGGGAGCAAGCTCCCTCGCCACAGGGGATCGGTTGAAAGGGACAGACCCACGGCCCTTCGCGCTCCCCGGGTTTTTGCGTAAAATGCCCGCCTTTCGTCACACCTCACGGATTTCGCGTCATGGGCACTCTTACGGTCAACCAGAACAAACTGCAAAAGCGCCTGCGCCGCCTGGCCGGCGAAGCGGTCGCCGATTTCAACATGATCGAAGACGGCGACAAGGTCATGGTCTGCCTGTCCGGGGGCAAGGACAGCTACACCATGCTCGACGTGCTGCTGCACCTGCAGAAGGTTGCACCGATCAAGTTCGAGATCGTCGCGGTGAACATGGATCAGAAGCAGCCGGGTTTCCCCGAGCACGTGCTGCCGGCCTACCTGAAAGAGCTGGGCGTCGAGTACCACATCGTCGAGAAAGACACTTACTCGGTGGTCAAGGAGTTGATTCCCGAAGGCAAGACCACCTGCTCGCTGTGCTCGCGCCTGCGTCGCGGCACGCTGTACACCTTTGCCGATGAAATCGGTGCGACCAAGATGGCCCTCGGTCACCATCGCGATGACATCGTCGAGACGTTCTTCCTCAACATGTTCTTCAACGGCACCCTCAAGGCGATGCCGCCGAAGCTGCGCGCCGACGACGGGCGCAACGTGGTGATCCGTCCGCTGGCCTACTGCAACGAGAAAGACATCCAGGCCTACTCGGACTTCAAGGAATTCCCGATCATCCCGTGCAACCTCTGCGGTTCGCAGGAAAACCTGCAGCGCCAGGTGGTCAAGGAAATGCTTCAGGACTGGGAGCGCAAGACTCCGGGCCGCACTGAAAGCATCTTCCGCAGTCTGCAGAACGTCGTGCCGTCGCAACTGGCCGACCGCAACCTGTTCGACTTCACCAGCCTGAAGATCGACGAGACCGCGGCTTCGCGCTTCGTTAACGTCGTCAACCTGTAAACCCTTTCCCTGTGGGAGCGGCCCTGTGGTGAGGGGATTTATCCCCGATGGGCTGCGCAGCAGCCCCAGCTTTTCTGGGGGAGCTTTGCTCCTCATCGGGGCGGTGCGACGTTTCGCTAAATCCCCTCACCACAGGGCCTGCCCCCACATGGGGTTTTTCGTTTCATTCGATAGGAGAGGGCATGCGCGATTACAAGTGGCTGCACGAATACTGTCTGAACCGCTTCGGCTCGGCGGCTGAACTGGAAGCCCATCTGCCCGTTCCCAAGACTCCCGCGCAATTGCGCAAGATCAGCGACGACCGCTACCTCTCGACCATGGCCCTGCGCGTCTTTCGCGCCGGCCTCAAGCACAGCCTGGTGGACGCCAAGTGGCCGGCTTTCGAAGAGGTGTTCTTCAAATTCGATCCGGAAAAAGTCGTGCTGATGAGCGCCGAACATCTTGAACGCCTGATGCAGGACGCGCGGATCATCCGCCACCTGGGCAAGCTCAAGAGCGTGCCGCGCAATGCGCAGTTCATTCTCGATGTCGAGCAGGAGAAGGGCAGTTTCGGCGCGCTGATCGCCGACTGGCCGGTGACCGATATCGTCGGTTTGTGGACCTACCTGAAAAAACACGGGAGTCAGTTAGGTGGGCTGTCGGCACCACGCTTCCTGCGCATGGTCGGCAAGGACACCTTCGTGCCGAGCTATGACGTGGTCGCGGCGCTGAATGCGCAGAAGATCGTCGACAAGGCGCCGACCAGTCTGCGCGATCTGGCGATTGTGCAGAACGCGTTCAATCAGTGGCATGAGCAGAGTGGCGGGCGGCCGATGAGTCAGATTTCGATGATGCTCGCGTACACTGTCAATCATTGACATCGAGTTGCTTCAATCGCTGGCAAGCCAGCTCCCACAGGATCCTTGTTGAAACACAATTTTGTGATCGACACAAAAACGGTGGGAGCTGGCTTGCCAGCGATAGCGATCTGTCAGGCGACAGAGACTTCGCCCTCGCCAGCCAGCTTGCGATTCAACTGATACCGCCACCGCACATACAGCAGCGCCGAGCAGAACAGCGCCAGGCTCGCGGCCATCTCCAACACGCCAAACAGCTGCCGGTTCGGGTCATAGGCCGCCAGTGCACCTTTGATGAAGTACAGATTCACCACAAAGCACATCCACGAGTGCGCACGTGCGTTGCCCATCAGCATCCCCGGCGCGAGGATCAGCCACGGGATCAGTTCGACCAGCAGGATCACCCACGGTCGAGCGCCGTGCAGGTCGGCGAACACCAGGTAATAAGCCGCCAGCAATCCTGCCAGGCCGAAAAAGCACAGCAGACTGATAACCCGCATCGCCCGTACACGCGGCTCCAGCCATTCAACGCTGGGCAGGACTTTCGGCTTCCGGGCCATGTCAGCCCTCCAGTTTTTGCGCGGTTTTCGCCAGGCGTGCGCCGAGTGCGCGACACAGCGCCATCTCGTGCGGATCCAGACCTTTTTTGCCATCGGCCCCGGCGTGATGACTGGCGCCATACGGCGTACCGCCGCCTTGGGTTTCCAGCAACGCCGACTCGCTGTACGGCAGGCCGGTGATCAGCATGCCGTGATGAAGCAGCGGCAGCATCATCGACAACAAGGTGGTTTCCTGGCCGCCGTGCAGGCTGGCGGTGGAGGTGAACACGCCAGCCGGTTTGCCGACCAGTGCGCCGGTCAGCCACAGGTTGCTGGTGCCATCGAGGAAGTACTTCAGCGGTGCGGCCATGTTGCCGAAACGTGTCGGGCTGCCGAGGGCCAGACCCGCGCAATTCTTCAGGTCATCGAGCGTGGCGTACAACGCGCCTTCATCCGGGATGTCCGGCGACACGGCTTCGCACTCGGTGGAAATGGCGGGCACCGTACGCAAGCGCGCTTCGAGACCCGCCTGTTCGACACCGCGCGCAATCTGCCGCGCCATCTCATTGGTCGCGCCGTTGCGGCTGTAATACAGCACCAGAATATAGGGCGCGCTCACGGCAACAGCTCCAGCACATTTTCCGGCGGACGACCGATCACGGCTTTGTTGCCGACTTCAAGAATTGGCCGTTCCATCAGTTTTGGGTGCTGGACGATGGCGTCGATCAATTGCGCTTCGCTGAGGCTTTCGTCAGCCAGCTGAAGCATTTTGTATTCATCTTCTCCGGTGCGCAGCAACTGACGCGCGCTGATTCCCAGCTTGCCGAGCAGTGCCTTGATTTGTACCGCATTCAGTGGGGTTTCGAGGTAACGCACCACGTTCGGGGTCAGGCCGCGGGCCTCAAGAAGTTCCAGCGCGCCGCGGGATTTCGAGCAGCGCGGATTGTGATAAAGCGTCAGATCGGTCATGGCAGGTCGCTTCTGGCGTAAAGTGGCGGCTATTCTAACTGTGCAGCGCGCAATCCAGAACCTTCAGAGGCGATGGGTCGCAGGCGCCTTCAATTTTTGACCAGGGAACATGACATGACACGGCGATTGGCAGCGGCATTGACGATAATCGGGGCGTTGATGCTGGGGGGCTGCGGCAACGACTACGGCATTGACCAGAATGGTCAGAAAGTGGCGTCCGAGCGCCTGGACAAACAATGGGTAGTGCTCAACTACTGGGCCGAATGGTGTGGCCCGTGCCGCACTGAAATCCCGGAACTCAACCATTTGGCGGACGAACTCAAGAGCAAGAATGTCGGTGTGTTCGGGGTCAACTTCGACAACGTCCAGGGTGAAGACCTGAAGAGCGCCAGCGAGAAACTCGGCATCAAATTCACCGTGCTGGCGCAGGATCCGGCCGACCTGTTCGACCTGCCGCGCAGTGAGGCCTTGCCGGTGACCTACATCATCGACAACAAGGGCAAGGTGCGTGAGCAGTTGATGGGTGAGCAGACGGCGGCGGGGGTGATGGCGAAGCTGGAGGCGTTGCAGGCGACGAAGTGAGCTGAATCGGCTTTTGTGGCGAGGGAGCTTGCTCCCGCTGGGCCGCGAAGCGGCCCCAAACCCTGCTGACTCGTGTCTCCGGCAACGCGCGGTTAACGGTTTTGCGACTGCTACGCAGCCGAGCGGGAGCAAGCTCCCTCGCCACAGTAACTTCAGTGTGCGTCGAAGGGGGTTAACCCTCTTCCAGCCACCAACGCAACGGCTTGCCTTCGGCCGGCCAGAAGCGCATCTGCTCGATCGGCGAGATGTCCCAGCGCTCAACGCCTTGCAGCGCCTGCAGGAAGCGTTGTTCCTGCTCCATCAGCGCCGGGGAGCAGAGTTTGCGGGTCTTGCCGATCGGGCCGAAGCTCAGCTTGTCGCCGTCGAGGGTGTACGGCGCGAACCAGTGGTTGCAGCCGCCATTGCCGTAAGCACGACCATCGTCGCCGAGGGTCACGGTCAGGTGGCTGTAATCCATTAAGGGCCGCTCGCCGATCCATTCCAGAATGTAGCTGCGGTTCTGTTGCAACTGCACTGGCTCTGCGGCGCAGCCCACCAGACCGGCACCGACCAGCAGCGGCAGGGCAAGGCGTTTCATCACGCAGGCTCCTGGCATTTCGGGCACAAGTGCTTGTCGCCAACGGCTTTCCAGCCCAGCTCGGCGATGCGCGCGGTGGCGGCCGGCTTCTCGGCGCTCTTGCCCAACTTGGCGTCCACGGCAAACTCGAAGTTCAGCTCTTTGGCGCAGCTGTCGCAGTTGACCTGCCAGGTGTGGATCGCCAGTTCGCCGAATACCGGGCCGGTGGTCATCGCGGTCCATTGGCCCGGCGGATTGATCAGGTGGCGCACGGTGTCGACGGTCAGGCGCATGGACAAGTCCTTGCTGCCTTTGAGCGTGACCAACAGGACGTCACCGTTGCGAATCGAGCCACCATTGCCGGTGACCTGATAGCGGCCCGGTACAAGGGCGCGGCATTCGGTGAGGGTGTGTTGCGGGTTCATCAGGGTGTAGCGGAAATCGTGTTCGACCATGGGTCCTCCAAATCTGCGCGACATGCTAGCACGGGCTGGATTGCAGGATGGCGTACGTGTGCGACCTTCGATCCGGTTCAAATCGGCTGGCGCTCATGGCAAACTGCCGCCCTTCAATCTGAGGGAACGGAACATGGCGTTGATCGAATGTTATGAATGCAAGCGCAGCATCAGCTCGGAAGCAAAGGCGTGCATTCATTGTGGTGCTCCGATGGCGCAGCAGCACGAGCACACACCGGCGCAAGCCGCCGCGACGATTTCATTCGGCAGCCTGCCGCGCAACAAATCCGTGCCCGAAGCCTTTGTTCCGCCACCAGCTCCGGAGCCGACGCCGAAAGTGACACCGGCCGCTGTCGGCCGGCGCCGTCGGCAGCCCGAGCCCGCGCCGCAGCCTCAGGCCAACGCCGATGGTTCGCGTCCGGTGGAAGGCTGGTTGAAGATCATGGTGTTTCTGTTGCCGATGGTCTTTGTCTGGTTCCTGCTGCGCAACGGCCACTCGATGAAACAGCGCTTTTTCGGGTTTGGCTGGCTGGCGCTGCTGATTCTGGCCTCGTCGCTGTCGCCCAAATAAGCCGCCAATCCTCAGCCTTCGACCTGGTTCTGCGGCGTGCCTGCGGCCCAGGTCGCGATGTTGTGCAGGGTGGTCGCGGCAATCGCACCCAAGGCTTCATGGGTCAGGAACGCCTGATGCGCGGTGATGATCACGTTCGGAAACGTCAGTAACCGCGCCAGCACGTCGTCCTGCAACGGCAGGTCGCTGCGGTCCTCGAAAAACAGCTGCGCTTCTTCCTCATACACATCCAGTCCCAGATAGCCCAATTGGCCGTCCTTCAGTGCATCGATCAACGCCGGTGTGTCCACCAGGCCGCCGCGCCCCGTGTTGATCAGCATTGCCCCCGGTTGCAGATGGGCCAGTGACTCCCGGTTGATCAAGTGTTTGCTTTGCGCATTGAGCGGGCAATGCAGGCTGATGATCCGCGACTGCGCGAGCAGCTCCGGCAGGCTCAGATACCGCGCGCCCAAAGCCACAACATCCGGATTTGGATACGGATCGTAGGCCAGCAACTGACAACCGAAACCGTGCATGATTTTCGCGAACGTCGCGCCGATCTGCCCGGTGCCAACGATGCCGACCGTTTTGCCCACCAGATCGAAACCGGTCAGGCCGTGCAGGGTGAAATCGCCTTCGCGGGTGCGGTTGTAGGCGCGGTGCAGGCGCCGGTTGAGCGCCAGAATCAGCGCCACCGCATGTTCGGCCACCGCATGTGGCGAATAGGCCGGCACCCGCACCACGGCCAACCCGAGGCGTTTAGCCGCGAGCAGATCGACATGGTTGTAGCCCGCCGAACGCAGGGCGATCAGGCGCGTGCCCCCGGCCGCCAGACGCTCCAGCACTGGCGCGCTGAGATCGTCATTGATGAAGGCGCAGACCACCTCGTGGTGCTCGGCCAGGGCGGCGGTGTCGAGACTGAGCCGGGCCTGCTGAAAGTGCAGTTCTATCCCGCCCGGGCAATCGACGGCGAGGAAACTGTCGCGGTCGTAGGTCTGGCTGCTGAAAACGAGCGTGCGCATGTATTCCTCCTGGAACGGGGTGGCGAGTCAATATTGACCACCACCACTTTATCGGCGGTTGCCAACACCGGTATTGCCATGGGTCAGGCGCTGATTCTGGCCTGGGTCGCGAGGCGATTGATCGCCCGCTCCAATTCCTCCAACGCCGCCGGTGCTTTCGGGTCGCCCTGTTTGAGCAGGGTTTCACTGCGCTGACAGGCCGCGCGCAATTGCGGCACGCCGCAATACCGAGTCGCGCCGTGCAGGCGATGCACGCGCTCGATCAGTGCATTCTGATCGCGGGCTTCACTGGCGGCGCGAATCGCTTCGCGGTCGGCTTCCAGCGAGGCAAGCAGCATCGCCAGCATGTCCGCCGCCAGATCGGCCTTGCCGGCGGCCAGGCGCAAGCCTTCTTCGTGGTCAATCACGGGCAGTTCGTTGCTGCCCGTCGCACTCTCGCTGGCGCGCTCCGCGCCTTGATTGCGCAAGGCCAGCCCCGTCCATTTCAGCACCACTTGCGCCAGTTGCCGCTCGCTGATCGGTTTGGTCAGGTAGTCGTCCATGCCGCTTTGCAGCAAGGCGCGTTTTTCGTTGGCCATGGCGTGGGCGGTCAGGGCGACGATCGGCAGCGGTGTGCTATGCCGTTCGCTTTCCCACTGACGGATGGTTTCGGTGGTCTGGCGTCCGTCCATGCCCGGCATCTGTACGTCCATCAGCACCAGATCGAAGGATTCGCTCTGCACCGCTTTGACTGCTGCGTAGCCGCTTTCCACGGCCAGCACCTTGGCGCCCATGTCTTCGAGCAGGGTCTGCACCAGCAACAGGTTGGCTGGGTTGTCGTCGACGCACAGGACTTTCGGAGCACGGCTCGACAGCGGTTCGCCTGGTTCATTGCGCGGCTGGCGCGGGTTGGCCAGATCCGCCAGCGCCCGACGCAATTTGCGCGTGCAGGCCGGTTTGGCTTGCAGCTGACTGTGCGGGTTGGGCACCGAGAGATGGAACAACGTCTGTTCGGTGGTCGGGCACAACACCAGCACTTTGCAACCGAGGTGTTCCAGATCCCAGATGTGCTGGTTCAGGCGCTCCGGGAGCATGTCGTTGCTGGTGATGCCGAGCACCGCAAGGTCGATGGCCTGATCGGTCTGGTGCGCGCCGGTGACGCCGTTGGTCAGGCTCTCCAGGGTATTGAATGGCGTGACATCGAGGCCACAGTCTTCCAGTTGATGCTGCAAGGCCTGGCGCGCCAGTTCGTGATTTTCCAGCACCGCCACGCGGCGTCCGAGTAGCGGTGGGGCCGGCAAATCTTCGGTGTCGTCGCGGGTTTTCGGCAGGCTCAGGCTGATCCAGAACTCCGAGCCTTCGCCCGGGGTGCTGTCGACGCCGATTTCGCCGCCCATCTGTTCGATCAGGCGCTTGGAAATCACCAGACCCAGACCGGTGCCGCCGGGCTGGCGCGACAGCGAGTTGTCGGCCTGACTGAACGCCTGGAACAACGCGCGCACATCCTGACTCGACAGGCCGATGCCGGTGTCCTGAATGCTGATGCGCAGTTGCACGCTGTCTTCATGTTCTTCTTCAAGCATGGCGCGCGCGACGATGGTGCCTTCGCGGGTGAACTTGATCGCGTTGCTGACCAGGTTGGTGAGGATCTGTTTCAGGCGCAGCGGGTCACCGACCAGCGACAGCGGCGTGTCGCGATAGACCAGGCTCACCAGCTCCAACTGCTTGGCGTGCGCCGCCGGCGCCAGAATCGTCAGGGTGTCCTGCAACAGGTCGCGCAGGTTGAACGGGATATGGTCGAGCACCAGCTTGCCGGCCTCGATCTTCGAGAAGTCGAGGATCTCGTTGATGATCCCGAGCAAGCTGTCGGCGGACTTTTCAATGGTGCCCAGATAGTCGAGCTGGCGCGGGGTCAGCTCGCTTTTCTGCAACAGATGCGTGAAGCCGAGAATGCCGTTGAGCGGCGTACGGATTTCGTGGCTCATGTTGGCGAGGAACTCGGATTTGATCCGGCTCGCCTCCAGCGCTTCTTTGCGCGCCAGGTCCAGTTCGATGTTCTGGATCTCGATGGTTTCCAGGTTCTGCCGCACGTCTTCGGTGGCCTGATCGACGCTGTGCTGCAATTCTTCGCGCGCGTTCTGCAGGGTCCCGGCCATGCGGTTGATGCCCGAGGCCAACTCGTCCAGCTCCTGGCTGCCGAGCGGTGGCAGACGGGTTTCCAGATGACCGTCCTTGAGTTGCGCGACGGCGTGTTTGATCTGGCTCAATGGGCGGTTGATGGTGCGGCCCATGCGCAAGGCGAGCAGGGCCGCGCCGGCGAGGCCCGCGGCGATCAGCAGCAGGCTGGCAAACAGACTGCGATAACCGCGCAGCAGCATGCCGTTGTGCGACAGCTCCAGTTCGACCCAGCCGAGCAGGCGCTCGGATTCTTGCGGGATCACGTCGCCGGCGAGGTTGCGATGCTTGCCGAACACCGGCATCAGATAACGGGTGGCGTCATTGCCGCTGCGCCGTTGCAGTTGTGCACTGTCGCCACTGGGGGCTTGATTGAGCATGGTCGGACCGGCGTGCGCCAGCGGGGTGCGGTCGGGGGCGAGGAAGGTGACGGCGCGCACGTCAGGCTGTTCCAGCGATTGGGTGGCGATGCGTTCGAGCAAATCGGTGTTGCCGTGGCCCATGGCGGGCGCTACCAGTGGCGCCAGTTGCTCGGCGATCATTTCACCGCGCTGCATCAGTTGGGTCTGCAAATCGGACTGTTGCATCCAGGTGAAATAGCCACCGAGCACCAACGCCATCAGGCTGGTGGGCAACAGGGTCAGCAACAATACGCGACCTTTGATTCCCAGTTTCTTGAGCACACCCATCTCCTGCATCCCGCTGAACTGTTGACTCGCACGTGCGTCCGGCACGCGACATTGGCGCAGTGTAGCGATTTGCAGGCAGGCAATCTTCGGAAAAATCATCTCGCCCTCGGCCGTCAGGGCGAGGCGCGTTTGTCCGGCCGGTCAAGCTTGGGTTGCCCGATGGCGGACAATCTTGAATAATCGGCCAACTGAGAATTATTTGCAGATACTCATGACTCCTGTTTCCACCGACCTGCCACGCATTCTTGCCATCGAGGACGACCCGGTGCTCGGTGCCTATGTTCACGAACACCTGGGCCGGAGTGGATTTGCGGTGACCTGGTGCCAGAACGGGCAGGAAGGTCTGAACATCGCTCGCCATCAGCCGTTCGACGTGGTGCTGATGGACATTCTGTTGCCCGGGCTCGATGGCCTGAAGGTGCTGACGCAATTGCGCCAGAGCCATTCGACGCCAGTGCTGCTGATGTCGGCGCTGGGCGCCGAGGCCGATCGCATCAGCGGCTTTCGTCTGGGCGCCGATGATTACCTGCCCAAGCCGTTCAGCATGGCCGAGCTGCATGTGCGGATCGAGGCGATCCTGCGCCGGGTGGCGCTGGATCGGCGTCCGGCAGCGATTGCACCGGCGGCGATTCATGGCGCGCTGCGCTTCGACGAAGAACAGTGCGAGGTCTTCTATAACGCGCAAGCTGCCGGTTTGACCCGCAGCGAATACCGCTTGCTGGAAACCCTCAATCGCAACGATGAAGAAGTCCTGAGCAAGGCCTTCCTGTATCAGCACGTGCTGCAACGCGGCTATGCGGCCCACGACCGCAGCCTCGACATGCACATCAGCCAGATCCGCCGCAAACTCAAGGCCATCGGTTACACCGAACGAGAAGTGCGCACGGTATGGGGCAAGGGTTATGTGCTGAGTGCGCCCGATGAAAGTCTCTGACTTGCCGGGGCGGCATTCGCTGTTCTGGAAACTGGCGTGTCTGCTGGTGGCGTTCTGTCTGCTGATGATCTGGTTAAGCTGGTCGTGGGGGCGTTACATGGAAGAGCGCAATCAGTTCCTTTCCGACGAGGCGCGCGGCACCCTCAGCCGTTATGCCGGCGAGGCCGAGCGGGCGTGGCAGCGCGGTGAGCGCGACGGTGTCGATAACTGGTTGCAGAGTATGGAGTTGCGTGAGGCGGCCTGGGTCGGGGTGATCGACCGCAATCTGCAATCGTTGAGCAGCGAGCCGCTGAATGAACAGGAAATCCAGCACCTGACCTTTTTGCGCGGCCTCGACTGGCCGATCCACAAAAAGGGCCGGCCGTGGCTGCGTGTGCCGTTTCCGAAGGACCCGTCCGCCGGCAGTCTGGTGATCGAGTTGCCCGAGCGTTTCCTGCCGGGGAAATACCGGGTGTTCTGGCGGGTGATCACCAACGGCGTGATTCCGGGGCTGTTCACCTTATTGCTGTGCATTGGCCTGTATCGCTTGCTGGTAGTGCCGTTGAATAACTTGCGTGAGCAGGCCAACGCCTGGCGTGCCGACCAATTGCATGTGCGTCTGTCGAGCGGTATCACCCAGCGCCCGGACGAACTCGGCGAGCTGGCGCGGGCCTTCGATTCAATGTCCGAACGCCTGCAATCCACCGTCGCCCTGCAACAGCAGCTGCTGCGCGACCTGTCCCATGAACTGCGTACGCCGCTGAGTCGTCTGCGGGTGGCCAGTGAAAGCGAGCAGGATCTACGGCAACTGCGCGAGCGCATCGGCCGTGAAGTCGACGGCATGCAACGGCTGGTCGAAGACACCTTGCAACTGGCCTGGCTCGACACCGAGCGTGCGCCGCTGCCTGACGAAGCGATCCAGATCCAGGCGCTGTGGGAAATGCTCACCGACAACGCCTGTTACGAAAGCGGCTGGCCGAGCCTGCAATTGCAGTGCGCGGTGCCGGCGTCGTGCTGGGTGCGCGGCAACCTCAATACTTTGGCGCAGGCGCTGGAAAATATTCTGCGCAATGCCATCCGTCATTCGCCCGAGGGTGGCATCGTGCGCCTCGATGGACGGCGTGACGGCGATTACTGGCATTTGTGGCTGGAGGATCAGGGCGGCGGGGTGGCCGAGGGCGATCTGCAACGGATCTTCTCACCCTTCACCCGCCTCGACGGCTCGCGCCCGGGGGACGGCGGGTTTGGGTTGGGGTTGAGCATTGCGAGGAATGCGGTGCAGCGCCAGGGTGGGATGGTGTGGGCGGAGAATGCCGGGGCGGGGTTGCGGCTGAATTTGCGCCTGGTGGCGGATGACGCTGCACTCAGATCCGATGCCATCGCTGGCAAGCCAGCTCCCACCGTGAACTTCTGTCAGACAAATACCGTGTGAACACCTGAAACCCTGTGGGAGCTGGCTTGCCAGCGATGAGGCCATCAGCATCGCTCTGGAAACTTCAGAACGGCCAGTCTTTTGTCTCACCGCTGATGAGAATTTTACTGCTTATTCCCATAAACCATAAGCTCCGCACTTTGCGTGATATGGCCTGCGAACGTTTGCCGGTATGATAGGCGCCCCCGCACGTCTGGATTGCGAATACGCCATGACCCTGCAGTACCCAACCATCGCCGATTGCGTCGGCAACACGCCGCTGGTGCGTTTGCAGCGCCTGCCCGGTGCTACCAGCAACACCCTTTTGCTCAAGCTTGAAGGGAATAACCCGGCGGGTTCGGTCAAGGACCGTCCGGCGTTGTCGATGATCACTCGCGCCGAGTTGCGCGGGCAGATTCACGCTGGCGATACATTGATCGAAGCGACCTCGGGCAACACCGGCATCGCTCTGGCCATGGCTGCCGCGATCAAGGGTTACAAGATGATCCTGATCATGCCGGACAACTCCAGCGCCGAGCGTAAAGCGGCGATGACCGCTTACGGTGCCGAGCTGATTCTGGTCAGCCAGGAAGAGGGCATGGAAGGCGCGCGCGATCTCGCCCAGCGGATGGAAGCCGAGGGCCGTGGCAAGGTGCTCGATCAGTTCGCCAACGGCGACAACCCTGAGGCGCACTACACCACCACCGGCCCGGAAATCTGGCGTCAGACCCAGGGCACCATCACCCATTTCGTCAGCTCGATGGGCACCACCGGGACCATCATGGGCGTGTCACGCTACTTGAAAGAGCAGAGCGACAGCGTACAGATCATCGGGCTGCAGCCGATGGAAGGCTCGGCCATTCCCGGCATCCGTCGCTGGCCGCAGGAATACCTGCCGAAGATCTATCAGGCCGACCGTGTCGACCGCATTGTCGACATGGCGCAAAGCGAAGCCGAGGACGTCACCCGGCGTCTGGCCCGCGAAGAAGGCATCTTCTGTGGTGTGTCCTCGGGCGGTGCGGTGGCAGCCATGCTGCGCCTGTCCAAAGAAGTTGAAAACGCGGTGATCGTCGCGATCATCTGCGACCGTGGCGACCGTTATCTGTCGACCGGCATTTTCGACGCGGCCAATTGATGGCCAAGCACGAGAGAGGCCTGCGCTTCCAGCCCACCGGCGGCAGCAAGGCCGCGCAAATCCCGACCGGCAAAAAGCAGCGCTTGAACATCGAGCGCCTGGCCAATGACGGTCGCGGCATCGCGTTTTTCGAAGGCAAAACCTGGTTCGTCCTCGGCGCCCTCGCCGGTGAAGAGATCGAGGCGCGGGTGCTTGGCGCCCGCGGCAAAGTGGTTGAAGCGCGCACCGAGCGCGTGTTCAAGGCCAGTGAACTGCGTCGCCCGGCTGCCTGTCAGCACGCCGGCCGTTGCGGTGGCTGCAGCGTGCAACACTTGCCCCATGCCGAACAGCTTGCCCTGAAACAGCGCATGCTCGCCGAGCAGTTGTCGAAGGTTGCAGGCGTTGCGCCTGAAGAATGGGCTGCGCCGTTGACCGGCCCCGAGTTCGGCTACCGCCGCCGCGCGCGGATTGCCGTGCGTTGGGACATGAAGGCGAAAAAACTCGAAGTCGGTTTTCGCGCCGCCGGCAGTCAGGACATCGTCGGTATCAACGAATGCCCGGTGCTGGTACAGCCCTTGCAACCGATCATGACCCGTTTGCCGGAGATGCTCCGTCGTTTGAGCAAACCGCAAGCGCTGGGGCACGTCGAGTTGTTCAGTGGTTCTTCGCTGGCGGTGTTGTTGCGCCACATGGCGCCGTTGTCTGAAGCCGACCTGACGATCCTCAAGGAATTCTGCCAGTTCCATGACGCGCAACTGTGGCTGCATGGCGACGGCGAGCCGCAACCGGTGGATGCCACGCAGTCTCTGGGTTATCGCCTGGAACAGTGGGATCTGGATCTGGCCTGGCGGCCGGGGGATTTCATCCAGGTCAACGCCGGGGTCAACGAGGCGATGGTGGCGCAGGCACTGGACTGGCTGAAGCCGACCGGTGACGAGCGCGTGCTCGACCTGTTCTGCGGTCTGGGCAACTTCGCCTTGCCGCTGGCCAAAAGCGTGCGTGAAGTGGTGGCGGTGGAGGGCGTGCAGACCATGGTCGACCGTGCCGCTGCGAACGCTGCTAGCAACAATTTGCATAACACAAAGTTTTTTCAAGCCGATTTATCCCAGCCTTTGACCGATGTCGAATGGATCGGAAACGGCTTTTCTGCGGTACTCTTGGACCCACCGCGTGACGGTGCTTTCGAGGTGGTGCGCAAGCTCGCGACCCTGGGTGCCGAGCGGTTGGTTTATGTGTCGTGCAACCCTGCAACTCTGGCGCGCGATACGGTCGAATTGATCAAGCAGGGCTACCGGTTAAAACGTGCCGGGATTCTCGATATGTTTCCTCAGACGGCGCATGTCGAGGCCATGGCGTTATTTGAAGCGAGCCAGGATGGCTCGTCTGAATCCGTCTGATCTGTCCGCGCAGCGCTCGCTTCAGCCCCGCGAGCGCAAACGGGCATTAGGGATCAGCGATTTGACGCATTGAATCTGCGTCGTAGGGAAGGTAAAGCAGCATGGTACAGGTGAGAGCACACCAGCCGATCAACACCGACGGCAGTATCAATCTCGAGGCTTGGCTCGATCACGCGGTCAGTGTCGACATGGCACTGGATCGCGAAGCCTTGAAAGAAGCCTGCGAGTTCGCTCGCGAGGCCGAACAGCAGTCCAATGCCAAGAAGAACCTCTGGGCCGAGGGCAGCGGCAGTTTCAGTACGGGCCTGGAGATCGCCGAGATTCTCGCCGACCTCAAGCTTGACCAGGACTCGCTGGTCGCGGCGGTGCTGTACCGTGGCGTACGTGAAGGTCAGATTGAGCTCGCGGCCGTCAGCCAGCGTTTCGGTCCGGTGGTGGCCAAGCTGATCGACGGCGTGCAGCGCATGGCGGCGATCAGTGCCAGCCTCAGCCCGCGCCAGTCAATGGTGATGGGCACCCAGGGCCAGGTGGAAAACCTGCGCAAGATGCTGGTGGCGATGGTCGACGACGTCCGCGTCGCGCTGATCAAACTGGCCGAACGTACCTGCGCGATCCGTGCGGTAAAAACCGCCGACGACGAGAAGCGTAACCGTGTCGCCCGGGAAGTCTTCGACATCTATGCGCCGCTCGCGCACCGACTCGGCATCGGCCATATCAAGTGGGAACTGGAGGACTTGTCCTTCCGTTACCTGGAACCCGATCAATACAAACAGATCGCCAAGCTGCTCCACGAGCGGCGGCTGGACCGTGAGCGCTTCATCAGCGATGTGATGACCCAGCTCAAGGATGAATTGCAGGCCACCGGCGTCGATGCCGACATCAGCGGCCGGGCCAAGCACATCTATTCGATCTGGCGCAAAATGCAGCGCAAGGGTCTGGAGTTCAGCCAGATCTACGACGTGCGCGCCGTACGCGTGCTGGTGCCGGAAATGCGCGACTGCTACACAGCGCTCGGTATCGTCCACACCCTGTGGCGGCACATCCCGAAAGAGTTCGACGACTACATCGCCAACCCGAAAGAGAACGGCTACCGCTCGCTGCACACGGCGGTGATCGGTCCGGAGGGCAAGGTGCTTGAGGTGCAGATTCGTACCCACGCCATGCACGAGGAGGCCGAGCTGGGCGTGTGCGCGCACTGGCGCTACAAGGGCACCGACGTCAAATCCGGCTCCAATCACTACGAAGAGAAAATCTCCTGGCTGCGTCAGGTCCTCGAGTGGCATGAAGAGCTGGGTGATATCGGTGGTCTGGCCGAACAGCTGCGAGTCGATATCGAACCGGATCGGGTCTACATCTTCACCCCGGACGGCCACGCCATCGACTTGCCGAAAGGCGCGACGCCGCTGGACTTCGCCTACCGCGTGCACACCGAGATCGGTCACAACTGCCGTGGCGCGAAGATCAATGGGCGGATCGTGCCGCTCAACTACAGCCTGCAGACCGGTGAACAGGTCGAGATCATCACCAGCAAGCACGGTACGCCGAGCCGCGACTGGCTGAACCCGAACCTGGGCTATGTCACCACCTCCCGGGCGCGGGCGAAGATCGTTCACTGGTTCAAGTTGCAGGCCCGTGACCAGAACGTCGCGGCGGGTAAAACCCTGATCGAGCGCGAACTCAATCGCCTCGGTCTGCCGGCGGTGGATTTCGACAAGCTGGCCGAAAAGGCCAACATGAAAACCGCCGAAGACATGTTCGCCGCCCTCGGTGCCGGCGACCTGCGTCTGGCGCAACTGGTCAATCTCGCACAGCAACTGGTCGAGCCGGAACGCGGCAACGAACAGCTGGAGTTGATCCCGCGCAAAGCCACTGGCTACAAGCCGGGCAAGCGCGGCGACATTCAGATTCAGGGCGTCGGCAACCTGATGACGCAGATGGCCGGCTGCTGCCAGCCGCTGCCGGGCGACGCGATTGTCGGTTACATCACCCAAGGCCGCGGCGTGAGCATCCACCGTCAGGACTGCGCCTCGGTACTGCAACTGGCCGGGCGCGAGCCGGAGCGGATCATCCAGGTCAGCTGGGGCCCGGTGCCGGTGCTCACCTATCCGGTGGACATCGTCATCCGCGCTTACGACCGTTCCGGTCTGCTGCGTGACGTCTCGCAGGTGCTGCTCAACGAGCGGATCAATGTGCTGGCGGTCAACACCCGCTCGAACAAGGAGGACAACACCGCGCTGATGTCCCTGACCATCGAGATTCCGGGGCTGGATGCGCTGGGGCGTTTGCTGGGGCGGATTTCGCAGTTGCCGAACATCATCGAAACGCGGCGTAACCGTACCCCATAACGCGGTCCCCTGTAGGAGCTGCCGAAGGCTGCGATCTTTTGATCTTGAAAATCAAAATCAAAAGATCGCAGCCTTCGGCAGCTCCTACACGGTTGAGTGAGATTTTGTATGCACAGCCTTGAAGACCTGCTCCACCTGATGAACCGCCTGCGCGATCCGCAGTACGGTTGCCCGTGGGACATCAAGCAAACCTACGCGACCATCGTCCCGCACACCCTCGAAGAAGCCTACGAAGTGGCCGACGCCATCGAGCGCGGTGACTTCGATCATTTGCAGGGCGAGCTGGGCGATCTATTGTTTCAGGTGGTCTATTACAGCCAGCTGGCCCGGGAAGAAGGGCGCTTCGAATTTGCCGGGGTGGTCGACAGCATCACCCGCAAGCTGATCCGCCGTCATCCACACGTCTTCCCCACCGGCGATCTGTATGCGCCGCTGGATGTGCCGCGCCTGAGCGAAGAACAGGTCAAGCAGCGCTGGGAAGAGATCAAGGCCGAAGAACGCGCCGAGAAATCTGCCGCGCCCGAGCAGCTGTCACTGCTCGATGACGTGCCCGCCGCATTGCCTGCGCTGTCGCGTTCGGCCAAATTGCAAAAGCGTGCCGGGCAGGTCGGCTTCGACTGGCCGGATGCGTTGCCGGTGCTGGACAAAGTGCGCGAAGAGCTCGATGAAGTGCTCGAAGCCATGTCCGAAAACGATCCGCAAGCGGTGGCCGACGAGATCGGCGACCTGCTGTTTTCCGTGGTCAATCTGGCCCGGCATCTGAAGGTCGATCCGGAAACTGCGCTGCGTGGCGCCAACGCCAAGTTCGAACGACGTTTCCGTTTTATCGAACAGGCATTGCGCGACACCCGTCGTCCCATGGAAGATTGCACCCTCGAAGAGTTGGACGCCCTGTGGGGTGAAGCCAAACGCCAGGAAAAGAATCTGCCCAGCTGCGGCTGAGCCGTTGCCCAAGTGAGTAAGCATTAATGAGCCTTTCCCTTCGCGACCAGTTGCTCAAAGCAGGCCTGGTCAACCAAAAGCAGGCCAAGCAGGTCAGCAAAGACAAGCAGAAGCAACAGCGCCTGGCCCACAAGGGGCAGGCCGAACTGGATGATTCGCAGCAGCGCGCCGCTCAGGAAGCCATGGCCGAGAAGGTCAAGCGCGACCAGGAGCTGAACCGTCAGCAGCAGGAAAAGGCCGAGGCCAAGGCTCGTGCCGCGCAGGTCAAGCAGTTGATCGAAGTCTCGCGTCTGCCCAAGCTGACCACCGAGGACTACTACAACTTCGTTGACGACAAGAAGGTCAAGCGCATCTCGGTCAACACGCTGATGCGCAACAAACTCAGCAGCGGTTCGCTGGCGATCGTGCACCATGCCGGCGGTTACGAAGTGATCCCCCGTGAAGCGGCCCTGAAGATCCAGGAGCGCGACCCGCAGCGTATCGTGCAGCTCAACGTGCAGACCGAAGAGGTCAATGCCGAGGACGATCCGTACGCGGCCTATCAGATCCCTGATGACCTGATGTGGTAAACCGATAAAGCTGTAATAACGACAAACTGTGGCGAGGGAGCTTGCTCCCGCCGGGGCGCGGAGCGGCCCTTGTTTTAAAGCAGGGGCTGCTGCGCAGTCCAGCGGGAGCAAGCTCCCTCGCCACAGGTTCAATATTCGCCTAAGCGGATTTCAGATCCCGCTGCTGTTCCTGCAGTTCAAGTTCGGCCTTGTAGTTGTGGGCGTCGATCTCGTTGTGGAACATGCCGACCAGCAAGTCTTGTTGATGCACATCCCAGATCCGTACACCGGCGGCTACGCCTTCGTGGGACATGTGTGAATCGTCGCGTTCAGTTACTTTTACAGTCATCTGCTAGCTCCAAATCTCAAGTTATCTGCAGCAAGGCGTGTGCAGGACTCTTTTATATGATTTGTTAGCTTGCTAAGTAAACGATTGATTTGCGCAAGGTGTTGTTGCGGTTTTTGCAACAGTGCTGTAGCCCGCGTAATCCGCGACATTCGGTCGCAGGGTGGGAAGTTTCATGACAGAAGTTTCATCTCCTGAGCAAACCGGGATTCCTGTGGGAGCTGGCTTGCCAGCGATAGCAGAGTTTCAGACAACATTGATATTGCCTGTGCTGACGTCATCGCTGGCAAGCCAGCTCCCACAGGGATCGGTGGTGTTTCCGCGACTTTCTACAGGCCAAAAAAAACGCCCCGAACCAGTCGGGGCGTTTTCATGTGTGGCTCTGCAGCGGGGACTTACTTGCCTTCCCAGCGCTTCAGCACCAGCGTGGCGTTGGTGCCGCCGAAGCCGAAGCTGTTGCTCATCACGGTGTTGATGGTGGCGTTCTCGCGGGTCTTGGTCAGCACCGGCAGATCGGCCACTTCAGGGTCCAGCTCGTCGATGTTGGCGGAACCGGCGATGAAGTTGCCTTCCATCATCAGCATGCAGTAGATCGCTTCGTGAACGCCAGCGGCGCCCAGGGAGTGACCGGACAGGCTCTTGGTCGAGCTGATCGCAGGCGCCTTGTCGCCGAACACTTCGCGCACACCTTTCATTTCCGCGACGTCGCCGACCGGAGTCGAGGTGCCGTGGGTGTTCAGGTAGTCGATCGGGGTGTCGACGGTGGACATTGCCATCTGCATGCAGCGGATCGCGCCTTCGCCGCTTGGGGCAACCATGTCGTAGCCGTCGGACGTTGCGCCGTAGCCAACGATTTCGGCGTAGATCTTGGCGCCACGGGCCAGCGCATGTTCCAGCTCTTCAACCACGACCATGCCGCCACCGCCAGCGATGACGAAACCGTCACGGTCGGCGTCGTAGGCGCGGGAGGCTTGTTCCGGGGTGTCGTTGCGCTTGCTGGACAGGGCGCCCATCGCGTCGAACAGGAACGACTGGCTCCAGTGCTCTTCTTCACCGCCACCGGCGAAGACGATGTCCTGCTTGCCCATCTGGATCTGTTCCATGGCGGTACCGATGCAGTGAGCACTGGTGGCGCAGGCAGAAGCGATGGAGTAGTTCAGGCCCTTGATCTTGAACGGCGTGGCCAGGCACGCGGAAACGGTGCTGCTCATGGTCCGCGTTACACGGTATGGGCCAACGCGCTTCACGCCTTTCTCGCGCAGGATGTCCAGCGCTTCCATCTGGTTCAGGGTCGACGCGCCGCCCGAGCCGGCGATCAGGCCGGTACGCGGGTTGGACACTTGCTCTTCGGTCAGGCCGGAGTCAGCAATGGCGTCTTTCATGGCCAGGTAGGCGTAAGCCGCTGCGTGGCCGACGAAACGATAGATCTTGCGATCGATCAGTTCTTCAAGGTTGAGGTCGATGGAGCCGGAAACCTGGCTACGCAGACCCATTTCAGCATATTCCGGGTTGAACCGGATGCCAGGGCGGCTTGCACGCAGGTTAGCGGAGACGGTCTCTTTGTCATTGCCCAGGCACGAAACAATGCCCAGACCAGTGATAACGACGCGGCGCATGCGAATAACCCTTAGAAGTTGTCAGTGGAGGTGAACACGCCGACGCGAAGGCCTTCGGCGGTGTAGATTTCGCGACCGTCGACAGTCACCGAACCATCGGCGATGGCCAGGTTCAGCTTGCCCTTGAGGACGCGTTTGATATGGATGTTGTAGGTGACTTTCTTGGCGGTCGGCAGGACCTGGCCGAAGAATTTCACTTCGCCCGAACCCAGCGCACGGCCACGGCCCGGCAGGCCTTGCCAGCCCAGGAAGAAGCCGACCAGTTGCCACATGGCGTCCAGACCGAGGCAGCCCGGCATCACCGGATCGCCTTCGAAGTGGCACGCGAAGAACCACAGGTCAGGGTTGATATCCAGCTCGGCGACCAATTCACCTTTGCCGTACTTGCCGCCTTCTTCGCTGATCAGGGTGATGCGATCCACCATCAGCATGTTCGGGGCGGGCAGTTGCGCGTTACCTGGGCCGAACAGCTCACCGCGACTGCAGCGCAGCAGGTCTTCCCGAGTAAAGGCGTTTTGTTTGGTCATGCGAGCTCCTCAATAATCCCATGCGGCAGGTGGGGCAAATCTTCCCGGCCGATCGACGCGTTCATGCCTCGTACCGGCAGCCTACTCATAGACTATTGCGTTGTGGTGAAAGTCACAGCACCAAGGACATGAATGTACACTTGTGCACTGAAATTTTTATTCAAGCCTCTTTTGAGGCTCGTTCGGGTGCCTAAGACTGCCGCACTTTCGCTTTTCACGCCAGTCGCAGATGGTCGAAAAACCGTCACTACTGCACCCAGCGCTGCAGAATCTGTTGTAGGTCATTGCGTTTGAACGGCTTCGCCAGGTAATCGTTCATGCCCGCCGACAGGCAGGTTTCGCGGTCGCCCTGCAGCGCGTTGGCGGTCAGTGCGATGATCGGCACCTCGCCGCGTCCAGGCAGTTGGCGAATCTGCCGGGTCGCCTCATAGCCGTCGATGATCGGTAGCCGGCAGTCCATCAGAATCACTTCGAACTCATTGCCCTCAGCGCTGCGTACCGCCTGCGCGCCATCGGTGGCGACGCTGACGGTGAAGCCCAGGCTGCGCAGCATCGCCTCGATCACGGTCTGGTTGACCGGATTGTCCTCCACCAGCAACACATGGCGCCCCTCGCCATGCCCGTTGCCATTGGTCGCGCGCGGTGCCGCCAGCGGCGGCAATGTCTGCTTATATAAGGCCAGCGGGATTTCCAGGGTGAACACCGAGCCCAGGCCTTCTTCACTTTGCGCGCGCAACGTCCCGCCCATGCGTTCGGCCAGGGTGCGGGCGATCGGCAGGCCGAGGCCGGTGCCGCCATAGCGCCGGGAAATTGAACTGTCAGCCTGCTGGAAGGCGTTGAACATCAACTCCAGACTTTCCGAGGAGATGCCGATGCCGCTGTCACGCACCGAACAGGTGAACCACAGCAGTTCGTGATCCAGCGACTGCCACTGCGCCTCGATGCTGACCCGGCCACGCTCGGTGAACTTCAACGCGTTGCCCACCAGATTGACCAGAATCTGCCGGATCCGCGTCGGGTCGCCCTGCACCTGCAAGGCGCGCATGTCCTCGGGGATCCGCAGGTTCAGGTCCAGGCCACGCTGCACCGCGCTGTGCTGGAACGACTGGGCACACGCGCCGATCAGGTCGGCGAGGTTGAACGGAATGTGCTCAAGCTCCAGCTCCGAGCGTTCGATCCGCGAGAAGTCGAGGATGTCATTGATGACTTTCAACAGGTGTTCGGTGGACTCGGACGCGAGCGCCGCGTACTCGATCTGCTCCTCGGTCATGTCGGTGGTTTCCAGCAACTGCAACATGCCCAGCACGCCGTTCATGGGGGTGCGCAGTTCGTGGCTCATCATCGCCAGGAAATCGGATTTGGCATTGTTGGCTTTTTCCGCTTCCTCGCGGGTCTGGATCAGTTGCGCCATGGCCTGATGCTGTTCGCGGCTGGCTTGCTCCAGTGCCTGGGCGAGGTTGTTGATGTGCTGCGACAGCGCGCCCAACTCGGTGTCATCGACGATCGGCAGCGGAGTCTTGTAGTCGCCTTGCTGAATCGCCTTGACCGCGTTGCCGATATCGCGAATCGGCGCTGACAGACTGCCGGCCAGACGCCGCGCCAGAACAAAGGTGAAGAGCAGGGCGAACAACGCCAGAATCCCGGCCTTGAGCAGAATTTCCTGTTGGCGCTGACTGAAGGCATCGTTGGACAGACCGACGATTACCCGGCCCAGGTAATCCTCGCTGGTCACGTTGTTGCTGGCTTTGGCGTCGTGGAAAAAATCGCTGTTGAGGGCGATCCGTTGCAGGCGCACCGGGGCCTGGAACACCTCGACCTGATGCGGGCGGTTGTGCGCGTCGGCGGCTTGCTCAACGTAGGCGAGAATCCGGTTGGCGCTGTCCTGCACTTCCAGAAAGCGCACGTTCGGTGTGGCCAGGGTCGCTTTGAGCAGGCTTTCCAGCACTTCGTTGTTGCCGGAAATCACCCCGTACTCGGTGGCGGGCGCCAGTTGATTGGCGATCAGTTGCCCGGTGTGATTGAGCTCCTGCCGTAAATCCTGAATCCGCACGAAGGTAAAGAAACTGATCAGCAGCAGCGTGAGCAGCAAGGCCGGGCCGAGGCTGATCAATTGCGTGCGGGTGTTGATGTCCCAGCGGCGACGCAGATTCATGGGTGGCTTTCTCCTTCAGCCAACTGGCGGGCAACAGACGCTTCATCGATTGGCTCGATACCCAGGGAACGAGCGACCTGCACATTACTTGAGACCTTGAAACGATCGGGGTAGAGCGTTCGCGGCCACATCGCCGGCGGGCGATCGAGCAACTGGTCAAGGATCGCCAGCCAGTCAGGCTGATCGCTGTAAGTGCTGGCGAGGCTGCCGGCCCGCACGAACGCCGCGTTCGGCCCGACCAGCGCCACTTGCCGGGAGTAACTGCTGAGCAACAGGTTTTTCGCGGTTTTCGGGTTGTACAGATCGGGATCGTCGAGGCCCAGCAGCACGTCACTGTTTCTCAGCACGCTTTGCAACGGGCGACTGTCCTGGGTGTTGTCCCAACGCTGGCTGACGATTTGCAGGTTCAGCGGCGCAGCAGCCTGGTGCAGCTCCTTGAGCAGGAATTCGCTGTGCTGGTCGAACAGCACGCCGACCCGGCGCACCTGCGGCAGAATCCGTCGAATCAGTTGCAGTTGCCGCCCCAGCGGCGGGTCGCTCCACAGCAGACTCAAGTGCGGCGGTTGTGCGCCACCCAGGCGTTGCCGCGCTTGCAATCGGCTGATGCGCAACACCAGCGTCGCCGGCCCCTGGGATTCCTGCAGGCGCCAGTCGAGGCTGGGCAGGTCGAGCAGAATCATCCGCAGATTGCTCGGCAACTTGCCCGGCGCCGGCAGGCTGGTCAGTGGCTGGAACCGCACGTTGTCAGTGGGGCGCAGCTCGCTCAGGGCCTGGACGAAGGCTTGCACCCCGGGGCTTTCTTCGGCGCCGGTCAACAGAATATCGGCGGCTTGCACCGCCACGCCGTGCAGCCACGCGGTCAAAAACAGACAGACACCCGCCAGCCAGTGGCCAAGGGTTGGCGTCTTGTTTGGCGTGGCGTAGCGCACCTTAGAACTCCAGCTCGGCGCTGAAGTACAGCACCCGGCGTTCGTCGTAATTGTTGTCGACGAAAGTGGTCGGTTCATTATCGAGCCGCTGCTGCAGCACGCCGGCCAGTTGCAGTTGGGCCTTGCCCAGCGGGATGCGTTTGGCGATGCGCGTGTCGACGCGCTCGAAGCGGTAGCCGTTGAGCGCGTTGTCGCCGTAATAGAACAGCGCGCTGTTCCAGCCGTGGCCCCAATCACGCAGCCAGCCGGCAGAACCGCTGTTGCGCGAGGTGAATTGCTGATCCAGCGGATTGCTCGCTTCGGCGTCGACGAAAGCGTAAGTGAAGCGCAGGCGATCGACCATGCTCAGGCGCCAGTCGAGCTGGGTTTCGCTGCCGCGAAAGCGTGAGCTGTTGGCGTTGCTGGCGATGTACTGGTTGTTGCGCAGCGGCTCGCTGATCATCCCGGTGATTTCGTCGTAGAACAGCTTCACGTCCACGGCTAGCCCTAGCTCGGCGAAATAGCCGTTGTAGCCCAGTTCGCGCGAGCGCATGTGTTCCTGATCGAGATTGCCCGGGCCACGGGTTTTGACGAAGTAGCGCGCCGAAGACTGGCCATAGGCGGACGGTCGCAGGTTGCTCACCTGATAGCTCCAGTTGACGTTGTTCTCGAACATGTCCGGCGAGCGGATCGCCTCCGAGTACACCGCGCGCAGGCCATGGCGTGGGTTGATCAGGTAGTTGACGGCGAAGCGGGGCGTCAGCGAGCTGCCGATCAATTGGGTGTTTTCAAACATGGCGCCGCCCTGCAACAGCCAGTGTTCACTGGCACGCCATTCCAATTGGCCGAACGCACGCCACGTGGTGTCGTCCAGCGTGCCGTTGAAGTAGGTCTCGGAGTCGGCCCGGTCGTAACGATAGTTCATGCCGCTGACCAGCCGCAGGCTGTCGGACAGGCTGAGAGTGTCCTGCAATTCCAGATCGTAGCGTGATTCGCGGGCGCTTTGATCGATGTCGCCACACAAGGTCTGGCTGGCACCGTTGCGCCATTGATCCAGCACTTGATTGGCCAGGGCCATTTCCTGTGGCGTTCCGGCTTCCGGGCCGGGGCCGGTGAAGCGGGTGATATTGCGTGCCAGGCGTTCGGTGTAGTTCGGGTTGAGCTGCCACAGTTGGGTCAGTTGCGGGCTGAACGACACTTCGGCATCGCAGGCGCGCCACACTTGCTGGCGATCCCAGTGCTGCGCCGAGCCTTGTATATAAAGGCTGTGTTCGGGATTGATGTCGAGATTCCAGCGCACCGAGCCGGCGTAATCCTTGGCGATCACGTCGGAATTGTTCCCGGCAGCGGTAATCCCCGAGAACACCGGGCGGTAGGTATAAGGCCGCTGGTTGGTACCGTCCTTTGCATTGACCTGCCAGTCGAGGCTCTGGTTGTCACTCAGAGTCTGGCTGACGGCGAGGCTGAAGCGGTTCAAACGGTGGCTGTCGCGGTAATCGGCGCCGGTGCGGTCGCTGTCGAAGCCATCGTCTTCCTGGCCGGACAGCGACAGGCGCAAGTCGCCGCCGTTCCAGCCCGTACCCTGGCTGGCATAGAAATCGTTGATGCCGCGCTGGCCGCGGGTGTACTTCAGGCGTGTGCCGTGGCTGTCTGCCGGGTTGCGGGTGATGATGTTGACCACCGCCATCAGCGCGTTGGCACCGTAGCTGACCGTGTTCGGCCCACGGAAAACCTCGATCCGCTCGATGTCTTCCATGGCCACCGGAATATCACTCCAGTCCACCGTGGCCAGGCCCGCGCGGTACACCGAGCGGCCATCGATCAGCACCTGCATGCGCCGCGCTTCGCTGGCATTGGTCCCGTGATAGTTGACCGCCGCCTGATTGCCGCTGATGTTGCCGACCATCATTCCCGGCACCAGCCGCAGCAACTCACTGATGTCGCGGGCGCCACTGGCGTTGATCAGTTCACTGTCGAGTACGGTCATGCTCCCCGGCACTTCCGCCGGTGTCTGTTTCAGGCGTGTGGCCGTCAGCACCTGCGGCAGCGTTTCGCTGTCGACAAACAGGTCGTCCGCCTGCAACACCGGGCTGAACAGCAGCGCCAGCAACAGGGACGAACGTGAGGGGGGAGAGCCAAAAGACACGACACAGCCTTGATCACAAAGAATTGGCGCGCATGTTAACCGAGCACAGTGACTTTTCCAGTCACGATGCTGGCATTTTCCTAGGTTTTATTGGTCTTCTTCCTACAAGTGTCGGTAATTGACGCAGGGGCTGGCCGCGACCCGGACGCCCCGTATAATGCCGGCATCGCCACTGGTATGGATTAACGGATTGCATATGACTGAACAGCGCCCGATTGCGGTCCTGGGAGGCGGAAGTTTTGGTACCGCCGTGGCCAATCTTTTGGCCGAGAACGGCCATCAAGTCCTGCAGTGGATGCGCGACCCCGAGCAGGCCGAGGCCATCCGGGTCAATCGCGAGAATCCGCGTTACCTCAAAGGCATCAAGATCCTGCCGGGGGTGACTGCGGTCACGGACCTGCAGGCCACCCTCGACGCCTGCGAACTGTACTTCGTCGCGCTGCCGTCGAGCGCCCTGCGCACGGTGCTGGCCGCTCATGCCGAGCGCCTGAGCGGCAAGATGCTGGTCAGCCTGACCAAGGGCATCGAAGCCCACACCTTCAAACTGATGAGCCAGATCCTCGAAGAAATCGCCCCGCAGGCGCGCATCGGTGTGCTGTCCGGGCCGAACCTGGCGCGGGAGATCGCCGAGCACGCGCTGACCGCCACAGTGGTTGCCAGCGAAGACGAAGAACTCTGCAAAGCGGTACAGGTTGCGTTGCATGGTCGCACCTTCCGCGTTTACGCCAGTGCTGACCGTTTCGGCGTCGAGCTGGGTGGGGCGTTGAAAAACGTTTACGCGATCATCGCCGGCATGGCGGTGGCGCTGGAGATGGGCGAGAACACCAAGAGCATGCTGATCACTCGCGCCCTGGCCGAGATGACCCGGTTTGCGGTGAACCAGGGCGCCAACCCGATGACTTTCCTCGGTCTGGCCGGGGTCGGTGACTTGATCGTGACCTGCTCGTCACCCAAGAGCCGCAACTATCAGGTGGGGTTTGCCCTCGGTCAGGGCTTGAGCCTTGATGAAGCCGTGTCGCGCCTGGGCGAAGTCGCTGAAGGGGTCAACACCCTGAAAGTGCTCAAGGCCAAGTCCCAGGAGGTTGGCGTGTACATGCCGCTGGTCGCCGGGCTGCATGCGATCCTGTTTGAAGGACGCACGCTGGAGCAGGTGATCGGTCTACTGATGCGGGCCGAGCCGAAAACCGACGTCGACTTTATTTCCACCAGCGGTTTCAACTGATTCAACAGGAAGCGAGCCATGAACGATCCGAAAACCGAAGCCAAGTACGAATCCATCCTCCTGCGGGTGCTGTGGATGATCGTCTACGTGCTGGTCTGGCAAGTGGCGCAGTTCATCCTCGGCGCGGTGGTGCTGGTGCAACTGATCTATCGTTTGATTTACGGCGCGCCGAGCGCCAGCCTGATGAATTTCGGCGACAGCCTGAGCCAGTTCCTCGCGCAGATCGGTCGCTTCGGCAGCTTTCACAGCGACCAGAAACCCTGGCCGTTCGCCGACTGGCCGACCCCGCGTGCCCCGGAAGGCGAGGCGCCGCACGCCGTGCCGCCAGCCCCGCATCCGGCCCGCGATGAGGAACCCAAGCTATGAAACTCTGGGTATTGCGTCACGGTGAGGCCGTGCCTTATGGCTCGTGCCCCGACTCCGAACGGGAACTGACCGCGCACGGTCGCCAAGAGGCCTTGAGCAGCGCAGCCCGATTGATCGGTCAGCCGCTGACGGCGATTTACGCCAGCCCTTATCTGCGCGCACAACAGACTGCGCAGATCGTTCGCGAGGCTCTGGGTTTCGAGCCGGAGATCCGCACTGTCGATTGGCTGACGCCGGAGAGCGATCCGGACAAGGTGGCGGATCAACTGGTGTCGGTGAGCAATGTGCTGCTGGTCAGCCATAACCCGCTGGTGGGCAATCTGCTCAGCTATCTGCAGCACGGCGCCGGTTATCCGCCGGAGAAGGTCAGCACCGCTGGCCTGGCCGAATTGGAAAGTCCTGAGTTGTTGATTGGCTCGATGACCCTCAACAGCCTCAAGCACCCTTAACAGCAAAAGATCGCAGCCTGCACAGATCTCTGTTGGCGCTGCCGCAGGCTGCGATCTTTTGATCTTGTTTCTTTTGGTAAAAAATCCAACCAAGCACTTGCTTGGTTGACTACGCTTGCTCCAGACCCAAAAAACAGGAGCGAGTCGCATGTCTGCCGCCTTCCGTTTGCCGCTGGACGTGTTCTACGAGCGTGAGGCCCGGCATCCGCGCCAGCGTTTTTTGGTGCAGCCCATTGGCGGCGGGCAGGTCGAGACGCTGACCTGGGCCGATGTCGGCCATCAGGCCCGTTGCGCCGCGCACTGGCTGCGCGCACGGGAATTGCCGCAAGGCAGCCACATTGCACTGATCTCGAAAAACTGCGCGCACTGGATCATTGCCGATCTGGCGATCTGGATGGCCGGACACGTCTCGGTGCCGCTGTATCCCAACCTCACGGCAGACTCGGTGAATCAGGTCCTGACACATTCGGAAAGCGTGCTGGCGATCATCGGCAAGCTCGATGACTGGCCGGGCATGTCGGTCGGTGTGCCGGCGGATTTGCCAACCATCAGTCTGCCGCTGCATCCGCCCGGCGAGTTCGATTTCAGTTGGGATGACCTGCAAGGGAGCTCGCCGATCCAGGACGATCCACGCCCGGCATCCGAACAACTGGCGACCATCATCTACACCTCCGGCACCACCGGACTGCCCAAAGGCGTGATGCACAGTTTTGCCAATCTGGGGTTTGCCACGACACGCGGCACGCAACTGTTCGGGCTCAACGAGCAAGACCGCCTGCTGTCGTACCTGCCGCTGTGCCATGTCGCCGAACGAATGTTCGTTGAACTGGCGGCGATCTATACCGGGCAAACCGTGTTCTTTGCCGAAAGCCTCGACACCTTCATCACCGATCTGCAGCGGGCGCGGCCCACGGCGATGTTCGGCGTGCCGCGCATCTGGACCAAATTCCAGATGGGCGTGTACGGCAAGATCCCGGCCAAACGCCTGGATTTCCTGCTTGGCCTGCCATTCATTGGCAAGCGGGTCGGGCACAAGGTGTTGGCCGGGTTGGGCCTTGATGCCTTGCGCGTTGCCCTGTCCGGTGCGGCACCGGTGCCGCAGACCCTGCTCAGCTGGTATCGGAAACTCGGCCTCGATGTGCTGGAGGTCTATGGCATGACCGAGAGTTGCGGCTATTCGCACATCTGCCTGCCGGGTCAGTACAAGCAAGGCTGGATCGGCAAGCCGTGCCCGGAGGTCGAGGTGCGGATCGACGAGTCCGGTGAGGTGCAGGTGCGCAGTCAGGCGAACATGCTTGGCTATTTCAAGGAGCCGCAGAAAACCGCCGAGACCCTCACCGAGGACGGCTTCCTGCGTACCGGCGACAAGGGCGAACAGGATGCCGAGGGGCGTTTGCGCCTGACCGGCCGGCTCAAGGAAATCTTCAAGACCAGCAAAGGCAAATACGTGGCCCCGGCGCCGATTGAAAACCGGCTGGCGGTGCATTCGCGGATCGAACAGGTCTGCGTGGTTGGCGATGGTCTGAGTGCGCCGCTGGGCTTGTGCGTGCTGTCGAACGTCAATCAGGAGGAGGCGCGGGCGAGTCTGCATTCGAGCCTGGAGAAGCTGCTCGAAGAGGTCAACGCCGTGCTCGACAAGCACGAGCGCCTGCGCCGACTGGTGGTGGTCAAGGACAGCTGGGCGGTGGAAAACGGTTTTCTCACGCCGACCTTGAAGATCAAGCGCAACGTCATCGAAGACACTTACGGTGCGCGGTTTGAAGAATGGAGCGCGCGCAGCGAGGCGGTGCTGTGGCAGGATTGAATGACGATCAAAACAACAAAGGAAGCCTGCGATGACCTTGTGGCGCACCACTCCGAACATCGAGCAGTTGAACGCAATCCAGAAAAACACCATCGGCGAAGTGCTGGATATCCGCTTTGAGTCCTTCGACGAAACGTCGTTGACGGCGAGCATGGTCATCGACCACCGCACCCACCAGCCTTACGGTCTGCTGCACGGCGGCGCCTCGGTGGTGCTGGCGGAAACCGTCGGTTCCATGGCCAGTTACCTGTGCATCGACGCCAGCAAGTTCTACTGCGTTGGGCTGGAGATCAACGCCAACCATTTGCGCGGTTTGCGCAGCGGTCGGGTGAGCGCAGTGGCCAAACCGATTCACATCGGCCGCACCACGCATGTCTGGGACATCCGCCTGACCAGCGATGAAGGCAAGGCCAGTTGTGTGTCTCGTTTGACCATGGCAGTGGTGCCATTGGGTGAGCAACCGCCGGCGCGTTGAGGTCAGATGCGCCATCGCCATGACCGGACTGTCATCATTCCTGGCAGTTACGGTCATTGCTCAGGGCCGCGCTCTTGCGGACAATCAGCGGCATGTTTCCGCTCATGGATAAACCTGCATGTCGCAACCGATCTTTTTCACCCACGCCAACGGGTTTCCCTCGGGCACCTACGGCAAGTTGTTCGCGGCGCTGGCGCCCGAGTACCGGGTTGCGCATCTGGAGCAACATGCCCATGACCCGCGTTTCCCGGCGGACGACAACTGGTACAACCTGGTCGACGAACTGATCCACCATCTGCAGCAACAGGATCAGCCGGTGTGGGGCGTCGGCCATTCGTTTGGCGGTGTGTTGCACCTGCACGCGGCGTTGCGTTGCCCTGAGCTGTATCGCGGCGTGGTCATGCTCGACTCGCCGGTGCTGACTCGCACAGACCAGTGGGTGATCCGCGCGGCCAAGCGCTTCGGCTTCATCGATAAACTGACCCCGGCCGGACGTACGTTGGGGCGGCGCGAAGAGTTCGCCGACCTCGACACGGCGCGCAGCTACTTTGCCGGCAAGACCCTGTTTCGCGGTTTTGATCCGGAATGCTTCGATGCCTACCTGCAACACGGGCTGCAGACGGTTGGTGACAAGTTGCGCCTGCGCTTCGACCCAGCCACCGAAATCAGCATCTATCGCGGCGTGCCGCACACCAGCCCGGGCCGTACGCGCCAATTGCAGGTGCCGCTGGCCGTGGTGCGCGGGCACAAGAGCCGGGTGGTCATGCGTCATCACACGCGGTTCGTCGGGCGTCTGCCCCAGGGTGAAGCCCTGAGCATGCCCGGCGGGCACATGTTCCCGCTCGAACGTCCGCAAGACACCGCGCGCCTGCTCAAAGAGCTGTTTACGCGTTGGGAGCGCCGCCAGCAGAAGGACTGCGCATGAGCCCGACCTTCGAAGAAGTGCGCCTGAGCCTGCCGCATATCGAACTGGCGGCGCACTTGTTCGGCCCCGAGGACGGTCTGCCAGTGATCGCCCTGCATGGCTGGCTCGACAACGCCAACAGCTTCGCGCGCCTGGCGCCCAGGCTCAAAGGCCTGCGCATCATTGCCCTGGACATGGCCGGGCATGGGCATTCCGGGCATCGCCCGAACGGCGCCGGTTATGCGCTGTGGGACTATGCGCACGACGTGTTGCAGGTCGCCGAGCAATTGGGCTGGAAGCGCTTCGGCCTGCTCGGGCATTCGATGGGCGCGATCGTTTCGCTGGTGCTGGCCGGGTCGTTGCCAGAGCGCATCACTCATCTGGCATTGATCGACGGGGTGATTCCGCCTACAGACAAAGGCGAAAACGCTGCCGAGCGTATGGGCATGGCCTTGCAGGCGCAGCTGGACCTGCGCGAGAAGCGCAAACCGGTCTACAACACCCTCGATCGTGCCATCGAAGCCCGGATGAAGGGCTTGGTGGCGGTCAGTCGCGAAGCCGCCGAGCTGCTGGCGCAACGCGGCCTGATGCCAGTGCCCGGCGGTTATACCTGGCGCACTGATAATCGGCTGACTCTGCCATCGCCGTTGCGCCTGACTCAGGAACAGGCGATGGCGTTCGTCCAGCGCATCACCTGTCCGGCGCAACTGGTGGTAGCCGCCGACGGCATGCTGGCCAGACATCCGGAGTTGCTGGAGCGTCTACCCTTTAGCCAGGAACAGCTGGCGGGCGGGCATCATTTGCATCTGAACGATGAGTCCGGTGCCGACCTTGTCGCAGACTGTTTCAATCGCTTCTTCGCCATTCCTTGACTTGCACCGGGCAACTGTCGAGGCTGGGCGGGTTGAAATGGGAGACAAACACGATGGATTTCTATACCGCTGCGACCCCGACCCGCCAAGCCATGCCGATCCGATGAGCCTGACTATGCGGTCACTCAGTCTGTTGGCGCTGTGCTGTTTCAGTCCCGTTCTCTTCGCTGCCGATGTGCCAGGCAGCCAGGATCTGCAGATCGTGCCGCGCCTGGCCGATGCGCAGATTGTCGACTATCGCCCTCCGGTGGAGCTCGAGCGGATCTATCCGCTGGGCTCGATCCGCAAGATCAGCGGCCAGTTGCGCTTCGACGGCCAGGTCACCGCGCGCGGCCAGACCACTTCGGTCACCTACGAATTGCCCCCGGAACACTCCGCCACCGAAGCCTTCACTGCTGCTCGCGAAGCCCTGCAAAAGCAGGACGCCGAGTTGCTGTTCTGGTGCCAGGCCCGCGACTGTGGCGAAAGCAGCCTGTGGGCCAATGAAGTGTTCGGCAATGCCAAGCTGTACGGTGCCGACGAGCAACAGGCCTATCTGCTGTTGCGTCTGGCCGCACCGAAGGACAACACCCTGGTGGCGCTCTACAGCATCACCCGTGGCAATCGCAAAGCCTACCTGCATGTCGAACAGTTCGAAGCGGGCGCGCCGTTGGGCGAGTTGCTGCCGACCTCGGCCACGCTGTTGCGACAGCTCAAAAGCACCGGCGAACTGGACTTTCCCAAGCTGACCGGAGACCCGGATGACACCTGGCTACGACTGATTTCCCGTGGCTTGAACCTCGACACCACCCAGCGCGTGACGATTGCCGGGCCGAAGGCCGAGGCCTGGCGTCAGGCATTGATCGGTCAGGGCGTGCGCGCGGCGCGGATGGAGGCGGGGAGCGCCGACGGCGCTGGCCTGCGCATTGATCTGTTGCGATAAGCTGCATCCGACGTGCACGCATGGCGTGTTCGCCTACTCTTTGTCCGACTGACTTCTTCGAGACTTTACATGCTCAATAATGATCGGCTGTTGGTGCAGATCCTTTTGCTGGTGCTGTTTGGTGCCAGCCTGTGGGTGATGGCGCCGTTCTGGTCGGCGCTGTTCTGGGGCGCGGTGCTGGCGTTCGCCAGTTGGCCGCTGATGCGTCTGTTGACCCGTTGGCTCAATGGCCGCGAATCGCTCGCTGCGGCTATTTTGACCCTCGGCTGGATGCTGCTGGTGGCGGCGCCACTGGTGTGGCTGGGGTTCAACCTGGCCGATCACGTGCGCGATGCCACGGCGTTCATCAAGGATGTACAGGTCGACGGCCTGCCGGAAGCACCGGCCTGGCTCGGCAGCGTGCCGCTGGTCGGCGAGCGGCTGGTCGGGGTCTGGAACAGCATCGATCAGCAGGGCGCAGCGCTGATGGTGTCGATCAAGCCGTATCTGGGGCAGGTCGGCAACTGGTTGCTGGCGCGCAGTGCGCAGATCGGCGGCGGGATCCTCGAGCTGACCCTGAGCATTGTCTTCGTGTTCTTTTTCTATCGCGACGGGCCGCGACTGGCGGCGTTTGTGCACGGTCTGCTGGAGCGGCTGATTGGCGAGCGTGCCGGGTATTACATCGAGCTGGTGGCCGGCACTGTGCAGCGGGTGGTCAACGGGGTGATCGGTACGGCAGCGGCGCAGGCGATTCTGGCGTTGATCGGGTTCCTGATTGCCGGGGTCCCGGGGGCGCTGGTGCTGGGGATCGTGACGTTCCTGTTGAGCCTGATTCCGATGGGGCCACCGTTGGTGTGGATTCCGGCCACGGCCTGGCTGGCCTGGAAAGGTGAATACGGGATGGCGGTGTTTCTCGGGATCTGGGGGACGTTCATCATCAGTGGCGTGGATAACGTGTTGAAGCCTTATCTGATCAGCCGGGGCGGGAATCTGCCGTTGGTGATTGTGTTGCTTGGGGTATTTGGCGGGTTGATTGCGTTTGGGTTTATCGGGCTGTTTATCGGGCCTACGTTGTTGGCGGTGGCTTATAGTTTGTTGACGGATTGGAGCAAGAGTCAGTCTCGGGTTTAGGCGTTGCGGCAGGCTTTTTTGGGGTTGTGGGCATATCCGTTGCTTCGGGTGTTGCGGCTGGCGGTTTCGCCCTTACGGCGAGTCACTTTGGCAAACGCCCCAAAGTAACCAAAGGTCTTGGCCCCGGCGTTCGGCCCTCGCTTAGGCTCGGGTTCCTTCGTTACGGGATTCATCCGGGGGCATCGCCTCCGGTTTGCTTCGCTGCACCTCCTCTCG
>NZ_JTKF01000013.1:0-147213 GCF_000828175.1 Pseudomonas sp. W15Feb9B | reverse complement strand
CGGCCTGACAGCCGACCAATTTCTAACTGATGGCACCCGATCTCACTGTGGGAGCTGGCTTGCCAGCGATAGCGGCCTCCCAGTCAACAAATTGCTTGCTGAGGTAACCCTCCCTCACAGAGTTTGCTCCCCACAAAATCGACAGCCAATTCCCTCATCTCCCTCCATTTCACTGGCGCTTGCAGGGTGGTCGGCTATAAAGAATGAGTGGTCAGGTCTTCCGTCATCCGCGGCATTCGTGCGCGATAGCGGAAGTGGTTCTTTCATTCATCGCGGGTCGTCCTATGAATAATCCTGGGAAACGCGTGTATCTGCCGTTGTCGCTGGCTTTCTCTGTCGCGCTATTGAGCGGCTGCGCCAGTCCTCCGCCACCGCCTCCTGCTGCACCGCCACCACCGCCGGTGCGTACCTGTCAGACCCTGGAGAACACTCAGGTGTCTGGCGATATGTACGTTGACGAGCAGGTCACTCGGCATATCACCACCACCCGGTGTGTCACGCAGTAGCGTGGGGCGGCTTTGCTGGCGGTGCATAAGGTCATTGCCTGAGCTCAATCCTGTGTAGGAGCTGCCGAAGGCTGCGATCTTTTGATCTTGATCTTCAAAGTCAAAGATCGCAGCCTTCGGCAGCTCCTACACAGGCAAGTCTGGTTTAGGACAGGAACCCACCGTCCACATTCAGCGCAACCCCGGTGGTGTAGCTCGACGCATCACTGGCCAGGTACAACACAGCCCCGGCCATTTCACTCGGATCGGCTACGCGCTTGAGCGGAATCTGCGTCAGCGCCTGCTTGAGGATCGCGTCGTTCTTGACCAGTGCCGAGGCGAATTTGGTGTCGGTCAGGCCCGGCAGCAGCGCGTTGCAGCGGATGCCGAATTGCGCGCATTCCTTGGCGAAGACCTTGGTCATGTTGATCACTGCCGCTTTGGTCACCGAATAGATGCCCTGGAAGATCCCCGGTGAAATACCGTTGATCGACGCGACGTTGATGATGCTGCCGCCACCGTTTTCGCGCATCAGCTTGCCGGCTTCTACCGACATGAAGAAGTAACCGCGGATGTTCACGTCGACGGTCTTCTGGAATGCGCTCAGGTCGGTGTCCAGCACGTTGCAGAACTGCGGGTTGGTCGCGGCGTTGTTCACCAGGATATCGAGGCGGCCGAACTGTTCCTTGATCCCGGCGAATACCTGGCTGATCTGTTCCATTTCACCGATGTGGCAGGCCACGGCGGTGGCTTTGCCGCCAGTGGCGATGATCGCGTCGGCGACATGCTGGCAACCTTCGAGCTTGCGGCTCGAGACGATCACGTGGGCGCCTTGCTGGGCCAGCAGTTTGGCGATGGCTTCACCGATGCCGCGGCTGGCGCCGGAGACGAATGCGATTTTGCCGTCGAGGTCGAACAACTGAGTCTTGGACATAAAGGTTCCTTGGTGTGGGCCGTCAGAGGCTCGATTTCGCAATGACCTGCAGGCTCATGTGCTCCAGCAGTTTGTTCATGTGAATGAACTGCGCGAAGCGTTTGTCCTGAGTCTGGCCGTGGTAGAAGCGGTAGTAGATCTGCTGCACGATGCCGGCCAGGCGGAACAGGCCGTAGGTGTAGTAGAAGTCGAAATTGTCGATGCGGATGCCCGAGCGTTCGGCGTAGTAATCGACGAACTCGCGGCGGGTCAGCATGCCCGGGGCGTGGCTCGGCTGGCGGCGCATCAGTTGCACCGGTGCCGGATCATCGGCCTGAATCCAGTAGGCGAGGGTGTTGCCCAGGTCCATCAGCGGATCGCCGAGGGTGGTCAGTTCCCAGTCGAGCACGCCGATGATCTGCATCGGGTTGTTCGGGTCGAGGATCACGTTGTCGAAGCGATAGTCGTTGTGGACGATGCTTGAGGTCGGATGGTCGGCCGGCATCTTGTCGTTGAGCCAGGCTTTGACTTTCTCCCAGTGCGGCGCATCCGGGGTCAGGGCTTTTTCGTAGCGCTCGCTCCAGCCCTTGATCTGGCGGGCGACGTAGCCTTCCGGCTTGCCCAGATCGCCGAGGCCGCAGGCGTTGTAGTCAACCCGATGCAGCTCAACAAAGCGGTCGATGAAGCTCTTGCACAGCGCTTCGGTTTTCGCTGCATCGAGGCCCAGTTCTGGCGGCAGGTCGGAGCGCAGGATGATGCCCTTGACCCGTTCCATCACATAGAACTCGGCACCGATCACCGACTCGTCGGTGCAGTGCACGTAGGCTTTCGGGCAGTAGGGGAAACCGTCGCGCAGTTGATTGAGGATGCGGAATTCGCGGCCCATGTCATGGGCGGATTTGGCCTTGTGGCCGAACGGCGGGCGGCGCAGGACAAATTCCTGGTCCGGGTATTCCAGCAGGTACGTCAGGTTCGACGCGCCGCCGGGAAACTGGCTGATCTGCGGCGTGCCGGTCAGGCCCGGAATGTGCGCCTTGAGGTACGGGTCGATCAGGCTGGCATCGAGTTCTTCGCCAGAGCGGATACGGGTGGACTGGTCAGTAAGCGCCATGCTTATCCCTTCTGCTTATTTTGGAGGCCAGACATCATTGGCTAATCTAATGGCGCACCAGGGCGGCCACAAGCGCGCAGCGGTCTTATAGGTTAGCGTGTTGCAGGATAATCACCTTTGGGAATGTGCGCGGCGGGCCACAGCAGGCTAAGGTTTAGCGGGTATGCCATGTTCGGCAAGGAGCTTTGAAATGGGCTGCCCGCAAGTCTGTGCCAGCGCCACTCTGCAATGCAGTTTCGGCGCCGCCCCGGCAGTGCTCAACGTGCTGCCGGTCAATCGCACGCTGACCGGAGGGATGCCGGCGGCGAACATCATGGATCATATTCCGCTGGTCAACGTCACCACGTTCGGCATGTGCATGAGCATGGCCAATCCGATGGTCGCCGCTGCCACTGCTGCTGCGCTGGGCGTATTGACGCCGATGCCGTGCATTCCCGCCACCGCCACGCCGTGGATCCCCGGCGGTGCACCGACCCTGCTGCTGGGCGGGATGCCGGCGATCGATGCCAACAGCACGTTGATGTGCAACTGGGCGGGGGTGATCAAGATCGTGATGCCGGGGCAGATGCAGATGTTGATTCCCTGAGTCAGGCCTGCTGCGGATCCGTCCACTTGCGAAACCACCAGCGCACCCGGGAAATCGGTTTGCCATCGGCATCCAGTGGCCGCCCGTCCTCGGCAAATCCCTGTTCCGGCTCCATCAGTTGCCCATTCAGATAACGCGCATCCACCGCCGGTTTGCCGTTGGGATGAAAGCGCTGATAACGCCCCTCGCGCACGCCGTCGCGATAGAACTCGGCCTCCGCCACTTGCCCGTCGGGAAAGTAATTGAACGCCTCGCCATGCAACAGGCCGCGCCGATAGGATGCCTTGCGCTGCAACCAGCCCTCAGGCGCATAAAAACTGGCGACGCCTTGCAGCTTGTCGCGCACGAACGGCATCTGCGCCGAAACCTTGCCGTTGGGGTGGTAGAGCAGAGACGTGCCCTGCAATTGGCCCTGGCTGTAATTCAGGTCTGCCTGTTGGCGACCGTCATCCTTGATATTCAACGGACCGTCGAGCTGGCCATCCTTCAATCGTCCCTTGAGGTGTTTGTCATCCTGCTGCAAATCCAGCGGTGTGATCGCCATGGCGACTCCTTGTCAGTTGACCTGCACCAGCCCGCCCTTGATGGTCAGCATGCCGCCGCCGTCCACGGTCTGTGAGGCTGCGCCCTTGTTGGTCAGGCTGATCCCGGCGTCGTTGGTCAGGGTGGTTCCGGCTTTGTTGTCCAGCGATGTACCGGCCTGGTTGGTCATGGCGGTGCCGGCCTTCTGTGTGATCGAAGTGCTGGCCGAGGTCGCCAGATCGGCGCCGCTCTTGATCGTGAAACTGCCACCGCTTTGCAGGGTCAAGGTGCCGCTGACCTTGATGGTCAGGTTGCCGTCCACCGTCAGGCTGTAGTCGCCGGTGACCTTGTCGGTGTAGTTGCCGCCTGTGCTGTGGTTCTGATCGGCACCGACTTTTACCGTGCGACTGTCCTTCACATCGAGGCTGTCGCTGCCGGTCTGGATGGTCACGCTGCGTTTGCCTTTTTCCAGGGTGACGGTTTCATCGCCGTCCTTGACCGTGCGGGTGCGGGCGTTCTGCACCGTGAGGGTTTCGTCGTGGCCGACGGTGGCGGTGGTGTCGTTGAGCACGTTGATCTTCAGGTCTTTCTGCGCCTGCAGAAACACCTCTTCTGCATCCTTCTTGTCCTCGAAACGCAGCTCGTTGAAACCGCCGCCACCCTTGGACGATTGTGTCTTGATGCCGGACTGGGTCTGGTTGGCCGGCAGCGCGTAGGGCAGGGCGTTGTCGCCGTTGTACACGCAGCCGGTCACCAGCGGCCGGTCCGGATCGCCGTCGATAAAGGTCACGATGACTTCCTGGCCGATGCGCGGCACAAACTGCATGCCGAACCCCTTGCCGCTCCATGGCAACACCACGCGCACCCAGCAGGAGCTGGTTTCGTCGTTCTTGCCGTCGCGATCCCAGGGAAACTGCAATTTGATCCGACCGTATTCGTCGGTCCAGATTTCCTCGCCGGACTTGCCCACGACGATCGCGGTCTGCGGATGCATGCGCGGTTTCGGTGTGGAGCGGGGCGGGCGGAACGGCGTGGCTTTGGGGATGGCTTCGAAGCGATTGCGATAGCTTTCGTGGCTGGCGTCGTGGGTGACCCGCGTGACGACCCAATCGATGTTCAGGCTTTCGTCTTCGTGGCCGTCGAGGGTGAACCAATGGCCGGGGATCAGCCAGCGGCAGTCGCTCTCGCCAACAAAACGTTTCTCTTCACTGCGCAGGCCGTCGACCCGCTGTTTGGTCAATGCATCACCCCGGGCCTTGGCGTTGTAACCACCCGGATGTTCATAGATGGAACGCGGCCCGGCGACCGCTTCGGCCTGGCCGAAGAGTGAAGTGGTCGGCGTGGTGAACTCATAATCCGTCGCCTTGTACACGCCGGCCACGGCTTGCAGACACACTTGGCCCGAGCGAATGCCATGCAACTCGCGCTCGCCCATTTGCTGGCCCAGATACTTGACTTTCGGGCCGTTGGGAATTTGTACGAAGGCGTCGTTGCTGTCGCCCAGCACCAGCGTGTGCTTGCCTTCCTCATGGGTGAAAAACCAGAAGATGCCTTCCTCTTCCAGTAGCCGTGAGACGAAGGCGAAGTCGGTCTCGCCGTACTGCACGCAATATTCGCGGGGCGTGTAGCTGCCAGTCAGCGAGAGTTTGAAATCGGTGAAGCCGTGGGCCTTGAAGATCCTGGTGACGATGTCCGAGGTGGCGAGGTTCTGGAATACGCGGTTGTTGCTGGCCAGGGTCAACCACCAGAGCCAGGGCCTTAATACCAGCTGATAGCGTTCGGCAGTTGCGTCGGCCGGCAATTGGCGGATCTCGGCGACCAATGCGTCGAACGGGCGAAGCTGAGCGTCGTTGTGCAGGGTTGTGGTGACGTGGCTGGCGATGGCAGAGGTCAAGGTGAGGGTGGTGCCGTCGTTGAGACCGTTGAGGATTTGTGAACCCAACAGGGTGAGCGCCTCATCGCCGGACAGCGAATCAGGGTAAAGCGCCGACAACGAGGGGGCAGTGAGGGAAAGGGTGGTGTTGCTATCGGTAGACCGGGGCATGAGCTGACCTCAGCTGTTGGTAGAGAAAAAGCTCACCACCTGAACGTACCGCCTTTCTCATGGATTGCAGCCTGGTTGTCACTGACCCACCCATCCATCTCTCTCTCGTTTCCATAAACGTAGCTGTACATCACCACCGAGTTTCTAACGTAAGGCTCGAGTTGCGGCCCACAAAGAGGGCAGGGGCTGAGTTCGATATAGATACGTGTAACAAAGTTGCTGTAATCACCGTCAGGAAGCGCAACACTGTTGATCGCCTGAACCAACGCACTGATTTCAGCATGCCCGCGAAGGGTTGTGACGACTTTTTTGGTTGTTGTTGTGTAGTTTCCGAGAAGGTCCAGTTTCAGCGCACTGTCGCCGAATTTGTACATCAGTACGCCGCGTGAGGCATCAAAGTGTTCGACGACGGCAAAACAGGTTCCATGGGACGCGCCCGAGCCGGCCAAGGCTCGGCGAGTTGAAGAGGATTCATGGCAGATGGTAGCCAAGTCAGGAATCGTCCCACCGTTGGTGGCGTGATTGGCCGCCAGCCAGTTGGCGTATAGCGGGTTTGCGCCCGTCATTGCTACATTGCCTCCCGAGTAACGACCGACTTTATGAATTTCTGCCATGGCAATCTCCGCTGGGATTTCGTCAGTCCGCTTCACCAAGAGGCGTCAATACACTTTCGTGTAAAGCGTATTTGTACGGAAATAATGAATCTGCCCATGATTCTTTTCTGCTTTTAAAGTGAATAAGAAAAATGGTCTGCTTACTCATCAATTGGCTGCTTCATGTGGTGTCGAACGAGAAGGATGAATGCTCTCAGGGTTTCAGATGACAGGAAGTCTGAGTATCCTTCCGCTGAACTGTCTATGCTTATGTCAGGGTGCTGCTCTCTAAGTTTTTGAAGTATCCACGCGGCAGCAACACTCCTCGTTAGAAATAGCACGGGGCGCTCATTCAAGTTGATCCTGAGAATTTTCCCTGTTGTTTCACGATATCTTTTGGCCCTTGCCAGTGTTGGCGGTAGAACAGCCGTAGGGTCGTAGGTAAATCCTGTTGCGTAGTAAAAAAAGTAGGGTGTTCCTGCATTTTCCAGGTTGACCAAGTGTGTGAAGGCCGCTGATTCGAGGTCCAGCTTCCAATGTGACTCTTCATGGGTCTCTCGGGCGCAAGTAACAAGTGTATTGTCATCATCGTCATTTCCGCCGAATGCCATGGGAAAACCGGCAGCCCACATCGGTTTTCGTGAACTGTAGGGGTTTATCAGAGATTTAACGCCTAGATAAACTTCACCCTCTTTTATGGGGAACACATAACACTTCATTTTTTAATCCTGGATGGGGGCGTAATAGAAACGGGGTTCTTTCAGCATCATCTGAGCAATTCATTGTGTTGAAAACAATGGCTTTTGATCGTCTTGCAGTTGCCTGAGTGGCTCATGTTGCCTCCTTGGTTTTCGTGAACTCTCTGCTGCCGGTGTGCTCAAGTGTTCGAAAGTTCTACTCCAACACCCACTCCGCCAACTTCCCTGTCACCTGCGTCATCAACACATTCTCGACATCCCGCGCACCCGCCGCGCTGCATTTGGCGAGCACCGCTTTCACAATTCCCGAATCAAACTCGAACTGCTTGCCGGTCGCGGCTTTGTAACGGCCGCGCAGTTTTTCCAGTTTTGCGAGCACAATCCCCTCCAGCGTCGCCTCATCCAGCGGTCGATACGCAACCACCGTCATGCGTGCCAGAAACGCCGGGCGGAAGGCTTGCAGCAGGACTTTGTGCAGCGCTTCGTTGAAGGCTTCGCTGCCGATTTGCGACACCGGCGTATCGAGCAGCAACTCAGCACCGACATTGCTGGTGGCGAGCATCACGGTGTTCTTGAAATCGACCACCAGGCCGGTGCCGTCCTCCATCAAGCCCTTGTCGAACACGTTGTAAAACGCTTCCAGCACATCCGGGTGCGCCTTCTCGATTTCATCCAGCAACACCACCGAGTACGGTTTGCGCCGCACGGCTTCGGTCAGCACGCCGCCGCTGCCATAACCGACGTAGCCGGGTGGCGCGCCCTTGAGTTGGCTGACGGTATGGGCTTCCTGATACTCGGAAAGATTGATGCTGATCAGGTTGCGCTCGCCGCCGTACAACGCGTCCGCCAACGCATACGCGGTTTCGGTTTTACCGACGCCCGTAGGCCCGACAAGCAGAAACACACCGACCGGTTTTTGCGGATCGGTGAGCCCCGCGCGATAAGCCTGCAAACGCTGGGCGATGGTGTTGAGCGCGGTGCTCTGGCCCATGACGCGCTGGCCGATGCGGGTGCCGAGGGTGCGCACGGCATGGGCTTCGTCGGCGAGCATCTTGCCTACGGGGATGCCGGTCCATCCGGCTATGACGGCAGCGACGGTTTTCGCGTCGACCTGTTCCGGCACCAGCGGATCGTCCTGGCGAATCGCATCCAGTCCCGCTTCCAGGCGCAGCAGTTCGGCGGCCAGATGATCGATGCGGCTGTCGGTGGCTTCGTCGGGTTTGTCGCTATCGGCGCTTTCGCTCAACGCCAGCAATTCGCGGCGTGTTTCGAGTAGTTCACGCACGGCCACGCGCTCTTCACTCCAACGTGTTTCCAGTTCGCGGATCGCTTGCACATTGGTCTTCGATTCAGCCTCCAGCAGGGTGATGCGTTCGCGATGATCCAGCCCGGTGGCCTGCTCTCGGCGCAGGCGTTCGACTTCATCTTTGAGGCTGTTTTGCCGATGGCGCAGGCTTTCCAGCGGTGGCGGCACGTCGTGCTGGCCGAGGGCGACGCGGGCGCACGCGGTGTCGAGCACGCTGATGGCTTTGTCCGGTAGTTGACGACCGGAGATGTAGCGGTGCGAGAGTTTCACCGCTTCATGGATCGCGGCATCCAGCACTTGCACACCGTGATGCTGTTCCAGTTTGGCGGCCACGCCCCGGAGCATTTCCACGGCGGTGATTTCGTCGGGCTCTTCAACCTGCACCAACTGAAAGCGGCGGGCGAGGGCCGGGTCTTTCTCGAAATATTTTTTGTACTCCATCCACGTAGTCGCGGCGAGGGTGCGCAACTCACCCCGGGCCAATGCCGGTTTGAGCAGGTTGGCCGCATCGCTGCCGCCCTCGGCCCCGCCAGCGCCGATCAGCGTGTGGGCTTCGTCGATGAACAGGATGATCGGTTTGTCGGCACTGCGCACAGCATCAATCACGCCTTTGAGCCGCTGTTCGAATTCGCCTTTGACCCCGGCTCCGGCCTGGAGCAAGCCGAGGTCAAGCACGCGCAGGCTGACTTCCTGCAACGACGGCGGTACATCACCGGCGGCGATGCGCAGGGCCAGGCCTTCGACCACCGCCGTTTTACCGACGCCGGGCGCGCCGACCAGAATCGGGTTGTTCTGCCGACGCCGAAGAAGAATGTCGATGCACTGGCGGATTTCGCCATCGCGCCCCACGATCGGATCGATACGTCCGGCGTGGGCATCGGCAGTCAGGTCCTGAGTGTATTGGTCCAGTACTGAGTCCTGCCGGGGCGCGGAATTTCCAGCTGACGCTGAACGCGGGCCGACATGCTCGCGGGAGTTTTCCGTCCACTCCAGCAGATTGGCCCGCAGCGCTTCCTTGGGAATCCGCAACAATGACGAAGCACTGTTGAGCAGCAAACTGCGGCGCTCGTCGCGGTCGATCAGTGCCAGTAACAGCAAGCCGGAACGAATGCTGTCGATCCCCAGTACACTGGCTTGAACGACGGCATCCTCCAACAAGCCAAGCGTGTGCGAGGACAGCGCCGGCGTGCGCGTGCTGCCACCCTTGAACAGATCCAGCGCCTTGTTGATTTCCGCGGTCAGCGCATCGCGTTCGAGGCCGAAGCGTGGCAGGAGCAAGGCAAAGTCTCCCGCTTCGATATCGAGCAGTTCCAGCAGCAGGTGTTCGATCTCGACAAAGTGATGCCCGCGCTGCAGACAGCGCTGGGCGGCGCGCTCGAGGGCACGGCGGTTGTCCGGGTTGAGCCGTCCGATCAGACTGGCGAGTTCCATGTCAGGTGATCTCCAACTGACGAAGACGGGTTTCGATGCGCTGCACGGCCAGGCTGGCCTGACGCTGCAAACCACCGTTCCAGCTGAGCAAAACCGGTGCCTGGCGCCCGAGTTTCATCGGCCCGGCACCGCGTACCAGCAGCACCAGCGTCACGTCGAGATCGGGACCGAAGTACAACGCCGCGAGGCTGGCCAATGCCGGGTGCGCTTCGCCGTCCGGCAAAAAACGGATCGCTTGCGTCGAGGGCAGTGGGCCGAGGGTCAGACGTATGCCGGCGTGTTCATCCCACACCCGGCTTCCGGCCACCGCGGTGCGCCCGAGTTGCAAATTTCGCCCTCCGGATTTGATGACACTGCGACTGGCCGGCGGGATTTCGCGCCAGGCGCCTTGGCAGGCACTGAGTGCCACCGGTACGCCGAACTGTTCCCGAACTGTCGCTGCGAACCCCGCCAGCGAGCGCCGGCCGTCGGCGAACAGCGCCGTACAGGCCAGCACTGCGCAATCAGGAACCGCTTGACGCTCCTGCAAAGCCTTGGGCAACAGCCCGGTGAGGGCCCGCAATTGCGCCTGCACCGGCGACGCCCCGGGTGTGACAAAGCCCAATGCCACCCGGTGTTTGCGCATCACCTTGTAAAGCAGGCTGAGCAGGCGATGCTGGAACAGATCAAGGAACTCGGCCGGCGCGTGATCCTTGGCTCGGGCCCGTTGTTGCAACCATTCCTGATAGGCGTAGGGCAACGGGCCGTCGGGGCCGCCGAGACCGAACATCGGTGTGCCGAGGGTTAATGGCTGGCCCGGCTCTTCGTGCAGATTTTCGATCTGGCTGGTGGGGAACAGCGGTGTCAAAGGTCCGCGCAATTTCAGCGCTTCGGCCTGGGGCGAAGTGCCGCTGCCCAACGATTCGGCTTGCGGTTGTTCGCGCTCGAGCAGCAGCAAGGCCTGCAGCCACTCAAACGCCTGCGGATCGCGGCGCAGTCGTTGGCTCAGGGTCAGAGCGACAGGGGCATGCCGGCTTGGGGTTGCCATGCCTTGATCTCCTTGTCACCGTGCATCAATACCGTGCGCACAAAGCGATTGGCTGTGGCGTACACCGAAAAGAACTGCGCCAGTACGGCAGAAAACAACACCGCGCTGCTGCCGACAAAGTGTTGCGCATCGAGTTGCAATTGCACCTCCAGGCCATTGCGCCAACCGCGCCAGGCGTCGGCGCCGACATGGCCGATCACGCGCTCGCTACGCAGGTTCAGCAGCCCCTCGATCTGCCGCAGTGCACTGGCTTCGTCGCGCAGGTTGTGCAAGTGCAGAATCTCTTTCAGTGCGTCGAGTGCTTGCGGGCCTTCGACCAGCGACAAATGATTGAGGGTCAGTTGCGACACCAGTCGCCAGCGCGAATCACCGTCCAGTCGCGGCAGACTTTGCGGGCTCGGCGGGTTGCGCAGTCGCGCCCAGGCAATCGGCCCGGGACGTTCGAAACCCAGCGGTGTGCCGGCGGGCAGGCTCTGCGCCAAATGCCGATTGGTGCACAGCAGCTCGGCGGTGAGGCTGTAATCCGGCAGCTCGCTCAACGGGTCGAAACGGGTGTCGACCACACTCACCAGCAGGTCGCTGCCGAGCCGGTTCGGCGTCTTGCCGCTGACTCGCCGTGCATGCCAGTAACGCTGTTGATCGCCGCCACTGTGCTGACTGCCGTAATAGGCCGGCAGCTGTTGCACACCGCTGGGGCAACTGGCACGCATGCTGCGGATGCTGTGGATTTCGACGCTGTTCTCGCGGTGGCTGTCGGCAATCAAACGGTACTCGCTGCGGGTGCCGTCCGGGCGCAGTGGCTCGGAGGTACGCGGGAACAGGTTGATTGCTGGCGCGCAACCCAATGCGATGTCACTGGCTTGTAAATGCAGGCGGCTGGCTGGAGCACGGTCGAAAACGATGTACAGGTACAACGTCTGGCTGTCGCTGCTGACGCCGTTCAACGGCAGATCGAAGAAATGAAACTTGTCCGGGAAAGCAAAATATTCCGCCAGCAGGCGCATGCCGGGGTGTACGCCGTCCTCGTCCGGCAGCAGGACTTCGTCATCGCTGAAACCGACGATCTTCGGTAAACCCTTCACGTGTGTCGGAATGCTCCCGGGCGTGCCGGCCAGCACCTGTACCGCATGGGCACCGAGCAGGTCAAACAGGCAGGCGTTGATCACCGGTGACGCGGCCAGATGGATGCGTAGATGCTCAATGCCAAGCGCCGACCATTGGCTTTCACCGAGGCAACGCAGGCTCAGGCGCAACGCCGAGCGCGATTGCGCCACACCGGTCAGCGCCTGGGCTTCATCGCTGCCGAGCAATAACGCTTCGCTGACGTCGATGGGCCATAAGCGCACGGCGGCCGAGGTGCGAAAGTGGATGCTCTCGCCTTTGCCGGTGGTGACAAACAATGGCGTGTCGCGGGGCAGGGGATAGCCGTCGTCGTGGTTGCCTTTGCTCGGGTCGGGCTCGAACTGGACAATGGCGCAGGATGGCAATGGCCTGACGGCCAACGGATAGAGCTGCTCGAGCAAAGCGTCGCTGAACTCGGCGTAGTCGTCGTCGAGTCGGCGCTGCAGTCGTGCAGCCAGCAGGGCAAAACCTTCGAGCAAACGTTCGACGTGTGGGTCGGGACACTCGCCGGGCGACAGTTCCAGTCGTCGCGCGACCTTCGGGTAACGCTCGGCAAACTGGCTGCCAGCGTGGCGCAGCCAGGTCAGTTCGCGCTGGTAGTAGTCGAGCAGTTGCGGATCAATCGAGTCGCTCATGGCGCACCTCCAGCCCTTCGCCGCCGGGTTCGATGACAAACGCCACCGGCCAGTGTTGCTGGCCGCTGCGCAGCTCGCCGGTCAATCGAATGCTCAACCGTTGCGGATGGTCGGGCACGGGCTTGACCTGCACCTCGTCCAGTTTCAGGCGCGGCTCGAAATGGCTGATGGCTTCGCGGATATCGCGCGTCAGCCGGCGACGGTCATCGCTGCGCTGTTGTTGCAGGGCGCTCCAGTCGGCGATGCCGTAATCGATGACGCTGGGCGGTTGGGTGAGGGTGCGCGGTCCTCGCCGCGTGTTGAACAGGCGCCCGAGCTCGGCCTGCACCGAGTCGAGCAAGTCCTGCTTATCAAATTCCCGCGCACCGTCGGCCTCGCTGGAGGCGAGGCGTTCGAACAACGGTGCGCGAATGCCGGTGCCTGCCATGGCCAGGGCGTCCGCTTACTTGCCGGCCTTGTTGGCCGCCAGGTCCCACACCGTGCCGGCGGTGCCTTCCTTGGTGCCGTCGTCTTTCTGCGCAGTGAGTTCCCATTTGATCTTGGTGAAGTTCAGCGACAGGGTTTCCACCGGTTTGCCGCCGGTACCACCGCTGACGCTGACGTTGGACAGCACCACGTTGTTGAGCGTGTAGATGATGAACGGCATCAGTTGCCCGCTGCCTTCAGCGGCGTTACGACCGATGGTGATTTTGGCTTCGGGAATGGGTTTGCCTGCACAGCAATATTCGTTGAGCGTTGGCGTCGAGCTGTCGATGAATTTGGTCAGGGTAAACTCACCGATGTGCGGCCGGCCGGACGTCCGTTCCGAGTTGCTGACGTCATTGGTCACTTGCATCGCCACGTTGTGGCTGTAGGACATGACTTCGATCTTGTCCTTGTAGCCCTCAAGCAGGCTGTCGCCTTTGATATCGCCGCCGAGGTCGAGAATGATTGCATCCATCGCTTGAAACTCCTGAAAGGTGTCGCGCTAGATAAAAGAACAACCCCCCCCGCTGCGGCGGGGGTAAAGGTCAGGCTGCAACCGGTGGTGGCAACGTCGCCACCAGGCGGATCGATGCCGTCAGTTCCTCAAGCTGGAAGTGCGGGCGCAGGAACACGGTCGCCCGATAGGCGCCCGGTTTGCCGGCCACCTCGGTCACGTCCACCCGCGCTTCGCGCAACGGGTATTGCGCCTTGATTTCCTGCGGCGCGTTGTCGTTGATCAGCACGTAGTCGGCGATCCAGTTGTTGAGGTAGGTCTGCACGTTGTCGCGGGTCATGAAACTGCCGACCTTGTCGCGCATGATCACCTTGAGGTAATGGGCGAAACGCGAGGCTGCGAGCACGTAAGGCAACATCGCCGAGATGCGTGCATTGGCGTTGGCCTCGTTGGTGTTGTAGACCTTGGACTTGTTGGTGGTCTGGCCGCCGAAGAATACGGCGACGTCGCTGTTCTTCTTGTGGCACAGCGCGATGAAGCCGAGATCGTTGAGCTCTTTTTCGCGGCGGTCGGTGATTGCCACTTCGGTCGGGCACTTCAGTGACAAGTCGCCGGAGCTGGTGCGGAAGGTGTGCGCCGGCAGGCCCTCGACTGCGCCGCCGCCTTCTGCACCACGGATCGCCGCGCACCAGCCGTACTTGGCGAACGCCTCGGTGATGCGTTGCGACAGCGCCCACGCGGCGTTGCCCCACAGGTATTTGCTGTGGTCGGTGCCATTGACGTCCTCGACGTAGTTGATGCCTTCCACCGGCGCGGTGTCGGGGCCGTAAGGCAGGCGCAGAAGGAAGTGCGGCAGTACCAGCGATACGTAACGCGAGTCTTCGCTCTCACGGAACGAGCGCCACTTGATCAGTTCCTGGCTCTCGAAGACTTTCGACAGATCACGCGGCACCGCCAGTTCGGTGAAGCTGTTCATGTCAAACAGCCGTGGGCTGGCAGCGGCGATGAAGGGGGCGTGAGCGGCGGCCGCGACGTTCGACAGTTTCTCCAGCAGGCCAACGTCCTGCGGATGCCGGCCGAAGGTGTAGTCGCCGACCAGCAGGCTGAACGGATGGCCACCGAAGGTGCCGTACTCCTCTTCGTAGATTTTCTTGAACAGCGCGCTCTGGTCGAATTCGACGGCTTTTTCCAGGTCGTTCTGCAGTTCTTTCTGCGTGACGTTCAGCAGACGCAATTTCAATCGGGTGCTGGTTTCGGTGTTCTGTACCAGCATGTGCAGACCGCGCCACGAGGCTTCGAGCTTTTGCAGGTCAGGGTGGTGCAGGACTTCGTTGAGCTGGGCGCTGATCAGTTCGTCGATCTTGCTGATGCGGTCGTTGATCATCGCCACGGTGTCCTTGTCGATGGCCATGCCTTCGTCAAGCACTTGGGTGGCGAACTCCGCGAGCATGTCGCGGGCGTAATCCTGCTGACTGTCATCGTGGGCCATACGGCCCTCGGCGATGATCCGGTCGAGCAGGGATAAGGTTTCGGCTGCAGCATTGTCGCTGGCTTGATTCTGGGCGGCGGCGGGCATGACGGATGCTCCCTCGATTAAGTGGACGATCAGGCTTGCGGTTCGGCCGGGGCCTCGGCGTCAGTGGCCGGGGTAGCGGTGTCTGGGCGGGCCGATTTGATCTCTTGCAGACCTTCGGTGTTGGCGATGACGTCGCGCAACAGCTTGTCCAGATCATCGTTGCCGTCGAGCTTGGTCAACAGATCGCGCAGGCGCTGGCGGGCTTCGAACAAACGTCGCAGTGGCGTGATTTGTTCCACCACCTTGACCGGATCGAAGTCGTCGATGTGTTTGAAGTTCAGCTCGATGTTGAGCTTGCTGTCGTCGCCGCTGAGGGTGTTATTGACTTGCAGGGTGGCGCGAGGGCCGATGGAGGCGAGCACTTCGTTGAAGTTGTCGCGGTCGATTTCGGTAAAACGCCGTTCAGTCAATTTTGCCAATGGTTCAAGCGGCTTGCCGGAGAGATCAGCCAGGATCCCGACCACCAGTGGCAATTCCTTTTTTTCGATGGCGTTGCCGATTTCGACGTCGTAGGTGATTTGCACTCGGGGCGGACGGACCCGGTCGAGCTTGTGTTGAGTACTTTCTGCCATGGTGGCTGACTCCGATGCGAAGGCGGGCGCAATGCATCGGGGAGGCCCGTTCATCGCTTTCCCTTACTGGACCGTAGGTTAGAAAGGGTGGCAGATGACCTGTCGTTCCTTTGACAAACCTTCCTCATTCGGCTGCTGGAACCGAACTATCCAAGACGCTAGAACAGGTCTATAAAAAAGCAAGCAAAAACGATTTTGGACTGCCACGGGAAAAGGAAAATTCATTTTGTGCAGACGTTTTTTGATGGTGGTTTGGTTTGCGCTGGTCGCCGGCTGCTCTCTTTTCGGCCCCAAAGTCGACCTGGACAGCCTGACCCTCGATGTCGCACCCAAGGCCAATGACGACACGCCGATTGCCGTGGATTTCGTCGCCGTCGCCGATCCGGATCTGCTCAAGCAACTGTCGGGCATCAACGCCAGCCAGTGGTTTGCCGAGCGCGAGCAATACCAGCGCGACTATCGTCAACTGATGAGTGTGTGGGGGCTGGAGCTGGTTCCGGGTCAATTCATCGACCGTCAACCCTTCCCGCTGGGGGGCAAGAAGGCCGCTGGACTTTTGGTCTTCGCCAGCTATAACACACCCGGAGCGCACCGCTTGCGGCTCGACGATCAGAGCGAGGCCTGGCTCAGGTTCGACAGTCGCGAGATGAGCCTGGTCAGCAAGGAAAACTGAAACATACCGCCCGCCGCCGGGTTGCGGCATGGCCGAAGGGAGTCGTATGAGTCTGCTACCTGACGCGGTTTGCTGGCACGAAGGCATGCAATTGCTGCCGCAGCATTTTCAGTTGCAGGGCCTGCGCGCCGAAGCCCTCGGGGCGCATCTGGCGCAGGCGTGCAACCCATGGTTCTGGGGCGTCAATCGCATGGAATTCGATCCCTCGGCCTTGAGCGCGGGAGTGGTCCGCGTGCTGGCGTTGCAGGGCACCATGCCCGACGGTTTGCCGGTGGATCTGCAAGCCGGTATCGGCCCGACCCTGGAGCTGGATGTCGGCCCGGCCATCAACGAAACCGACGACGCCAGCGTTACCGTGTACCTGGCGATCAGTCCGTTGTGGCGCGCCGGGCAACTGCTGCCGCTCAAGGGGCGTTTGCAATCGGTAGTCGGCGACGCGCTGCCGGATCTGACCAGTGGCGAGTTTCCGGAATCGATCACCGTGTGGCGGCCCAACCCCCGCCTGTGTACACAACTGAACAAGGCTGATTCGATCTGCCTGCCGTTGTTGAAAATCCGCAAGGAGGGCGGCGGCTTCCTGGCGTTGGCTTACACGCCTCCCACTCCATTATTGTTGCCCGATTCGCCGCTGGGCCGGCGGGTTGCCGGGTTGTGCGCGCGGGCGCGGGAAAAGTGCCTGTTTCTCGGCGGTCGCTTGCGTCAGGCGCAACAGGCCGGAAATCAGGATGATGCGCTGGAAATCCGCCGGCAATTGACCGCGTTATGGGCGCGACTGCCGGAAGTCGAAGGCGCACTCAACAGTCGCATCGCTCACCCGCAAAGCCTGTATGTGCAACTGCTCGGTCTGGCTGGCGCATGGTCGGCACTTGACCCGCTGGCCGGGGTGCCTTCGTTCGCGCCGCTGGACTTTCTGGAGTTGCAGCGCGGTTACGATACGGTACTGCAATGGCTGGAAACGACTCTCGAATTGATCCGCGCCGGTTATCACAGCCTGCCGTTCGAACGCGGCGAGCAGAGTTTTTCCATCCAGTTGCCCGATGAGCAACCGAGCCAGCGGCTGGTCATCGGCCTGCGCATGCCCAACGGCGCCAGCGAGCAGGCGGCCAGCGAGTGGCTGCGTGGTGCAATCATCGCCTCCTCGCCACACGTTGCCTTGCTCAGCCGCCAGCGCATGAGCGGGTTGAGCCACCAGGCCATGAGTCGCAATGAACAAGTGGCCTACAGCGTCGGCGAAGACACGCGACTGTTCGTGATCACTGCCGAAGGCGCGTGGTTCGACGCACAACTACCGCTGGTGATCGCCGCGCCCGCAGCGAAGCTGACCAGCAGTCCGTGGCAGGTGGTGCTGTTTGTTGCACAGACGAGTGAAAGTGCCTGATCACACAAGGAACGCAGCATGTCGGAAGGGACTGCCGGGGCCGCAACGAGAACTCTGAGTTTGCAGGACGCGCCGCTCGGCAGCGCGTTCCGGCAAACGTGGCAGCAATGGTCGCTGGACTGGAACCAGTTGCCCAAGGACAACGAGGACGAGACCGAACTGGTCGACAGCGTGGTCGAACTTTCGACCCAGGCTTCGCAACGCTTGTGGCGCACGGCGTATTCGCGGGTGGGCGATTCGGCCACTGAGCAGGTCAAGGCGCTGGTCTATGCCTTCGTTGCGCTGGTTGATGAGACCCTGTTATTCAGCCCGTGGCCGGGACAATCGGCGTGGCAGAGCAAACCGTTGGAGTCGCGTCTGTATTCCACGCGTCAGGCTGGCGAGCAACTGCCGGCGGCGATTGAAACGCTGCTCGATGAACAGCAACCGACCAGCCGCGATCTGGCCAATGTCTACCTGCAATGCCTGATCCTTGGCTTTCACGGACGACTGCGCGGCGAACACAGTCAGGCACAACTGGAAAAGTGGCGGCTGGCGCTGTTCCGCTTTGCCTGGCAAGACGAAGCCGACTACGCCGGTGTCAGTCAGCGCCTGGTGCAACCCTCACAGGTCCCGCCGTTGCAACTGCCGGTACGCACGGCGTTGCCGGACGGATTTCGCCTGGCACTGGGAATTATCGCAATGGTTCTGCTGCTGACTGGCATCGGCCATTTTCTGTGGCGCGACATCCGCGCGGAACTGGAACCGGTGCTGCAAATCAGCGCTTCAGTGGTGGCTCCGGAGCAAGACTCATGAGCACTTTGACGATTGTCGCGTGGGTGGTGGCGCTGTTGTTATTGCTGCTGATCATCGCGATTTTGGTGTGGTGGCTGCGGACCCAGAGCGGCGCGGCGATCCGCAGTTTCTATACGTCGGTGCGGCACATGGAGCAAGAGCAGGGCACTCACGACCGCTACCAGATACCGTGGCTGTTGATGCTCGGCGACGAACGCCAGGGCACGCAATTGGTCAACGAATGGCACCTGCAACCCACCGACAAACCAGCGTGGTTCGGCCGCTGGTGGTCGGACCCCGAAGGCGCGGTGCTGGTGGTGCCGCAGGCCTTGTTCCTGCCCGAAGACGGCATGCACTTGCAGCGCGGAGGCTGGTGGCGTCTGCTCGGGCTGATCTTGCGCCTGCGCAGCAAACGTCCGCTGAACGGGATTGTCTGGACGGTGCCAGCCAGTCGCCTGGGCAACCTGGAGCAGGCCACCCAGCTCGGGCTGGCGGCACGCCGCCGCTTTATCGATCTGCTGCAGCGTTTCGGCTTGAGTGTGCCGGTGTACGTGATCGTCACCGGGCTTGAAGAGCTGCCGGGATTTCAGGAGCTGATCAGTGCACTGCCCGACGAGGCCCGTGATCGCACTTTGGGCTGGTCATCGCCTTACCCACGCGATGCGGTGTGGCAGGGCCAGTGGAGCGATCAGGCCATGGATCGATTGCACCGGGCACTGGCCGAAGCGGTGATTGAGATCGGCACGTTGTCCGGGCACCTGAGCGCGGACCTGTACGCGTTGCCGGAACGTATCGAAACCTTGCGCCGCGGTTTGCAAAACGTACTGGAGCCGGTATTTCAAGGTAATGCGCAGGGCGAGGCCGCGTGTTTTCGCGGTCTTTACTTCAGTGCCAATCAGCCGGCTGACGATGCGCTTGACGGCTTTTCCGCTGACGACAGCGGCCTGCAACGCAGTGCGTTCGTGCGTCAGTTGTGGCGTCAGCGAGTGGTTGGCGAGCGGGGGCTGGCCCAGGGCGTGCCGCGCCTGTTGCGCTTGCGTCAGCGCTGGCAGCGAATCACTGCCGGCGTCGCGTTGGTGGTCGGGGTGGTATGGGTGGTGGCGATGGTCTGGATCTGGCGCGATTCGGTGCGCGATGCTCACGAACTGGCGCGGCTGATGCAGGGCGCGCAGAAGAGTTACGTCGCGGTCACCGACGAGGCGCATCGCATCGAGCCGACCCGGCGTAACGTGCAGAGTTTCTGGCGCGTGCTGGAAAAAGCCCCGCACTGGCACTATGCGTCGCTGGTGTTTCCGAGCGCGTGGTTTTCCTCTTTCGACCTGCAACTGGAGCAGGAGCTGTTCCGCTCGATCCAGCGCCATATGCTGGTGCCGCTGCACGATCTGCTGGTCGCGGAGCTGGCGAAGATCAAGGCGATTCGCAGCACTGAGCGGCGTGCCAGCGTCGAGAGCGAGGACCCCGCGCAATGGCAGAACTATCAGAAGGCCACGGATCTGGTGGATCGCGCGCTGCGTCTGGAGCAGCAGAACCAGTTGTTCGGTGAAGTGCAGAATAACCAGCGTGTACCACTGGATGATCTGGTGCAACTGAGCAACAGTGCGCTGTCACTCAACCTCAACCCCGCCACGTTGCCCCATGCCGCTTATTACAACCGCTTGCTCGCGGCGGGGGATGGCGGTGACTTGCAGGCGCTGGACCTGAGCGTGGAACGGCCGCTGATTGTCAGCAATTTCAACGGGCTGATGGAGCGCTGGCTCGACCAGTATTTTCTCGCCGACAACTTCGTCAGCAAGGCCGGCTACCTCAAGCTGCATCTGGAACAACTGGAGGCCGGCAGCGGCAATAGCCTGAGCGAGCTGGAAGACCTGCGCGCCCTGATCGATGACCTGCAAGCGGCGATCGCTCTGACCAACTCGACCTGGAGTCGCGGCAAGGGGCAGGAACTGGTACCGGGTTATCGCGACTTTCTCGACAAGGTACGCAAGAGCAGCTTGCTCGGGCCAGCGGTCGAACAACAACTGGACGCCCAGGCGAGCAAGTTGCAGCAGAGCTTTCGCGATCAGTGGATTGCCCAGGTCGGTTCACGCGGCAACCTGCTGGTGCAGCAGGGCAGCGGGCAACTGGCGTTGCAGGATCAGGTGGTGAAACTCAATAACGCGGTACAGGCGCTGTTCCGGCGCGATTTTGTTTCGATCGCAATGCGTGCCACGCAAGATAACGTCAACATGCAGGGCCAGACCGTTGACGGCGACGACCTCAATACCTCACTGAGCTACTTCGCCAGCTATAAAAGTTATGTCGCCGAAGAGCTGCCGCGTATCCCGCCGGTGTATCGCGATGCGCTGCTGCAAGCTGCCGAAACGGCCGCTGCACAGGCAATGTGGCTGAGTCTCAAGGATCATAACGATCAGACACATCCGTACGCGGTCTTCAATGTTCAGGCCGAACAGGCCATGGCCCTGCAGAAGGCTTTTGTCGAGGTGCACCGCAGCGATCTGGCTGCGCGTCTGCAAAGCGCGTTGAACCGGCGCGCGCTGGCGCAGATCGTCAGTGGCCTGGACGAAATCACCGCGCAACCGCTGTTCGGCGGGCGCACTGAAATCAGTCAGTGGGATGGTTCGAAAAACCTTGGTCTGCAACTGTACGGCGCCAGCGATGTACAGGACTTGAAGCTGAGCCTCAAACAGCAGTTCAACACCATGCTCGGTATCACCGAACGTCGCGCGCCAGCCCTGCAATGGCTGATGACCCAGCAGGGCAACCTGTCGGCGCTGGATTACGAGCGAGTGACGCAGTTCAGCGCACTCAACGATGAATTGCTCAAGTACAAGGACGCCAACCCGGCGAGTTCTCCGGCGCAGATCGAGCAACTGGTCAGTCGTGATTTCGTCGAGATGGACACTGCTTCCTGCCTGCAGGTCCTGCAAACAGCCAACCTGACGGGCGGGCGTGGCACCCTGGCGATGCGCGCGGTGGAATTGCAGCAGTCGGCGATGCAGCGCTGCCAATTCCTGCAACAGCAGCAAGCAGCTGCGGCGTGGAATGAGCTGGCTACCTATTTCAATCAATACCTGGCCGATCGCTTTCCGTTTGCCAACGGTGTGCAGGCGCAAGATGCCGACCCGGCGCGGGTTCAGCACTTTCTCGAAATCATCGACAAGCGCCTGCCGGTGGCGCAGGCCGGACTGATCCTGAGTCAGACTCCGGAGCGCCTGGCGGCCGAAGACTTTCTCAAGCGCCTGAAGCAGGCCAGTGTGTGGCTGACGCCGCTGTTCGTGCGTGACAAGAGCGGCATCCTCGGGGTTGAAATTGATGTGCGCTGGCGCACTGATCGCGAGGAGGAGAAGGGGGCCGATCAGGTGATCGCCTGGGGCCTGTTAGCGGGCAATCAACAGGTCAACTACCCCGGTGCCGAACAGCCGAACCTGCGCTGGATGGTCGGCCAGCCGATCCGCCTGACGCTGCGCTGGGCACGTAACGGCAAAGAGCGTCCGGTCAACGATCCGTTGCAACCGAACCTGGTGGTGCGCGACCTGGAGGCGGGCTGGGAGTACGGCGGGCCGTGGTCGTTGTTGCGGCTGATGCGTGCGCATTTCTCGGTGCAGCGGCAGCCGAATCTTGATTACACCGACTTTCCACTGACGTTGCGTCTGCCGGTGACGGCGGCGACCGACAGTGTCACCAGTGAGTTCACACGGATGTTCGTGCGCTTGTCGCTGATGAGTCAGGGCTCGAAATTGCCGCTGGCGATCTCGCCGCTGCCGACCCGCGCACCGCGCTCGCCGTATCAACAGACCGGCGCCACCGCCGCGCTGGATGCCCGCAACGAGGAGGGTTTGTGAGCCTGCCATCGACGACTCTGCCGGACCTGATCGATCAGTTGCTGGCGCCCATCACTGCCGAGCAGCCCTGTGGGACGGATTTGCGTTACGAACGTGAGTACGATCAGTTGCGCGATTTGCGCCGCGAGGACGACACCAGCCTGCCGACCGGGGTCTGGCAGTCGGCAGTCAAGCGGGCGAACTGGCCGGAGCTCGAAGCGTTGACCACGGTCTTGCTGCTGGAGCGCAGCAAGGACCTGATGCTCGCCGCGTGGCTGGGCGAGGCGTGGCTGCATCTGCAGGCACTGGATGGTTTGCCCGGCAGCCTGGCGCTGATCGCCGGCCTGTGCGAACGCTATCCCGAGCACCTGCATCCGCAGGCCGAGGACGGTGATCAGTCGTGGCGGGTCATTCCGCTGGAATGGCTGGTGCGGCGCTACAGCGATGTTCTGCTGACGCGAGTGCCGCTGTTCGGCACGCACAACAGTGATTTCGAGGTTTACACCCTCGACGTCTGGCGCCGCTTGCAGGTGCAGCAAGTCAAGGCCAATGACAGCAAAAACGCCAAGGCCTCGTCTGACGTCGCGCGCAACGAACAGAAGAAACTCGACGATCAAATACGCGTCACGCCCATGGCGTTCTGGCTGCGCATGCAGGGTAACTTACTGCTGAGCCTACAGCATCTGCAGCGACTGGACGCCTGGAGCGATGCGTATCTGGGCGATCAGGGGCCGGGATTTCGCCCCTTGCAGGAAACCATTCAAGCGTTGCTGACACTGGTTCAGGAGTTCATTGCCATGCACCCGCAACAACCGGCACCACCGCCTGCGGTAGTTGAGGCGCCTGTCACCGAGGTTCAGACGGGCGAAGCAGCGTCGGTCGCACAGATTTTCCGTGAGCCGGCCAGTCGTGAAGAGGCTTACCGCCAATTGCTGCTGATTGCCGAATACCTGGCCCGCACCGAGCCCCACAGCCCGGTGCCTTACCTGATTCGGCGCGGGGTAGAGTGGGGCAACAAGCCGTTGAGTGAATTGCTCGGCGAATTGATCAGCGCCGACGCCGAGTCGCGGCGTTTGTGGACCTTGCTCGGCGTGCTTTAGTGCACGCGTTGATTGCCCAGTTTCGGCGGTAACTCAACCGGCGTCAGCACCGGTTGCCCCGAAAAGAATGCCATCAGGTTTTTCCCCACCAGTTCCACCGTACCTTGTGTGGCTTCCGGCGACAGACCGGCGACATGCGGCGTGAGAATCACATTGTTCAGGGTTTTCAGCGCATCGGGCACCTGCGGTTCGTGATCGAACACGTCCAGCGCAGCCCCGGCAATCCGTCGTTGCTCAAGTGCGCTGATCAACTCGGCCGTGGCGATCACGCTGGCCCGGGCGATATTGACGATGAAACCGGTCGGGCCCAGAGCATCAAGTACCGGGCGCGTCACCAGATGCTGGGTGCCAATCCCGCCCGGCGTGGCGACGATCAGAAAATCCGAGGCCCGTGCCAGTTCGGTCGGCGTGGAGCAGAACGCATAGGGCACATCACTGCGCAGCTGCCGGTTGTGGTAACTGATCTGCATGTCGAAACCAAGGTGAGCACGCTTGGCAATCGCCATGCCCACCGCCCCCAGGCCGAGAATCCCCAGGCGTTTATTGGCCAGCGACGGGCGCATGATCTTCGGCCATTCACCCCGGCGCACCGCCGCGTCGCAGCGCGGAATGTCGCGTACCAGTGCCAGCAGCATGGCCAGGGCATGGTCGGCCACCGACGAGGCGTTGACCCCGGCGCCGTTGGTCACGGTAATCCCGCGATCGCTGGCGGCCTGCAGGTCGACGTGTTCGTAACCGGCACCGATCACGGTGATGATCTTCAGCGCCGGCAGGGCGGCGATTTCCTCGGCCGTCAGGCCCAGCGGGCCACGAGTCAGTACAGCGTCGATCCGTGCCCCGTGGGTGGCAATGGCTTGCGCGCGTTCGGCAGGGGTTGGTGCGAGGATCAGATGAAAGCCCTGATGCTCGAGAATCGGCAGATAGTCATTGATGGTTTCAACCAGTACCAGAACGGTGGCGGGCATTGCGCGGCTCCTGTGATCAATGGCGGTTCGGTCGCGAATATCGTGTCAGAGTGCTGATTCCAGAGCGCTTTGGCAATGATGGCCGCAGCCCCGCTTCAGCCAGTGTAGGAGCTGAAACGGGGAGCGCGCGGGCGCTTCGTCAGAAGCTCGCCCCGGTATCGTTGATCGGCTGCACGAAGTCGCCAACGAGTCCAGTCAACTGGCGTATTGGGCGATGCCGTTGCCGAACGACCAGTTCTCCTTTTTGACTTCCACCAGATTGATGAACACGTCTTCCAGGCGAATGCCCAGTTGACTGTTCAGGCTGTGCGCGATGGTCTGGTACAGGGCTTTTTTCTGCTCCAGCGTCCGGCCTTCATTGAGGGTGATCTGGATGATCACCAACTCATCGCTGCGCTGGATGCCCAGGTACTGCGGGTCGAAGATGAAATGCTCGCCGTCGTGCTCGTTGAGGATCTGGAAGTTGTCGTGCTCCGGTACGTTGATGGTGCTGCGCATGGCGGCGTAGATCTGCTCGCCGATGCGTTTGGCGAAGGTGGGATCAGAGTGCTTTTTGATTTCGACGCGGACGAGGGGCATGGGCAAAGACTCCGTGGGGCAAGGGACTCCTCTCACGCTAGAACATGTCGGCCAGATTGAAAGTGTGGGGTGATGAGCTCGCCGCTGTTTTTGTACGAGGCTACCTACATTTTTCGCGGATTTTGCCTACGAATTTGGCGGATGCGTCTGCTACCGGAATGGTGATGAACGCGAAATCATGGGGACACAAAGTAGCTCGGGTAGTGACTACCAACAGCCAAGGAAGGCAAATGCTTCAAAACAATCGAGAACACCTGGAACTCGAAAGGATAATGAGTGAAATACGGAAACTGGCGGCCGAGAGAAAAAAGCTTATCGCGGAAGAAAAGAAGTTGAGGTGGGATACGTATTTTTATCCGTTTGCGGTAGTCACTGGGGTGTTGACCGCAACAGCGGCCGTAGTAGGACTTTCACTCAAGTTTTAAGTGTTCGCGTTTGTACCATTCAACCCCACTCTCTAAGAAGGAAATCACCATGAGTACATTTGACCGTCAGGCCATGATTGAACGGGCAGATCGAGAATACGATGAGGACGTTGAAAGAATGCGCATCAAAAACAAGGGCGATATGTACCCAATCTGGGGAATGCTGGCGTTCGGCCTGTTTTGCATGTCACTCGGATTTCTCCTGGCTCGATCAATCTGATCAGGCCTTGCCGGTGGATTTGGCGCTGGAGCTTGTCGAAAAACGACATTTCACGTATCCGAAGCCGACAGCTATTTTCCCAAAAACGACAACCCACTGATCTGCTCCGTACAACCATTCCTCAGCTAAGTCTTTGCTTCTGCTCATTTATCACGGAGAATCGCGCCCCTGTTTCGGCCGGAGCATGTCTGTCGGTTTTTTCCGACGCGTCCCGACCGAGTGGCAAGTGACCGGAATGCGGAGATCCGACCGGATGAATGATCAGGCCAATAGCGTCGACGAACGCTATGAAGCGGCAGCACCAGCTGAACTGTCGAGCTGGAATCGCCATGACACCACGTGGATGTTGGGACTGTTCGGGACGGCCATTGGCGCCGGTACCCTGTTTTTGCCGATCAACGCCGGTCTGGGTGGCTTCTGGCCGCTGGTGATCCTCGCGCTGCTGGCCTTCCCGATGACGTTCTTTGCCCACCGAGGCCTGACCCGCTTCGTCCTCTCCGGTCGCGAAGGCGCCGACATCACTGACGTGGTCGAGCAGCATTTCGGCATCAAGGCCGGTGCGCTGATCACCCTGCTGTACTTCTTCGCCATCTTCCCGATCCTGCTGATCTACAGCGTCGGCCTGACCAACACGGTCGCCAGTTTCCTTGAACACCAACTGCACATCACGCCGCCACCGCGCGCGCTGCTGTCGTTCGTGTTGATCCTCGGCCTGCTCGCCGTTGTGCGTTGCGGCGAGCAGGCCATCGTCAAGGCGATGAGCCTGATGGTGTATCCGTTCATCGTTGCGCTGCTGTTCCTCGCGGTGTACCTGATTCCGCACTGGAACGGCGGCATTCTCACCACCGCCTCGCAAGTGCCGGCACCGTCGGCGTTGCTGCACACACTGTGGCTGGCGATTCCGGTCATGGTGTTTTCGTTCAACCACTCGCCGATCATCTCGGCGTTTGCGGTGGATCAGAAGCGTCGCTACGGTGTCAACGCTGACCAGCGCAGCTCGCAGATCCTCTGCCGCGCCCACCTGTTGATGGTGGTGATGGTGCTGTTCTTCGTCTTCAGTTGCGTGCTGACCCTGTCGCCGGAACAACTGGCCGAAGCCAAGGCGCAGAACCTGTCGATCCTGTCGTACCTGGCCAACCACTTCAGCAACCCGACCATCGCGTTCGCGGCGCCGTTGATTGCGTTTGTGGCGATCTCCAAGTCGTTTCTCGGTCACTACATCGGCGCCAGCGAAGGCCTCAAGGGCCTGATCGTCAAGAGCGGCAAGCGTCCGGGTGCCAAGGCGCTGGATCGCATCGTGGCGGCGTTCATGCTGGTGGTGTGCTGGATCGTCGCGACCCTGAACCCGAGCATTCTCGGGATGATCGAGACCATCGGTGGCCCGGTGATCGCTGCGATTCTGTTCCTGATGCCGATGTACGCGATCCGCAAAGTACCGGCGATGGCGCGCTATCGCGGTCAGGCGTCGAACGTGTTTGTCACCGCCGTAGGTCTGGTGGCGATTTCGGCGTTGATTTATTCGCTGACTGCTTGAAGATCAAGAGATCGCAGCCTGCGGCAGCTCCTACAGGGTTTGTGTATACCTGTAGGAGCTGCCGAAGGCTGCGATCTTTCGCTTTTCAGCTACAGTAGGCCGCTGCGCATCTCTCATGCACAGCGGCTTTTTTTCGTCTGGAGACAGTGGATTGTCGAGTACGGCCCAACCGGTAGAACCCACCAATCGCTGGCGTGACATCCTCGCCGGCCTGTCGATTGCCGGGCTGCTCTTGCCCGAAGCGGTCGCCTATTCGACCATCGCCGCGCTGGCGCCGCAGGCCGGCGTGATTGCCCTGTTTGCCGGATTGCTCTGCTACGGACTGTTTGGCACCAGCCGCTTTGCCATTGTCTCGGCCACGTCTTCGTCAGCGGCGGTGCTGGCGGCGACCACCGCGACCATGGCCAATGGCGACCCGCAGTTACGCGCGACGCTGGCGGTCGGCTTGGTACTGGTCACCGGTGGGCTGTTCTTGCTGGCGGGGATCTTTCGCTTCGGCAGCGTTACTTCGTTTATCGCCAAACCGGTATTGCGCGGTTTCGCCTTTGGCCTGGCGCTGACGATCATCCTCAAACAGGTCGCCAGCGTGGTCGGCGTGCACCTGACCGACGCCAATCTGGTGCGCTTCGCCCCGCAATTGCTCGAACAACTGCCGCAATGGAACTGGCCGGCGGCGGCTGTCGCTGCGGTGGCTCTGCTGTTGTTGAGCCTGTTCTCCCGTTTTCCACGGGTGCCCGGCGGTTTGCTGGTGGTAGTGATCGGTATCGTCGCCGGGCAATGGCTGAACCTGCCGGCCCACGGTGTGAAGTTGATCGGCTTGATCGACCTGAGCCTGGAAGTACCGAACCTGCCGGTGCTGCCGTTTGCCGACTGGCTGCGGCTAGGGGAAGTGGGGTTCGCGCTGGTGATGATTCTGTATGCAGAGTCGTACGGCTCGATCAGTGCGTTCGCCCTCAAACACGGTGATCGTGTGACCTCCAACCGTGATCTGCTGGCGCTGGGGGCCTCGAATCTGTTGTCTGGATTGTTCCATGGCATGCCGGCGGGGGCCGGGTATTCGGCGACGTCGGCGAACGAGGCGGCCGGGGCGACGTCACGCTGGGCCGGTGGCGTGGCGGCGCTGATGGTGCTGGTGATCGTGCTGACGGTGTTGCCATGGATCGCCCTGACGCCGGAGCCGATTCTGGCGGCCATCGTGACTCATGCGCTGGCGCGTGGCTTGAGTCTGCAGCCGCTGGGGCGCTACTTCGTCTGGCGCCGGGATCGGCTGCTGGTGCTGTGCGCGGTGGGGGCGGTGCTGGTGCTGGGCATTCTCGACGGCTTGCTGGTGTCGGTGGCGATCAGCGTGTTGCTGATGCTCAAACAGATGTCGGCGGCGGACATTCAGGTGCTCGGGCGAATCGACGGCGGGCACGATTTTGTCGATTTGCAGCGACATCCAACGGCGACGGTTGAGCCGGGAGTGCTGATTGTGCGGCCCAGTGAGGCATTGTTCTTTGCCAATGTGGAGCGGATTCTCGGTGCGGCGCTGCATTTGATTCGTCATTCGCAAGTGCCGCTGCACACGGTGATCCTCAGTCTGGAGGAAACCCCGGACCTGGACGGCACCAGTATCGAGGCGATGCAGGAGTTTTTCCTGCGGGTGCATCAGGAGGGCAAGCGGCTGATTCTGGCGCGGCTCAAACAGGAAGCGCTGGTCGCGTTGGAGGCGTTGCCGGAGGTAACGGCCAACGGGGTGATACTCAGCGGGCTGAGCGTCGATGGGGCGGTGCAGCAAGCCCTCAAACTCAAGGCATAAAAAAACGCCGCACATCTCACGATGGGCGGCGTTTTTTCATTGCGTTGCAGCGTTAGGCTTGAACGACCGGAATCTTGGCGTTCGCAGCCGCTTCACGGAACTCGGCGATCTGGTCGAAGGACAGGTAGCGGTAAACATCGGCCGCCATGCTGTCGATCTTGCCAGCGTATTCCATGTACTCCTCGACGGTCGGCAGGCGACCCAGGATCGAAGCCACGGACGCCAGTTCGGCCGAAGCCAGGTAGACGTTTGCGCCGTCGCCCAGACGGTTCGGGAAGTTACGGGTCGACGTCGAGACCACGGTGCTGTTCGGCTCAACGCGTGCCTGGTTACCCATGCACAGCGAGCAGCCTGGCATTTCCATGCGCGCGCCGGCCTTGCCGTAGATGCCGTAGTAGCCTTCTTCGGTCAGTTGGTGAGCGTCCATTTTGGTCGGCGGCGACAGCCACAGACGGGTTGGCAGCTGACCCTTGACCTGGTCCAGCAGTTTACCGGCAGCGCGGAAGTGACCGATGTTGGTCATGCACGAACCGATGAACACTTCGTCGATCTTCTCGCCAGCGACGCTGGACAGCAGACGGGCGTCGTCCGGATCGTTCGGCGCGCACAGTACCGGCTCGTTGATCTCGGCCAGATCGATTTCGATGATTTCGGCGTATTCGGCGTCGGCATCGGCTTCCATCAGTTGCGGGTTGGCGATCCAGGCTTCCATCGCTTGCGCACGACGTTCCAGGGTACGTGCATCGCCGTAGCCTTCGCCGATCATCCAGCGCAGCAGGGTGATGTTGGATTGCAGGTACTCGGTGATCGACTCTTTCGACAGCTTGATGGTGCAACCGGCAGCCGAACGTTCGGCCGAGGCGTCGGACAGTTCGAATGCCTGTTCCAGGGTCAGACCTTCCAGGCCTTCGATTTCCAGGATGCGGCCGGAGAAGGCGTTTTTCTTGCCTTTCTTCTCGACGGTCAGCAGACCGTTCTGGATGGCGAAGTAAGGAATGGCATGAACCAGGTCACGCAGGGTGATGCCAGGTTTCATTTTGCCTTTGAAGCGCACCAGGATCGATTCCGGCATGTCCAGCGGCATGACGCCGGTGGCAGCGGCGAACGCGACCAGACCGGAACCGGCCGGGAACGAGATGCCCATCGGGAAACGGGTGTGCGAGTCACCACCGGTACCCACGGTGTCCGGCAGCAGCATGCGGTTCAGCCACGAGTGGATGATGCCGTCGCCCGGACGCAGGGAAACGCCGCCGCGGGTCATGATGAAGTCAGGCAGGGTGTGGTGGGTGGTCACGTCGATCGGCTTCGGATACGCTGCGGTGTGGCAGAAGGACTGCATCACCAGGTCAGCGGAGAAGCCCAGGCACGCCAGGTCTTTCAGTTCGTCACGGGTCATCGGACCGGTGGTGTCCTGAGAACCTACGGTGGTCATTTTCGGTTCGCAGTAGGTGCCAGGACGAACGCCTTTGCCTTCTGCCAGACCGCACGCCTTGCCGACCATTTTCTGCGCCAGGGTGAAGCCCTTGGTGCTTTCAGCCGGTGCTTCCGGCTTCTTGAACAGGTCGAACGCAGGCAGACCCAGTTCGGCGCGTGCCTTCTCGGTCAGGCCACGGCCGATGATCAGCGGAATACGACCGCCGGCACGGACTTCGTCCAGCAGCACAGGGGTCTTCATTTCGAAGGTGGTGATGACTTCGTCGGTACCGTGCTTGCAGACTTTGCCTGCGTGCGGGTACAGGTCGATCACGTCGCCCATGTTCATGTTCGACACGTCGAACTCGATTGGCAGTGCGCCGGCATCTTCCATGGTGTTGTAGAAGATCGGAGCGATTTTGCTGCCGAAGCAGAAACCGCCAGCGCGCTTGTTCGGTACGTAAGGAATGTCGTCGCCGAAGAACCACAGGACCGAGTTGGTCGCCGATTTACGCGAGGAACCGGTACCGACCACGTCACCGACGTAGGCGATCGGGAAGCCTTGACCGCGCATTTCTTCGATCTGCTTCATCGGGCCGGTCTTGCCTTGCTCGTCCGGAACGATGCCGTCACGGGCCATTTTCAGCATGGCCAGGGCGTGCAGCGGGATGTCAGGACGCGACCAGGCGTCTGGTGCCGGGGACAGGTCGTCGGTGTTGGTTTCGCCGGTGACCTTGAATACGCGCAGGCTGATCTTGTCGGCCAGCACAGGGCGTTTCTTGAACCACTCGCCGTCAGCCCAGGATTGCAGCACGGCTTTGGCGTGAACGTTGCCGTTCTTGGCTTTTTCAGCCACGTCGTGGAAGGCATCGAACATCAGCAGGGTGTGCTTGAGTTCTTCGGCAGCCACTGGCGCCAGCTCGGCGTTGTCCAGCAGTTCAACCAGAGTCACGATGTTGTAGCCGCCCTGCATGGTGCCGAGCAGTTCTACAGCGCGCTTCTTGTCCAGCAGAGGGGAGGTGACTTCGCCTTTGGCCAGGGCCGACAGGAAACCGGCTTTGACGTAAGCGGCTTCGTCCACTCCTGGTGGTACGCGATTGGTGATCAGGTCAACGAGGAAAGCTTCTTCGCCAGCCGGAGGATTCTTCAGCAGCTCGACCAGGCCTGCAGTTTGTTCGGCGTTAAGCGGCTGGGGAACGATACCCAGGGCTGCACGCTCTTCGATATGTTTGCGGTAGGCTTCAAGCACAGTTATTACCCTCATCAGTGGTCCCAAATGGGTGTCCGGGACGCTCATCCCGAAACTGCCGTACTCATGCACCGCACGACGTTGTGAGTCGTTTGGCCAGAATTACCGGCAATTCCTTACAGAAGCTGCTTTCAAAGTTTTACGCCTGCAGAACGGGGAGCTGATGAGGGTTGGCGTTGGGCTTTTCCCCGCTGGAAAAACCCTTCGCCAACACCGCTCTGAAGGAACGACTGTGCTCGTGACGCTTTGAAAACAGCTTCTAACGGACATTGGCGCCTTAAAAGGCTGGCTGATTCTACGGCAAAAAAAATTTAAAGGTAAGTCGCGCTCTATTGGACTTTGGTGGCGTTGTGCGCGGGCGAGGCAAACCGCGAGCCAGCGCTTGCCCCTGACGTTTGAGGGGTGATCAATGGCCGACAAAGGGCTAACATGCCGGCCTGTTCCGCGTTTCAGTGTTTTGCCAATTTATGCCCAATCAGACCATCAAGACCCCCTGCGTCGGCCTCTGCTCCACTGTTTACGGAGATCTGGTGTGCCGTGGCTGCAAGCGTTTCCACCACGAAGTGATCCACTGGAATGGTTACGGCGAGGAGGAAAAGCGTGCGGTGTGGTTGCGTCTGGAGCAATTGCTGTCACAAGTGATGGCGAGCAAGGTCGAGATCTTCGATTCGGCGCGTCTGCGCCAGCAGCTGGAACAGCGCAAGATCCGCTTTGTACCGCATCAGTCGGAATATTGCTGGGCCTATCAGCTGATCGCTCGCGGGGCGCGGGTGATCATTAATCTGGAGGCCTACGGGATGGTGTTGCTGCCGGAGTTCCGCGACTGGAACCTGCCGGAACTGCGCGATGCCATTGATCGGGAATTCTTCCTGTTGTCGGAAGCGCATTATCAGCGCTATATCGCCCCCGGCTTTCTGAAAGACGCCTTCGGCGCCTAGAAGCTTCGCGCGCAGGCTCGCTCCCACAATGATCGGAGTGGAGTGCAAAATGTAGTGGGAGCTGGCTTGCCAGCGATGAGGGCGGTGCATCCAATATCAATGTTGACTGAGCCACCGCTATCGCTGGCAAGCCAGCTCCCACAGGAATATGCATTCCAACTGTGGGAGCGAGCCTGCTCGCGAAGGCGTCGGTTCAGGCACCGTAATCCTCAGTGTTTCACCGCCAACTCCACCAGATGATCCTCAACCTCCTGCGGCTTGAGCACCAGCACGTCGCTTTCCAGTGCATCCAGCACCACTTCAGCGGTATTGCCGATCAACGCGCCTGACAACCCGCTGCGCGCCACGGTGCCGATCACGGTCACCGCCGCCTGCAGCTTGTGCGCCATGAACGGAATCAACACATCCGCCGGGCCTTCCTCGATATGCAGGTGCTCGTCGTCCACATCGAACTCGGCCTGAAACGCCTTGCACTGCTCGCGGTACCGCGCTTCGATGGTTTCCTTGAGCTGGAAGGTCGGATCCGCGGCCGAGAGCATGGGCGACGGATGCGCCGTGATCACATGCAGATGCGCCTTGGCCAGGCTGGCAATGTCGTAGCCATGATCAATGATCGTGGTGTGCAAATGCCGGTGTTCGCCATCGGCATTGCCCACGTCCACAGCCGCAAGAATCACTCGGTCTTTCCAGGAGGTGGATGTTTTCACCAACAGCACCGGAGTCGGGCAGTGGCGCAGCAGTTTCCAGTCGGCCGGGGTCAGCAGAGCTTTTTTCAGCGCGCTGTCGGGATAGTGCTGTTTGATCACCAGCCCGCAACCTTCGGCCTGCTGCACGTCGATGATGGTCTCGTGCAGGCTTTCGTTCCACGCCTGTTCGGTGGTCACGCTGTAGCCATCCGCCAGCAGTGCGGCTTTGAGCACGCCAAGCATGCCGGCGTGGTCGTGCTTGCGGTCACACACCAGCAGGTGCAGATGGGCCTGGGTCACGCCGGCGATCAACTTGGCGCGCTTGAGCGCCAGGCTTTCCGAATGTTCGGGTTCGATGACCACCAGAATGCTGCGAATGGCTTGCATGAGCGGAGTCTCCAGCAAAGAAAAGGCACGGCGTTGCACAACTATAGTTGCTGCTCATGCGCCTGCGACTTGATGCATATCAACGCCTGCGACTGGTGGTCTGCGGGCAGGCCGGTATAATCGGCGGCCTTTGCTCGTACACCTTTTACCGTGAGCCTCATGATCCTTCCCGAAATCCACGAATTCCTTGGCTGCCGCACACCCGACGCTTGGGTCCAGGCCGCACTGGCCGATCAGGAAACCCTGCTGATCGACCACAAGAACTGCGAGTTCAAGGCCGCCAGCACCGCGCTGAGCCTGATTGCCAAGTACCATTCCCACGTCGACCTGATCAACATGATGTCGCGTCTGGCCCGGGAAGAACTGGTGCACCACGAACAGGTCATGCGCATCATGAAACGCCGCAAGATCGAGCTGCGCCAGCTGCACGCCGGGCGCTACGCCTCGGGACTGCGCAAAGTGGTGCGCAGCCACGAACCGGTGAAACTGGTGGATACGCTGGTGGTCGGCGCATTCATCGAAGCGCGCAGTTGCGAGCGTTTCGAAGCGCTGGTGCCGCATCTGGACGAAGAACTCGGCAAGTTCTATTTCGGCCTGCTGAAAAGCGAGGCGCGGCACTTCCAGGGTTATCTGAAACTGGCTTACCAGTACGGCGACGCGAAGGACATCGCTCAGGTGATCGACAAGGTGCGTGCTGCCGAGCAGGAACTGATCGAGTCGCCGGATGACGAGTTCCGCTTTCACAGTGGTGTGCCGGCTGCCGCATAACCTGTAGGAGCTGCCGAAGGCTGCGATCTGTTGATCTTGTTTCAAAAATCAAAAGATCGCAGCCTTCGGCAGCTCCTACTTGTTAAAAACTCTTAAGAGTATGAAATATCACCGAAAACCGGCCCCTGCGGCCGGTTTTTGCTGCCCGAAACAACGCCTCGCCGACGATTGCCGCCATACTGTCGACCATTTCACACATGGGTTGGCAGACGGTCGTTATGGATAACCTGGGTTTTGGCAAAGTCCTGCTGGTCGAAGACGATGAACGTCTGGCCACGCTGATTGCGCACTTTCTCGAGCAGCATGGCTACGAGGTGCGCGCGGTGCATCGCGGCGATCTGGCGGTGGCCGCGTTTCTCGAATTCCAGCCCAAAGTGGTGGTGCTTGATCTGATGCTGCCGGGGCAGAGCGGGCTGCACGTGTGCCGGGAAATCCGCAGCGTGTCGGACACGCCGATTGTCATCCTCACCGCCAAGGAAGACGACCTCGACCACATTCTCGGCCTGGAATCCGGCGCCGACGATTACGTGATCAAGCCGATCAAGCCGCCGGTATTGCTCGCTCGGCTACGCGCCTTGCAGCGTCGGCAGATGCCGGAGGCCGGCGTGGTCAGTGCGCTGGAGTTCGGCCGCTTGAGCATCGACCGCAGCTGCCGCGAAGTGCGGCTGGCTGGCGAGATCATCGAAATGACCACCATGGAATTCGAGCTGCTGTGGCTGCTGGCCAGCGCCGCCGGCAAAACCCTGTCCCGCGATGACATCCTCAACCGCATGCGCGGTATCGCCTTCGATGGGCTCAATCGCAGCGTCGACGTGTACATCAGCAAGTTGCGCAACAAACTCAAGGACAATCCCCGTGAGCCGGTGTGCATCAAGACCGTGTGGGGCAAGGGTTACCTGTTCAATCCATTCGCGTGGGAGCTGTAGATGCTGCGGTTATTCCTCGGGCTGTTTCTGGTGATGACGGTGGGCCTGGTCCTGGCTCTGCAAACTGTCGAACACACCTTCAACGCGTTGCTCGACAATCAGATGCAGGCCTACAACCGTGAGGCGGTGCGCGGGCAGGCGTGGTCACTGGTCGAGCACATGCGCGATCAGCAAGGCGCGGCGCGTGAACAGCAGCTGGAAGCGTTGCGCCCGCACTACGGCTTGTCGCTGAAGCTGATCGAAGCCGATCAACTGGACCTCAGCACCGAGGAAAAGGCCGAACTGGCGCAAAACCTGTTGGTGATCCGCGACAACTACACCCAATTCATCAGCAACATCGACGGTGGCTCGCAACTGCTCAGCATCAAGCTGCCGCCCGAACCGAGCCTGATGCCGTTCTACATCGCGGTGGCTTACGCGATGCTCGCGGTGCTCATCGGCATCGTGCTGTTCTTCTGGGTACGCCCGCACTGGCGCGATCTGGAAAAACTGCGTCTGGCCGCCGAGCGCTTTGGCGATAACGATCTGTCGGTGCGCATTCAACTGTCGAAACGCTCGAACATCCGCGATCTGGCGGAACACTTCAACCTGATGGCGGCGCGCATCGAGAGCCTGATCGCCAATCAGCGCGAGCTGACCAACGCGGTCTCCCACGAATTGCGTACGCCAATTGCGCGGCTGTCGTTTGAACTCGACCAGCTCAAGCAACAGCCGGACGCCAGCCAGAACCGCGAACTGATCGCCGACATGTACGCCGACCTCGGCGAGTTGGAAGAAATGGTCTCCGAACTGCTGACCTACGCCAGCCTCGAACGCGGTGCGACGGTGATCAAGCGCGAAAACATTCAAGCGGCCAACTGGCTCGACAGCGTGGTCGGCAGCGTTGCGCTGGAGGCGGAAGCGGCGGGGGTGCAGTTGCTGATTGGTGACTGCCGGCTCGACACCGTGCGCATTGAGCCGCGGTTCATGGCGCGGGCGGTGATCAATCTGCTGCGTAATGCCATTCGTTATGCCGAGCAGCGAGTCGAGGTGACGCTGGTGCGCAGCGGCGATTACTACGAAGTGCGGGTCAACGACGATGGTCCGGGGGTGCCGGTGGAAGGCCGGGAGAAGATCTTCGAACCGTTCTCGCGACTGGATGCCAGCCGCGACCGGCGTACCGGTGGCTTTGGGCTGGGTCTGGCGTTGGTGCGACGGGTATCGCAGTCCCATGGCGGGCAGGTCGAGGTCGGGGAATCAGTGTGGGGTGGGGCGTCGTTTCGGATGACCTGGGCGCATCTGGACTGATCTGCGTTGTCGGTTCCAGCCCTATCGCTGGCAAGCCAGCTCCCACAGGTTTCTCGGCGTACACAAAACCTGTGGGAGCTGGCTTGCCAGCGATAGGGCCATCAAAGCCAGCGCAAATCCATGCTCATTTGACCAGCCCCAAGCGCTCATGCCACTGCGCAATCGACTCCTCGGGATACACCGCAAACTGTTTGTCCTTGGGCTTGGCATCCACTTCGACCCAAGGCGCCTTCGACCCCAGCATCAAATGCGTGTGTTGCGGCGGTACCGGCAGCGGCGTATCGATGGCCGAGGCGAACGGGTGGATCAGCTCCGGCCACTCAGGGCTGAACAACCATAAACCGCTGCCGCACTGTGAGCAGAAATGCCGTTCGGCCGTGCTGCGATGGGCACGTTTTTCACCTGCTTCCTTCATCTTCGCGTGGTAGATGCTGATGTGCTTGCGCCCCTGAACCTTGAGGCTGGCCGCGTCGCCACCCAGGTTGATCGCGTAACCGCCACCGCCCTGGGTCTTGCGGCAGATCGAGCAGTAGCAGCGTTGATAGGGATAGGGATGGGCGCTGGTCAGGCTGAAGGTGACGGCGCCGCAGTGGCAAGAGCCTTCGAGGTGCATGAGGGGCCTCCGGTTGGCTGGATGGGTTTGAATGAGCCTAGAAGAATTGTGTGAATGTGCCGACGCCATCGCTGGCAAGCCAGCTCCCACAGTGATTTTTTGGTGTGCGCGGCTTTGCCATTCGACACAAAACCTGTGGGAGCTGGCTTGCCAGCGATGAACGATAACGCGGAGCCACTGGACGCCTGCTCAAGGCCCGGTCAGCATGTCCCCAAAAAAGGCACCCCAACCCATGCGAAGACTCCCCTCACTGGCCGCCCTCAGAACCTTCGAATGCGCCGCCCGCCACGCGCATTTCGGCCGGGCTGCCGCCGAGCTGTGCGTCACCGACAGCGCCGTCAGCCACCAGATCCGTCAGCTCGAAGAGCAGCTCGGCGTCTCGCTGTTCATCCGCGAAGGCCGGCAGATCCGCCCGACCATTGCCGCCGGGCGCCTGATGCAGAGCCTGCAGCAGGCCTTCGAATTGATCGGCGAGGCCTGCGATGAACTGCGCGATCCATCCTCGCTGGCGGTCGTGCGTCTGGCGGTCACCGCCGAACTGGCGCAGAAGTGGCTGATGAACCGCCTCACTGATTTCTATGCGCGCTATCCGCACATCACCCTGCATCTCTACGAACAGCCGATCGACGCCAGCGCGCCGGGCGAGGACATCGATCTGGCGATCACTTACGGCATCGGACCTGCAGACAGCAGTTCCTACTTCGTGCGGCCGTTGCCGGCGCTGCAATTCTTCCCGGTGTGCAGCCCCGGGCTGTTCAACCAGGGCGCTCTGAAGTCGCCGAAGGACTTGATGCGCCATTGCCTGCTGCACGACGATCAGGATGGCAAGACCTGGACAACGTGGCTCACCAGCCACGCCGGCGATCTGCGCCCGCAGCGTCAGCTGTATTTCGCCCATGCCGGGTTGGCGCTGGAAGCGGCGGCGCAGGGGCAGGGCGTGGCGATGGGCGACAACCTCACCGCGCAGGAGGACCTGCTGAGCGGGCGACTGGTGCGGCCGTTCAGTGCGAGCATGACCGCGCTCGGCCAATACGCGCTGGTTTGCGAACGGCTGCGGCTGGAGCGTCCGGCGGTGGCGCAGATGCTCGAATGGTTCAACGATCAGTTGAGCGATTGATGAGTTGAATTCAACGGTTCCGCAATAATCATCGTTGGCGGGCCTGCCGTCCGCGACCTTAGCCTGTGGTCATTCCCCACCCAAGACGAGGTTTGACCATGGCACGTTTGCTCGACTCCACCCCCAAACACGACGGCTTCCGTCTGCCCGGCGAATTCGAAGCCAAATCCGGCTGCTGGCTCGGCTGGCCGGAGCGCACCGACGTGTGGCGCAACGGCGCGAAACCGGCGCAGAAAGTCTGGGTGCAGATCGTCACCGCCATCTCCCACAGCGAACCGGTCACGGTCTGCGCCTCCGCCGCGCAATTTGCCACGGCGCGTCGGCAATTGCCGCCGCAAGTGCGCGTGGTCGAGATGACCTGCAACGACACCTGGTTTCGCGACAGCGGCCCGTGCTTTGTGGTCAATGATGAAAGCGGCGAAGTGCGTGGCGTCGACTTCGAATTCAACGCCTACGGCGGCCTCGACGGTGGCTTGTATTACCCGTGGGACAAGGACGACCAGATCGCCAGCAAGATCCTCGAAATCGAGCGCTTCGACCGTTACCGCGCACCGCTGATTGCCGAACTCGGCGGCATCCAGAGTGACGGTCAGGGCAGCATCCTCACCACCGAACAGTGCCTGCTCAACCGCAATCGCAACCAGCATCTGGGCAAGGAGGAAGTCACTCGGCGCCTGACCGATTACCTTGGCGCCGAACAGGTGATCTGGCTGCCACGCGGCTGCAAGTTCGACGAAACCGATGGCCATGTCGATGACCTCGCCTGCTTCGTCCGCCCCGGCGAAGTGGTGCTGCAGTGGACCGACAACCGCGACGATCCGCAATGGGAAATCTATCAAGAGGCCTACGACATCCTGCGCAGCACCCGTGACAGCCGTGGCCGCGAGTTGATCGTGCACAAGCTGCCGCAACCGGACGTGCTGGAGTGGACCGCTGAGGAAGCCGAAGGCCTCGATCAGCAGGACAGCACCCATACCCGTCAGGCTGGCACCAGAATCTGCGCGTCGTATATCAACTACTACGCCGGCAACAGTTCGATCGTGGTACCGCTGTTCGGTGATCGCAACGATCAGGTGGCCATGGCGACGCTCGCCGAACTGTTCCCGCAGCACAAGATCGTCGGCATCGAAAATTCCCGGGAAATCCTCCTCGGTGGCGGCAACGTCGCGTGCATCACCATGCCGCAATACGCCGGCACGTCTAATCGCAAGGGGGTGTGATGATGGGCCTGCACAAACTGACTCAAGCGTTATTGCTGGTGCTTGCACCCCTGTGTGTGCAGGCCGCCGACGCCGCCCGACCGGTGGTCAATCTGTACATCTGGGGCGAGTACCTGGCCCCGGATACGCTGAAGAATTTTGAAGCGCAGACCGGCATTCAGGTGGTCGCCGATCACTTCGATTCGCTGGAAACCGTGGAAACCAAACTGCTCACCGGGCGCAGCGGTTATGACCTGGTGCTGACCGCCGGCCAGCACCTGTCGCGGGCCATCGAGAGTGGGGCGATCCAGCCGCTGGACAAGGCGCAAGTGCCGCACTTTGCCGGGGTTGGCGAGGAGTTTCGCCAGCACATGGCGGTGTTCGATCCGGGCAACCGCTACGCCGGGATATACGCCTGGGGCACCACGGGTGTGGGTTATCAGGAGCAGGCGATCAAGCAGCGTCTGCCGCAGGCGCCGACCGACAGTTGGGCGATGCTGTTTGACCCGGCCGTGGTGGCGAAATTTGCCGATTGCGGGGTAAGTCTGCTCAACGATCCGAACGAAGTGTTCGCGGCGGTCATGAAGTACATGGGCCTGGACATCAACCGGCAGAACCTCGATGACCTGAAACTCGCCGAGCAGCAACTGGCGAAGATCCGCCCGTACATCCGTTACTTCGACAACGACCTGAACATCAGCGACCTGGCCAACGGCAACACCTGCGTGGCGATGTCGTGGAACGGCAACGTGGCGATTGCAGCAGGGCAGGCGCAAGCGGCGAACAAGCCGTTCCAGCTCAGCTACCGCATCCCCAAAGAGGGCACGTTGATCTGGTTTGACGCCATGGTCATTCCCAAGGATGCACCGCATCCGCAGGCCGGGCTGGCGTTGATGGATTATCTGATGACGCCTGAGGTGATCGCGCCGATCACTGACACCATCCACTACGCCAATGCGATCACGGCGGCGGATGCTTTGGTTGATGCGTCGATCCGCAATGATCCGGGTACGTACCCGTCAGCGGCGGTGCGGGCTTCGCTGTACAGCAAGAATGACAATGGCAAGGCGTTCAATCGGGCTTTGATTCGGGCGTTCAGCAAGTTGAAGTCAGGTCTCTGATTTGAGGTTGAATCAACTGGCGCCTTCGCGAGCAGGCTCGCTCCCACCTTTGCAACGCATTCCCCTGTAGGAGCTGCCGCAGGTTCGGGCAGCTCCTACAGGGGTTTTGGTACGCGCCACAGGTACCAGGCCGCCACCGTCCGATACGGGCTCCACGCCAAGCCGATCTCGATCATTTGCTTGCGCGTCGGCTGCACCTCCAGCCCCTTCAATCGGCGATAGCCCTCGCGCACGCCAAAGTCATCCGCTGGCAAAATATCCATGCGTTCCAGGCTGTAGATCAGCAGCATCTCCACCGTCCAGCGGCCAACCCCGCGCAGGCTGACCAGACGTTCGATCAACGTCTCGTCGTCCATCGCCCGCGCGATGGGGTAATCCGGTACCACGCCGTCCAGCGTTGCCTGGGCGATGCCCTGAATCGTTGCAATCTTGCCCGCCGAAAAGCCGCAGCCGCGCAGTCGATCAAAGTCGGTCGCGAGAATCTGTTCAGGCCGGGGAAACGTCTGCCCGGGAAACAACGCCACCAGGCGTCCGACAATCGCGTCCCCGGCCTTGGCGTGCAGTTGCTGATAGGCAATCGCCCGCACCAGCGACTGATACGGATCACGCGTCGGGTGCGGTTGATGCAGGCAGGGGCCGACGGTTGCAATGTGGTGCTGCCAGTCCTCGTCGAGCGCGGCCAGAAACTCACTGGCCGCCTGATAACGATCCGGCATGCTATTTCAGCAGACCGTTGACTTCGCCGTAGGTCAGCGCCTTCAGATCATGGGTATCGAGCTTGCCGCTGGCGAGGAAGCTTTTCACCAGCGCACCCATCGCGCCATAGAGGAATTCGGCGATCCCGGACCCGGCGCTCAAACGCCGCACGCCCAGGGCTTGCAGCTCGGTCGGCGAGGGCAGGCAGGCGAAGCCGAGCACATTCACCGGCAGTGACGTGCCCTTGCAGATTGCCTCGATTTCATAAGCGGTGGTCACGCCAGCGGCAAACAGCCCATCGGCCCCGGCCGCCTGATACAACGCCGAACGGCGCAGGGTTTCGGCGACGCGATCCTCGGCCGGTACCAGACCCTTGAGGTAGACGTCCGTGCGCGCATTGATGAACAGCTTCACATCACGCTTCTGAGCGACTTGCCGAGCCATTTCAATCTTGCGCGCCAACAGTTCCGGGGCGCCGCTGCCGTCCTCGATATTGATCCCGACCGCACCGGCGGCGAGCACCGCATCGACCACTTCGGCCACACGGCCAAGGTCATCGGAATAACCCGCCTCGATGTCCACGCTCAGCGGCACCTGGATCACCCGCGCGATGGATTCCACGGTTGAAATCAACCGCTCGAGGGGCAGGGTGTTGCCGTCTGGGTAGCCATGCGCCCAAGCGACTGCCGCGCTGCTGGTCGCGACCGCTTTACCGCCCGCGTGCTCGACCAGTCGCGCGCCAGTGGCGTCGGCGACGTTGGTCAGGATCAGCAGACCTTCCTGGTGTAACTGGTGGAACCGAGTGTCGAGCGCGTTCATCGAGATTCCTTCTTGTGAGTGGTGCAAAGCGTCAGAAAGCCAGGGGTTGTGTGAGCTGCACCGCAGCGTTTTCCAGCCTCAGCAGAAACGCCTTGCGCGGCTGCCCACCACCATAGCCGGTCAGTGACCCATCCGCACCGATCACCCGATGGCACGGGACCACGATCGACAACCGATTGTGCCCGTTGGCCAACCCCACCGCGCGACTAGCGCCGGGTTTGCCCAAACGTGCCGCGATGGCACCGTAGGTGCTGGTGTGGCCGAAGGGGATGTTCAGCAGTTCGTCCCAGACTTGCCGGTCGAACGCGCTGCCGGGCAGGTGCAGTGGCACGCTGAAGACGCTGCGGGTGCCGGCGAAATATTCCTTCAGTTGTTGTTCGATCTGCTGCAGATGCGCATTGTGCCCCGGTGCGACCACGTAGCCGTGACGGGCCTGCAATTCCTCGACTTCGCGGGTCAGCGCCGGGCGGTCGAGAAACTCCAGCAACACCAGTCCCCGACGTTCGGCCATGGCGATCATCGGCCCCAGTGGTGTGGTCAGGCGGGTGAACAGCAGCGGTTCGCTGTTGGCCGCGCGGCCCGGGGTGATGTGGAAGGATTTCTGGAACGCGTCACGAAAACCGCTGAGCGATTCATAGCCGGAGTCAAACGCCGCGTGATCGATCGAGGCGCCCTGGCGAATGCCGCCCAGCGCCATGCCGAGCCGGCGGGTGCGCAGCCATGCATGGAAGGTCATGCCGAAATGCTGCTTGAACCAGCGTCGCAGCTTCAGCGGTTCGATGCCTTCGGCCAGCAACTGGGCGTCGCTCCAGCGCACTTCCGGGTCGGCATCGACGGCTTTGAGCAGGCGCTGCACCCAATCGGGTGCGATGGCTGCAGCGTCCAGCGGTTTGCAGCGCAGGCAGGCGCGATAACCGGCGCTCAGGCACTCATCGGCATGGGCGAAGAATTCGACGTTTTCCGGCTTCGGCTTGCGCGCCGTGCAACTGGGGCGGCAGAAGATCCCGGTGGTTTTCACGGCCGTGAAGAACACCCCTTCGTAGGCGGTGTCGCGTTCGAGCATGGCGCGAACCATCTCGGCGTGGGGCGGCAGCAGTGCGGTTTGTATGTTCATGGCCAGAGCTTAAATCCAGGATTTCGATGGCTCCACCGAAAAATCGACAGTGAATTTCCAGAACCTCTGAACTACCGTGTAGGAGCTGCCGCAGGCTGCGATCTTTTGATCTTGTTTCTTAAAATCAAAAGCAAAAGATCGCAGCCTGCGGCAGCTCCTACAGAGTGGGTGAGGTGTCGAGTTCATGCATCCGTTTTCGATTCAACATATTGATCACATCGTCCTGCGTGTCGCCGATCTGCAGCGCAGTATCGATTTTTACCGCCAGGTCTTCGGTGCCGAGGTGGTCAGACACAACGAACCACTGGGTCTGGTGCACCTGCGCGCCGGAACTTCGATGATCGATCTCGTCAACTTGCAAGGCGAGCTGGGCAGGAAGGGCGGCGGTGCAGCCGGTACCGAGCGGCGCAACGTCGATCATTTCTGCCTGCGCATCGACCCGTTCGACGAGGCGGCGCTGGTCAGCCACTTGCAATCCTGCGGCCTGACCGTGGAAAAAGCCGCCAGACGCTTCGGCGCCGAGGGCTACGGCCTGTCGCTGTATTGCTTCGACCCGGACGGCAATCAGGTCGAACTCAAAGGCCCGTCCGAGGCTTAAGCACGTTTGGCGAACAACAGCACTGAAGCGGCCGCCGACAGCAGCCCTGCACAGCAACGGTTGAAGACCCGTTTGCCGCGCGGCTCGGCGAACCAGCGGCGCATGTGCAGGCCCATCCACGCATAGGCGCCGATCGCGATCCATTCCAGCAGCAGGAACAGTGCACCGAGCACGGCGAATTGCGCCGGCACCGGGCGGCTCGGATCAACGAATTGCGGCAGAAACGCGGTGAACAGCAGGATCGCTTTCGGATTGCCCGCCGCCACCAGAAACTCCTGACGTGCCAGCCGCCAGAACCCCACCGACGCTCCCGCTACCTGCTGCTCGGCCTCAGGATTGGCTCGCCACAGTTGCCAGGCCAGGTACAGCAGATACGCCGCGCCGATGATCTTGATCGCATGGAACAGCCATTCCGAGGTCTGCAGCACCACTGACAGTCCGGCGCCGGCGAGGGCGATCATCCCGGCGAACGCGATAATCCGCCCGATACCGGCGGCGCAGGCCCGGCGATAGCCATAGCGGGTGGCATTGTTGACCGACAGCAAATTGTTCGGGCCGGGGGCCATATTCAAGGCAAAGCAGGCCGGAAGAAACAGCGTAAGCGTGGCGAGATCCATGGATGTGGGCTCCAGAAGCGATGCCGCATTTTTACCACAGGCGGCGGCCGCGTTGACCCATACAGTCTCGCGGCGCTGTCGCGGTACAGCCTTGGCAGTCCCTTCAATCAAGTCGAACTTTTCCGATTGGCCGGAACTCTCAAAAGTCTGAAGGCGCTGGTTTCGTCAGAAAAATCTATGCGCCAAGTCAGAAAAAGGCGTTTGCCGTGTAATATTCGTCCAAAGCTGCAAACACCCTGCCGGCCCCGAAGCGGCCCCACCAAGAGCGATTTACATGCAAGCAAAGGCCCGTGAAGTTTATGTGCCGCCGGTGCTGCAAGATCTGCGAGCCGGCACTGCCGAACTGCACATCGCACTGGAAAAACGTCTTCCTTTTTTCTCCAATACCCTCGATTCCAACGCTTTCGTACGGTTGATGCAGGCTTATTACGGCTTTTATCGGCCACTGGAAAGCGCATTGCTCGACAGCGGCGCGATCCCGGTGGGTTTCGATCTTGCGCCACGCCTCAAATCGCAGATTTTGCTCGATGATTTGCAGGCTCTGGGCCTTACGACCGAGACCATCGCCCGTTTGCCACAGTGTCAGACGTTGCCCGTGATCGACTCCGGGCCGACTTGCCTGGGTGTGTTGTACGTGCTGGAAGGGGCAACCCTCGGCGGGCAGATCCTGCGTCGCGAAATCGCTTCGCGGTTGAGCCTGGACGCCGACAATGGCGCGGCATTCCTCGACGTTTACGGCGCTGCCACCGGCCGCCGCTGGCGCGATTTCATTGATTACCTGGGCAGTCGACCGCTGAGTGCGGATGAACGTGAAGCCGTGGTTGCGGCGGCCCAGTCCACATTCAGTTGTTTCGAGCGCTGGCTCGAAAGCCGGGAGGTACTGGCATGAACCCGCAAGACCAAGAAGCCTTTGAAGAACTGCTGGCCAACTGTGCCGACGAACCGATCCGCTTTCCGGGTGCCATCCAGCCCCATGGCCTGCTGCTGACCCTGAGCGAGCCGGCGCTGGAAATCATTCAGATCAGCGCCAACGTCGAGACCCTCTTGGCACGGCCGGCGCAGGAGCTGATCGGCCAGCCGCTGCACAGTTTGTTGGGTGAAGCGCCTGCCGCCGCCGTGCGCGATGCGCTGCAGCAACCGGTGTTCGCCGATGCCGGACCGCTGCATTTCCGCCTCAACGGCACCGCGTTCGAAGGTCTGCTGCACCGTCATCAAGGCGTGTTGATTCTGGAACTGGAAATCCACGTCGAAAACTTCCAGCCGCGTAATGTCGCCGGCAACCAGACCCATCTGGGACGCATGCTCCAGCGCTTGCAAGCAGCCACCACATTGCAGGCCCTGTACGACATCAGCGTCAAGGAAATCCAGGCGATGACCGGTTACGACCGGGTGCTGATCTACCGCTTCGAGGAGGAGGGCCACGGTCAGGTGATCGCCGAGGCGTCGGATCCGTCGATGGAAGTGTTCAACGGCCTGTTCTTCCCGGCCTCGGACATCCCCGAGCAAGCGCGCGAGCTGTACCGCACCAACTGGCTGCGGATCATCCCCAATGCCGATTACCAGCCGGTGCCGCTGGTGCCCAAGTTGCGCCCGGACACCCAGACCCCGCTGGACCTGAGTTTCGCCACCCTGCGCAGCGTCTCGCCGATTCATTGTCAGTACATGAAGAACATGGGCGTTCTGTCGTCGATGAGCATCTCGCTGCTCAAGGGCGACAAACTCTGGGGCCTGATCAGCTGTGGCAACCGCCAGCCGCTGCATGTGCCGCACGAGTTGCGCAGTGCCTGTCAGACCATCGGTCAGGTGCTGTCGCTGCAGATCAGCGCGATGGAGGCGCTGGAACTCAGCCGTCAGCGTGAAGAAAAGGTCGAGGCGCTGACGCTGCTCAATCAAGCCATGATCGACTCGCCGGAAAATGTCTTCGATGGTCTGGCGCAGCAACCGCAAGTGCTGATGGCGCTGGCCGGGGCCGGGGGCATTGCGATCATCGAAGACAAGCAGTTGCACCGTTACGGCAACTGCCCGGAACCGGAAGACATTCGCGCCCTGCACAAGTGGTTGCAGGAAACCGGCGAGCCGGTGTTCGCCAGTCATCATCTGGCCAGCGTCTACCCGCCAGCCGCGCAATTTCAGCAAGTGGCCAGCGGCGTGCTCGCCATGAGCCTGCCCAAACCGGTGGACAACGGCGTGTTGTGGTTCCGCCCCGAGGTCAAGGAGAACATCAACTGGAGCGGTGATCCGCGCAAGCCGCTGGATCTGGAAAACTCCGATGCCGGCCTGCGTCTGCGCCCGCGCACTTCGTTCGAAATCTGGAAAGTCGAGATGGCCGGGATCTCCACCAAATGGAGCCACGGCGATCTGTTTGCGGCCAATGACCTGCGCCGCTCCGCACTGGAAAACGACCTGGCCCGGCAGGTGCACCGCGAGCAGGAAGCGGTGCGCGCCCGTGATGAGCTGGTGGCAGTGGTTTCCCACGATTTGCGCAATCCGATGACCGTGATTTCCATGCTCTGCGGCATGATGCAGAAGACCTTCAGCTCAGATGGCCCGCACACCTCGCGGCGCATCTCCACCGCGATCGACACCATGCAGCAGGCCGCCGGGCGGATGAACACGCTGCTCGAAGACTTGCTCGACACCTCGAAAATCGACGCCGGGCGCTACACCATCGCCCCGCAGACCCTGGACGTCGGGCAGATGTTCGAGGAAACCCAATCCCTGCTTGGGCCGCTGGCGCTGGACAAGGACATCAGCATCTCGTTTCAGGCCGATCCCGACCTGAAAATTCATGCCGACCCGGAGCGCCTGTTTCAGGTGCTGTCGAACCTGATCGGCAACGCGATCAAGTTCACCCCGCGCAAAGGCTCGGTGGGCGTACTGGCCAAGTCTGACGGCAGGGAAATCGTGTTTACGGTGCGCGATACCGGTGAAGGCATTCCCAAGGAAAACCTGGCGCGGGTGTTTGACCGCTACTGGACGGTGAAGGAGGGCAACCCGACCGGAACCGGGCTGGGTTTGTACATCACGCAGGGGATTGTTGAGGCCCATGGCGGGCGCATCGAGGCCAGCAGTGAGCCGGGTGAGGGCACGGAGTTTCGGTTTACCGTGCCGGCGATGCTTACCGGTGAATGAGAAAATCCGTGCCTCGTTAAACGGGGCACGGATTTTGAGTGGTCAGCCCAGATCGCTCAACGACATGAACACGTGTTTCGGCATCGGTACAAATCGCTGGTTGCGCAGTTGGCTGATCGCATACACCGCACTCGCGGTACGACCATTGCCGTCACCGAAGCCTTGGAAACCGGCGATGGCCGCCAGCAAGTGTTTGTCGAAGTGCTCATGAGCGGCATCAAGTGTTTTCAGGTGTTGCTCCAGCAAGGCAAAACCGCTGACGCTGCTGCCATACTTTGACGGCGCACCCGCCTCGCGCACGGACCCAGCCAGTTGAGGAACCAGTCGGCCGTGGATTTCTTTGACCACGGTCGCATCGGTCAGGGATCTGTTGTTGCCCGCATACTCACGCAGGATCGCCACAATGTGTGCCAGTTCGTTGTCGGAGGTCGAGCCTTTGACCATCCACGCCCCGGCTCGCTGCGCATTGTCGGAGAAACCCTGCGGGTTGAACGACGATTCGGGCATCACATCGGTGTAGGGCGGCTTGCCAAGATCCAGCTTCAAGACGTTTTGCTGATGATTCTTGAGGTAGATGATTTTCTTTGATTCAAGCTCGGCCATGAACCCGAGTGTGTCGGAATAGTCACGGGCTTTTGTAGTGAACTTGGTTCCATTGAACCTGGGGCCTTTGCTTTTTGTGAACGTGATCAATACGTCGTTCGCTGCGGCATGGCCTATCAACGATTCCAGTTCCTGGAATCCCTTTGACGACGCAGCCGCTTCCTTCGTTGCAGTATTGAAAAGATGCTGCAGCTCTGTCGCATTGCTGCCCTTGGGGACGGATATAACGTCCTGACTCAGTCGTGTGACGATCTGTTCGACAGTTTCCAGAGCGTCGTCCTTGAACAGTGCCCGCGCATGAGCCACCGTCGGCAGGGTCATGCGAATCTCGGCCGCCGCGCCGGACTTGCTCAACGCTTTGACCAGGTCGTAGGAGCCACTGCTGGTGGTCGTCAGTCGACGCAACTGGCGGGCTGCTGTCATGCTGATCGAACTGCCAGCGTGGCTGAGCTTCAGCGCGCTTTTGCCTGCCAGCTTCCCGGCGCCGACGATCAGTTGGGGAACGCCGTCGACAGGGTTGAAGATTGACACCAGAATACTGCCCGCCACGCGCCCGAGGCTTAGCAGCCTGGTGCTGCTTGCCACTGCCTTTGCCAGCGCTCCGGCCGCCCCGATAAAGACAAAGGACACCGCGAGGGCGTCGATGACGCAACTGAAGGCTGCCCCACTGCGTTCATCCGGATCATCCGAAGTCAGTTGCTGGATACAGCCTCTGAATGGAATGAAGATGTTCAGAATGATGTTGGCAACGCGCTCGTACGCTTCCTGCTTTTCCTCGTATTCAGTCTGGTCATAGCCCATCCGGTAATATTCGTTGTAGGTGATGGGCGGGTTCTTTTGCGCAATGAAGTCGGCAATGTCTTTTAGCCTCGGCGATTGGTAACTTTCCATTGGCGATGTGTACCAGGCCGATTCTTCGTAGTGCGGCGCAAATTGACCAAACCGATCAAGCAGCATGCCGAACTCATGAACATCTGCATGCTCGGCCAGTTCCCAGTGGCGGCGCGGCAGTAATTGATTGATGTCCGTTTGTTCGCTCTGACCAGGCGTTGCACCCTGGAAGTAGGCTGCGTGCTCGGTAATGATATTTTCCAGATAGGTAAGGCGCGGGAAATTCCCGGTCTTGCCGTTGGTCGGCCCGTCGAAGCTTGCGGTGTCTTCATTGAATGCATAGCCGCTGGCGAAAGCCTCGGCCAGGCGCTCGCTTTTGCGGCACACTCCCTGTAACGGGAACAACTCAAAGCAATGGTTTTTCGATTTGTGACGACACAGGATGACCACCCCGTGCGGGGAGAAGTGGTCGGCGCTGTGACCGGGGATATTGCGGTTGCCGCGCACCAGGTAGAGCGTTGAAGCGCCCTGTGTCAGTGCTTCTCGATCACTCATGCCGAGCCGGGAGAATGCCAGCCGGATCATGGTGCTGATTCCCGACTTGAAGGTTTCGTGCTGCGGCTTGAGCTTATCGGCATACAACTGATTGATTGGCGCCAGGCTGGCCAAATCCGGATGCACGTCGTGCAAATTGCGCTTGGTCGATGTGCTGGTGAGGTTTTTACGGTGTAACTGGTTGGCAAGGTAAAGATTGATCACCGTGTCGCTGATCAGTCCCCCTTTATTGTGCGGCGAACGAAATACCTCCTGATGATGGTCGATGTCGGCATCGAACAGCGTTTGCTGCGCCAGTTTCCGTCGGCTGACCGGCGCAGCGGTTATCGACTTCAGCGCCGCCTCCAGTTCACCGGCATACGTGTTGTAGTGATTCACTGCCGCTGTTGCGATCTGTTCTTCCGATAATGCCGGGTCTTCACGGAGCATCACCTCGTTGATGTTTGCCCAATCCAGCACGCATTGCAGATTGAGTAATTGATGCAGGGCGCGTTGTGCATCGCTGAGCGGCGCAAGTGCGGCAAATTTCATCAGTTGCTCATAAGACAGTTTGCGCGACAAGCCGGGAGCGATCCTTTCTGTCAGCATGACGGCCTTGCGCAACATGACCCAGCCTGGTGAACCGATCAGCAGTGTCGGCGGGGTAACGACCAGAAACTCCGGTGATTGCCCCGCCAGCACCAGTTCCACTGCCAGGTAAGCGGCGAACGGACTGACGCGGTTGATCTGCTCAAAATGGCTTTTGAGACGAGTCCGCGCCTGCGCCGGGGTTTCATGCACATACAGCGATTCATAACGCAGACTTCGATGAGTTTCGACCCGCTCATCCGAGCCCATGTCCAGGTCCAGCACGACCGCGGCGAGCAGTAACCGGCTGCGGGTGACCTCCGTTACCGTGTGTGCCTTGCCCTCGATCAGAAGTGCATCGAAACAACGCTGAGCCAGACTTTTTGCCTCGCTCGTTTGCATCAGAATTTCCCACGCCAGTCGCGGATCTTCCTGCAGCAAGGCGCCGCTTCTCTTCTTGAGCAGCACATCCGTCAGGTAGTTGATCAACGGCTCGGAATACCGCCCCGACTCAGCCATCAACGTTCGCACGACCTGCATGATCACAGGATACTGCTCCGGCTCGACTATCAGGGCGATATCCTGAGTCTCTTCGGAAATACCCCAGTAGTTAGCGAATTTTGGCGGCGCGGGCATTTTGAAGTTCAGGTAGTCGATCAAGTTTGCAAGGTCTGCATAATTTTCAGGTGGGTCAATTTCCTGAAACGCCAGCCAGTTGCGCAGTGGCACGGTGGCGCTGGAGGAAATAATGCCGCCAGAACGCCATGCGGTTTTCGACAAGAGTTCGATATCGTTCCGTAAAGATTCGATCTCATACAGTTCATCGGTAATGATGGCGTAGTGGATGTAAAAACCCGTAGCGCCGAACGCTTCATAGGCGGCGTACACTTCACCATTGCTTCTGACCATAAAGAAGTGATCGGCAGGCAGGTCGAAGGAGGCAATGAATTCAATGAATTCTGGATGTTTGCTGAGTGAACGCAGCAATAATTTGCCGGCGAGATGTTCACTGTCGAAACGGCTTCCCGAAACAACTTCCGTAGCGAGTTGCATGAAGTTTTCTTCAGCACGAAAGGCTTGTCGAAGGAAGTGTCGGTTCTCCAGAGCCTTGGCGATGTTCAGTCGTTCAGCTTCGTCGGCCGATGCTGGGGCAGTTGCAAATAGGTTGCGATTAATATCCATATTGACTTCTTCTGGTTCGGGTTATGTAGCGCAGCAGTCAGCCAAGTTAAATTGGCGGGTTGTGAAGTGGTCGGGAATATAAAGCGTCGAGCAATGTTGGTGTTTCATTTTAAGTTTCAGGTTGTTATTAAAAGTATCGAGATGTCTGCTTGAAGTATTAAGTGGCAACAGAAACTTCTTCTCCGGCCTCAAGTGCCTGAGTTGTGGCGCGGGTCGTGGGTGATTTTGTTCAATACGCGAGCCCGCGGCACTGTTTACTGTTGGCGCCTTGTTCCCCAATTGCAGCAGGTGCGTAATGAGTCTGATTGTGTCGATGGCGGCGTTTGCGCTGGTGGCGTCCATAACCCCGGGGCCGGTGAATATCGTCGCGCTGAGTTCCGGGGCGCAGTACGGCTTTCGGGCCAGTCAGCGGCACGTGGCGGGGGCGACGCTGGGCTTTGTGCTGTTGCTGGTGCTGATGGGTTTGGGCCTGCATGAAGTCCTGAAACTGTGGCCATTCCTGACCCGGGTGGTGCAATTGGCCGGGGTGGCGTTTCTGTTGTTCATGGCCTGGAAGCTGGCTGCCGATGACGGCCAGTTGCATGCCGGCGAAGCGGGGCGGGCGCCGTCGATGCTGTACGGCGCGGTGATGCAATGGCTCAACCCGAAAGCGTGGCTGGCCTGTGTGGCAGGAATGGGCGCGTTTGTCGCCGATGGCGAGGCGCAGCTGGTCTGGCAGTTCGCCGCGGTGTATCTGGTGATCTGTTATCTGTCGGTCGGTTGCTGGGTGTACGCCGGAACGTTTTTGCGGGGGTATCTGGGCAATCCGGCGGGGATGCGCCTGTTCAATCGCTTGATGGCTTTGCTGCTGGCGGCGAGCGCGGTTTATCTGCTGTTGCCGTGAGCCCGAAGTCGATGGTCAGCCGCGATATTGGCCGGGTGTCGCGGCCAGATGCTGTTTGAACGCGCGCTGAAAATGCGCCTGATCGGCAAACCCTGCTTCCAGTGCAACATCGGCAATCAGCTGGCCGCTGCGCAGGCGTTCGCGGGCAAACTGGATGCGCTGGTTGACCAGGAACGCGTGCGGCGTCATGCCGTAATGCTGTTTGAATGCACGGATCAGATACGACGGTGACAACTGCGCCGCCGTGCAGATGTCCTCCAGGCTGAGCAGGTCGGTGCAGTGTGCGCGGATGAAGTCGGCGGCGCGCTCGAGCTTGATATTCGGCTCGCGCAGCGCGGGTTCAGCCGGGTTCAGGCGCCATTGCAAATCACTGAAAAACTCCACCGCCGCGCTGTGTTTACGCAGTGCGTCCTGCTGCTCATCGACCAATATGGCGTAAAGCTCGCGCAGGTCACGAAACAGTCGCAGGTCACCCAGGTGCGTGGTGGAAAATCGCCGAAACTCAAGCTCCGCACTGAACCCCAACTGATGCTGCAGATCCGTCAGCCATGGCGTCTCGACATACAACATCAAGTACGACCACGGCTGATCATCGATCGGATTGCAGGCGTGCACGTCGCCCGGATTCATCAGCACCACGGTGCCGGCGGCGACTTCGAATGTCGATTGCTCATGCACATAAATGCTCCGTCCGGCCGTGATCGCGCCGATGGAAAAGTGCGCATGGGAATGGCGTGAGTAGCAGACTTCACGACCATCGGCGATGGCCCGCGCTTCGATGAAGGGCAGGGCATCGTCCCGCCAGAAGCGTGGGGCTTTTTGAGGGTTTTTGGCGGCAGCGTGTTTCATCGTTATGGTTCCCGGCAGGCCAGACCCGGAGTGTATTAGCTCTGGCCGGCAAAGGCCCGCTCCAGTTCGGCGATGTCGAGTTTTTTCATCGTGAACATGGCCTGCATCGCCCGTTGCGACTTGCTGGTGTCGGGGTCCAGCATCATGTGCATGAACGCCACCGGCACGATCTGCCACGACACCCCGAACTGATCCTTGAGCCAGCCGCATTGCTGGGCCTCGACCGGGCCACCGGCCGACAGATTGCCCCAGAAATGGTCGACTTCTTCCTGATTCTGGCAGTTGACCTGAAACGAAATGGCTTCACTGAACTTGAACAGCGGCCCGCCGTTGAGGCCGGTGAAGGTCTGGCCGTCGAGTTCGAAGCTGACGGTCATCACCGCGCCTTCCGGCTTGCCGTGAAATTCCTCGCCGACCTTGCTGTAGTGGGTGAGGCCGGTAATTTTCGAATGATCGAAGATCGAGCAATAGAACTTCGCAGCCGCTTCGGCCTGATCGTCGAACCACAGGCACGGCGTGATTTTCTGGAAACGTTGCATGGCAGTCATCCTCGGCAGGTTAGACACGCGGGATTTACAGCGTAGTCAGTCCCTGGTCGACTGGCGGTGCCGTAGATCGACAAGTGCAGTGCAATTCAGCAACACCCTGAACCTGTGGGAGCTGGCTTGCCAGCGATGAGGCCGGCACCTTCAGAAGTGATGTTGCCTGAGCCACCGCCATCGCTGGCAAGCCAGCTCCCACAATGTCTGTGACTCAGTCAGGATGTGCAGGAAGTCAGCGCCGTTCGGCGATCATCAGTAACGACTGCGGCACCGGGCTTTGCGGATGCTGCGGCTCCTGCAAACTGAGAATGTGAAACCCGGCCATGTCCAGCGCGTTGCACCAACTCGACAGCGTGCGGAAATACCACGGCATCGGCTGCCACTGGCCCTTGAACGCGGCGAACGATTCTTCACGCCAGCCATCCTGATAATTGCCGGCCGCCACGGCCCACGGATGCAGGGTCTGAATGATCATGGTGCCGCCCGAAACCAGCAACGCGTGCATGGCGGCGAGCAATGGAATGATGTCCTGATGCAGCAGCGAGAAGTTGGCGCAGGTCAAATCGTAGTCACGGCCAATAGCGCCTTCGGCCTCGACCAGCGTCTGGTAACTGGCGACATGCACATTGGCTGAACCGGCCGCGCGTGCCGCCTCGATCAGCCTCGCATCACCGTCGACACCCACCGCATCGATGCCGCGATCCGCCAGCGCGCGCAACAACCAGCCTTCGCCGCAACCCAGATCCAGCACGCGTTCCGGTTGGCGGCCCATGATCGCCAGCAGGATCGCCTGATCGGTAACCTGCTGACGGCTTTCGATGGCACCGCTGCGGATGACCTCGATCCAGGCATCAGCGTTGGCGTGCCAGCTCTGTAACAAAGTGGATTCAGGGGAGGACATGGCGCTGTCTCCGGCAAAGGGCAAATTGTGAGCGTTCGCTAGTACGGCTGCTATGTTCAAAGGCTGAACAGAGTCTGACAGAGGATAGACACCATGACCCCATTAACCGGCGGTTGCCTGTGCGGCGATGTTCGCTTCGAAGCTGCGGGCCAACCTTACCGCATCGGCATTTGCCATTGCCTCGACTGCCGCAAACATCACGGCGCATTGTTTCACGCATCGGCAATATTTCCCGAGAACGCGGTGACCGTCAGCGGGACTCTCGGCGAGTATCAAGGGCGGGTGTTTTGCCCGCGCTGTGGTTCGCCAGTACTTGCACGTTCGGGGGATGAAATTGAAGTGAATGTCGGCTCGCTGGACGAGCCGAACCGGTTCAAGCCGACTTATGAGCTGTGGACCATCCGCCGGGAGTCATGGTTGCCAGCGCTGCCGCTGGCGCACCACTACGAACGTGATCGTGAAGGGACGGGCCGTACCGAGGCGTAGTACGCAGTCAAGCCAATCACCCAGTCCCCTGTGGGAGCTGGCTTGCCAGCGATGAGGCCGGCGCATTCACAATTGATGTTGCCTGATCCACCGCCATCGCTGGCAAGCCAGCTCCCACAATGATGTGTGTCAGCCGCGAATAAACGCCAGCAAATCCGCATTGATCGTCGGCGCTTCAGTGGTCGGCATACCGTGCGGAAAGCCCGGATATGACTTCAGCGTGCCGTTTGGCAGCAGTTTCGCGGACAAAGGCCCCGAGTTCACATACGGCACGATCTGGTCGTCTTCGCCATGCATCACCAGCACCGGCACGGTGACTTTTTTCAGGTCTTCGGTGAAGTCGGTCTGGGAGAACGCGACGATCCCGTCGTAATGCGCCTTGGCGCCGCCGATCATGCCCTGACGCCACCAGTTGCCGATGATCCCTTCCGAAGGTTTTGCTCCCGGGCGGTTATAGCCATAGAAAGGACCGCTGGGAATGTCGCGATAGAACTGCGCGCGATTGGCCGCCAGTTGTGCCTGAAAATCATCAAACACCGATTTCGGCAACCCACCGGGATTGCTTTCGGTCTGGACCATCAACGGTGGCACCGCGCTGATCAATACGCCTTTGGCCACGTTGTCCTGCCCATGTCGGGCGATGTAGTGGATGACCTCACCGCCGCCGGTGGAGTGGCCGACATGCACCACGTTCTTCACCCCCAGATGCTGAACCACCGCCAGCGCATCGTCGGCGTAATGGTCCATGTCGTGGCCGTCCCAGACCTGGCTCGAACGTCCATGGCCCCGACGGTCATGGGCAATCACCCGAAAGCCCTGGCCCAGGAAGAACAGCATCTGCGCATCCCAGTCGTCCGAGCTGAGTGGCCAGCCGTGGTGGAAGTGGATCACCGGAGCGTCCTTCGGGCCCCAGTCCTTGTAGAAGATATCGACGCCGTCTTGAGTGGTGACAAATCCCATTTTCGCGACTCCTGACCAATGTGATGGGTGACCGCGCTCGTTGCAGGCCTGCGTTGCTGGCTCGGGTGAGCGCCGTTATCAGCCAGAAGATTAAAGTCGACATTTTTACGTTGAGGCATGACCGGTGGTCGCAACGTCTGGCTTGCGGCGCAATTTGGGCTTTGCTGAAAGGGATAAGCCGAGGCACGCACTGGCTTCGATGGCCGTAGCGACGCCCCTTCAGAACACCGTGAGTCTGAGGAAAACCCCCGATGCTGACCTTGAATATCAATGGCAAGGATCAGGAACTCGATGTGCCGGCAGACATGCCGCTGCTCTGGGTCCTGCGTGATGTGGCGCACCTGACCGGTACCAAATTCGGCTGTGGCATGGCCCAGTGCGGCGCCTGCACCGTACACGTTGATGGGGCACCGTTGCGTGCCTGCATCACGCCCGCCACTGCCGTGGCCAACGGCCAGAAAATCCTCACCATCGAAGGCCTGTCCACCGACGGCTCGCACCCGGTGCAGCAAGCCTGGGCCGAACTGGATGTGGTGCAATGCGGTTACTGTCAGTCCGGGCAGATCATGTCTGCCGCGGCGCTGCTGGCGAAAATCCCCAAACCTACCGACAGCGATATCGATCAGGCGCTCTCCGGCAACATTTGCCGCTGCGGCACCTATCCGCGAATCCGCGCAGCAGTGAAACGTGCGGCCGAAATTGGCTGATTGGGAGATAGACGATGAACAGTCCTGTATCGCGTCGCGGCTTTCTCAAGGGCAGTGCCGTGCTGGGTGGCGGTCTGGTGGTGGCGTTTGTCGTGCCCGGTGCCCATCGGTTTGCGCGGGCAGCGGAGAATGAAGGCAAGGTCTTCGCGCCGAATGCGTTTTTGCGTATCGCCGCCGACAACAGCGTGACGGTGTTGCTCGGGCATTCGGAAATGGGCCAAGGCATCTGGACTGGCCTGACCATGTTGATCGCCGAAGAACTGGACGCCGATTGGTCGACGATCCGCGTCGAACACTCGCCGGCATCGGCGGCCAATTACGGCATGCCGGCATTTGGCGGAATGCAGATTACCGGCGGCTCGACTTCGACCTGGATGGAGTTCGACCGTTACCGGCTCGCAGGGGCCACGGCGCGGCAGATGCTGGTGGAAGCGGCGGCCAAGCGCTTCAACGTCGCTGCGTCGACGATTCGCACTGAGTCGGGCGTCGTGATTGCCGGCGATAAAAGCGCGACGTACGGCGAACTGGCGGACGCTGCCGGGCAACTGCCAGTGCCGGATCCGAAGTCGATCACCTTCAAGGAGGCGAAGGACTGGAAGGTCATCGGCAAACCGACCAAACGCCTCGACACCCCGGAGAAAATCACCGGGCGCGCCAAGTTCGGTATGGACGTGCAATTCGAAGGCTTGATGACCGCGATGGTTGCCCGTGCACCGGTGTTCGGCGCCACGGTCAAGTCCTTCGAGGGGGCCGAGGCGCTGGCGGTGCCCGGCGTGCACAAAGTGGTGCAGGTGCCGACGGGCGTGGCGGTGATCGCCGAGCATTATTGGGCGGCGAAACTCGGTCGCGATGCCTTGAAAGTCGATTGGGACAGGGGGCCACACGCGGACCTGAGCAGTCAGGGCCTGCTCGACAACTTCCGCAAGCTGGCAGCGACACCGGGCACTTCCGCCAGTCAGGCCGGGGATCCGCAGGGCAACTTCAATAAAGCGGCGAAGAAAATCGACGTCGAGTACAGCGTGCCGTATCTGGCGCATGCACCGATGGAACCGCTCAACTGCACGGTGAAGATCAGCGCCGACAAGTGCGAAATCTGGACCGGCACGCAATTCCAGACCCTCGACCGGATGGTCGCCGGCAAGATCACCGGACTCAAACCGGAGCAGGTGGAGATTCACACCGAGTTTCTGGGCGGCGGTTTCGGGCGCCGGGCCAATCCGACTTCGGACTTCGTCGCTGAAGCCGTGCAAGTGGCGAAAGCGGCCGGGGCGCCGGTGAAAACCGTGTGGTCCCGTGAGGATGACATTCGCGGCGGTTATTACCGCTCGATGTTCCTGCATCAGGCGCGCATCGGCCTCGACGGGCAGGGCATGCCGTTGAGCTGGCAGCATGTGCTGGTCGGTCAATCGATCATGGCCGGCACCATGCTCGAACAGACCATGGTCAAGAACGGCATCGACGCAACTTCGGTCGAAGGCGTGGCCGACAGCCCGTATATCAAAGGCCTGTCTCATCAACAGGTCGAGCTGCATTCGCCGCAGACCGGGATCAACGTGCTGTGGCTGCGTTCGGTGGGGCACAGCCACACCGCGTTCGTCATGGAGTCACTGATCGATGAAATGGCCACGGCGGCCGGCAAGGACCCGGTGGAATACCGGCGAACGTTGCTCAAGGATCATGCGCGCCATCTCGGCGTGCTGAATCTGGCGGTGGAGAAGGCCAACTGGACAGCGCCATTGCCGGACGGGCATGCGCTGGGCGTGGCGGTGCACGAGTCGTTCGGCAGTTATGTGGCACAGGTGGCCGAGGTCTCCCAGGACAATCTGGCGATCCGCGTGCACCGCGTGGTGTGTGCGGTGGATTGCGGGATCGCAGTCAATCCGCAGAGCATCGCGGCGCAGATGGAATCGTGCATCACCTTTGGCCTGGGCATGGCACTGCACAGCAAGCTGACGGTCAAGGACGGCGCGGTGGTGCAATCCAATTATCACGACTATCAGGTGCTGCGCCTCAATGAGATGCCGCTGGTCGAAGTGCATATCGTGCCCAGCAGCGACAAGCCCGGGGGCATCGGTGAGGCGGGGGTTCCGCCCACCGCGCCGGCGGTGGCCAACGCTGTGTATGCACTGACCGGGCAACGTTTGCGTGAACTGCCGCTGCAACTGTCGGGGGTGTGAGATGAAACGACATCTGCTATTGGGCACGGTGATTCTGCTCGGGCTGGGCGGCTATGCTTCGGACCTGTTCGCCGATGATCAGGAGGCGCTCAAGGCGTTCGGCACGGTGCAGAAGGTGTTCCAGAGCCCGCGTTGCCAGAACTGCCACATTCCCGGTGACTCGCCGCTGCAATTCGATGCCGGCAAACCGCACGCGATGAATGTCGTGCGCGGCATGGACGGCAAGGGTGCCGCCGGTTTGCCTTGCGCCACCTGTCATGCCGAGCGCAACCCGCCGGACAGTTATGGCCCGCATGCGCCTCCGGGGGCGCCGCACTGGAGCCTGCCACCGGCGGCGCACAAGATGGCCTGGATTGGCCTGCCGCCGGACAAGTTGTGCGCGATGATCAAGGACCGCTCCAGCAACGGCGACCGTGATTTCGCCGCGCTGATCAAACATGTCAGCGACGACAAACTGGTGCTGTGGGGCTGGAATCCCGGAGCCGGACGCGCGCCGGTGCCAGTGCCGCATGACATTTTTGTGGCCCAGTTCAAGCTTTGGGCCGATGCCGGCGGGCCGTGCCCGGTGGCGGGCGGTTGAGTGTGTGAGTCGCTGGCGAATCAAGCTACTCTAACGGTCGTTGACCCTGATGGAGTGCGTGATGCTGGCCCCGATCAAACCTGCCAATGAAGCTGTGCGAATCCAGGCATTGCACGGACTTAACGTCCTGGACTCTGCGCCCGAAGAACGTTTCGACCGTTTGACGCGTCTGGCCAAACGGCTGTTCAACGTGCCGATTGCGTTGGTCACGCTGGTCGACAAGGATCGGCAATGGTTCAAGTCGTGCGTCGGCCTCGACGTCAACGAAACCCCACGGGATGTGTCGTTCTGTGGGCACGCGATTCTTCAGGATGAATTGCTGCTGGTGCCGGATGCCAAGCAAGACAAACGCTTTCATGACAATCCACTGGTGACCGGCGAGCCGAACATCCGTTTTTACGCGGGCTACCCGCTGACCGTGCCCAACGGCAACAAGATGGGCACGCTGTGCCTGATCGACACCAGGCCGCGCGAGCTCGATGACGAGGAGCGCGGGCTGTTGCGCGATCTGGCTGGCATGGCCGAGCAGGAATTGATGGCGGTGCAGATGGCGAACATGGACGAGCTGACGCTGCTGTCCAACCGCCGTGGCTTCAAGGCCCTTGCTCAGTATGCGCTGGAGGCCTGCAAGCACCGGGACAAACCGGCGACGCTGCTGTTTTTCGATCTCAATGACTTCAAACACATCAATGATCACTATGGGCATGCCGAAGGCGACAGTGCGCTGAAGACCTTCGCCGACGTCCTGCGCATCGCTTTTCGTGAGAGTGACGTGGTCGGGCGCCTGGGCGGTGACGAGTTCGTGGCGCTGCTGACCGGCTCCAGTCACGTCGAAACCACGGCGATCATGGCGCGGCTCAAGGACATCCTCGACGAGCGCAATACGATGTTGCAACGCGGCTACGACATCCGCTTCAGCGTCGGCCAGATCGAATATGATCCGCAACGCCATGACACGGTGGATCGGCTGCTGGCTGATGCCGATAGCGCAATGTACGAACACAAGCAGCAATTGAAGCGCGGTCATTGAGGGCCTCATCGCTGGCAAGCCAGCTCCCACAGATTTCGCGGGTGCTCACAAAATCCAGCCACACCGCAGAACCTTGTGGGAGCTGGCTTGCCAGCGATAGCGTCCGGTAAGGCGCCACACTTTTATTTGGCAAACAACTGTCCGATGTCCTTGAACGCCTTGAACTCCAGCGCATTGCCACACGGGTCGAACAGAAACATCGTCGCCTGTTCGCCCACCAGGCCTTGAAAGCGAATCCCCGGCTCAATCACAAACCGCGTGCCCAGCGACGTCAGACGTTCGGCCAGCGCCTGCCATTGCGCCATCCCCAGCACCACCCCGAAATGCGGCACCGGCACGTCATGCCCGTCCACGGCATTGGTGTGGGCGGCTTCCTGAGCAGCGTTTTTCGGCGCCAGATGAATCACCAGTTGATGGCCGAAGAAGTTGAAGTCGACCCAGTGTGCGCTGGAACGTCCTTCCTCAAGGCCAAACACTTCACGGTAAAAATGTCGGGCGGCGGCGAGGTCGTATACGGGAATGGCCAGATGGAATGGGCTGAGTGACATAGGCGCGGTCTCGATAAACGGTTGGGGTGAGCTGAGTTTAGCGCTGTGCATTTCGATTGAAAGACGATAGTTTTTGCGCCGAGCTCAAATTATTTCGATCAATTGAGGTGTCCATGCTGCGTGAACTCAAGACCTTTCTGGCGGTGGCGCAGCACGGCACGTTTGCCGCGGCGGGTCTTCATGTCGGCCTGACGCAATCGGCGGTCAGCGCGCAAATCCGCAATCTGGAACAGACCCTGGGCGTAAGACTGTTCGATCGCACCGGGCGGCAGGCGATCCTCAATCCGGCAGGACAGCGCGCGGTGCCGATGGCGCAGGAAATGCTCGCGACTTTCAGTCGCATGGCGATCAGTGAAGACGCCAGCGAGTTTCGCGGCGAGCTGAGAATCGGTGCCGTGGCCACCGCACAGACCGGGCTGCTGCCTCAGGCGTTGTTGCGCTTGCGTCAGCAGGCACCGGGCGTGGAGCCGAAACTGGTGCCGGGGGTGTCGCTGAACCTGTTGAGTCAGGTGGATGCCGGGGAAGTCGATCTGGCGATCATGATCAAGCCGCCGTTCGAATTGCCCAAGGAGCTGTCGGCGCAGGTGATTCGTCGCGAACCCTTCGTTCTGATCGTGCCGACAACGGTCGAGGGCGATGATCCGCTGCAACTGCTGGCCGAACACTCTCACGTGCGCTACGACCGCAATTCGTTTGGCGGACGACTGGTGTCGCGGTTTCTGCGTGAGCAGCGGATAGACGTCCACGTAGCGCTGGAGCTGGATGAGCTGGAAGCGATTGTGAAAATGGTCGAGTGCGGGCTTGGGGTTTCGTTGCTGCCAAGAGCCGGATTGTGGCTGGAGCAACCGTTGAGGGTGAGGGTGATCGAATTGGGTGAGTTGACGTTCTATCGCGAGATGGTGCTGTTGCAGCGTTACAGCCAGCGCAGCCAGCCGATTCAGCAGTTGTTCGCCCGTTGCCTGGAATCGCAGGCATGAAAAAGCCCGCCAATTGGCGGGCTTTTTATCGGCAGCGCGAAAATTACTCTTCGATGTTGCCCATGGCGGTGGTGTTGAAGCCGCCGTCCACGTACATGATTTCACCGCTGATGCCCGACGCCAGGTCGGAGCACAGGAAGGCGCCGGCGTTGCCGACTTCTTCGATGGTGACGTTGCGGCGCAGTGGAGTTTGCGCTTCGTTGGCGGCCAGCATCTTGCGGAAGTTCTTGATGCCCGAGGCGGCCAGGGTACGGATCGGGCCAGCCGATACGCAGTTGACGCGGGTGCCGTCCGGGCCCAGGGAACCGGCCAGGTAACGTACGCCAGCTTCCAGCGAAGCCTTGGCCATGCCCATCACGTTGTAGTTCGGCATGGTGCGCTCGGCGCCCAGGTACGACAGGGTCAACAGGCTGCCGTTGCGGCCTTTCATCATTTCGCGACCAGCCTTGGCCAGGGCCACGAAGCTGTAGGCGCTGATGTCGTGAGCGATGCGGAAACCTTCACGGGTGGTGGCTTCGGTGAAGTCGCCGTCCAGTTGGTCGCCCGGGGCGAAGCCGACGGAGTGCACGATGCAGTCCAGGCCGTCCCACTTCTTGCTCAGTTCTTCGAAGACCTTGGCGATTTCTTCATCGCTGGCCACGTCGCACGGGAAGCACAGCTCAGGGCTCGAACCCCAGCCCTGTGCGAACTCTTCAACGCGACCCTTGAGTTTGTCGTTCTGATAAGTGAAGGCAAGCTCAGCGCCCTCGCGATGCATTGCGGCAGCGATGCCGGATGCGATGGACAGCTTGCTGGCGACACCGACGATCAGTACGCGCTTACCGGCGAGAAAACCCATGTGTTGCTCCTCTTTCAGGTTATTGCGCAGTGGCTGGTGCCAGAAAAGCGGCTTCCAGCAACTGCTGTGTATACGAATGTTTGGGAGCGGCAAAGATTGCTTGCGCGTCTCCCTGTTCGACCACTTGGCCATGCTTGACCACCATCAGCTGGTGGCTCAGCGCTTTGACGACAGCCAGGTCATGGCTGATGAACAAATACGTCAGGTTGTACTTGGCTTGCAGTGAACGCAACAGCTCCACCACTTGCCGCTGCACCGTGCGGTCGAGCGCCGACGTCGGCTCGTCCAGCAGGATCAGCGCCGGTTTCAGCACCAAGGCCCGAGCAATGGCGATACGTTGCCGTTGCCCACCGGAAAATTCGTGGGGGTAGCGGTGCCGGGTTTCCGGATCCAGACCTACCTCCTTCAATGCCGCAATAATCGCCGCTTCCTGCTCGGTCGCGGTGCCCATCTTGTGAATCCGCAGGCCTTCGCCAACGATGTCGCTGACGCACATTCGCGGGCTCAGGCTGCCGAACGGGTCCTGAAACACCACCTGCATCTCCCGCCGCAACGGGCGAACCTCGTTCTGCGTCAGGCAGTCTAGCTGCTTGCCCTCAAAGCGGATCGCGCCTTTGCTGCCGATCAGCCGCAAAATCGCCAGACCCAGCGTGGATTTGCCGGAACCGCTTTCCCCCACGATCCCCAGGGTCTGTCCCTGAGGCAGGCTGAAATTGATGCCGTCCACTGCCTTGACGTAATCCACCGTGCGTTTGAGCAGGCCTTTCTTGATCGGGAACCAGACTTTCAGGTTCTCGACTTCGAGCAACGGCGCCCCGATTTTATTGCTCGCCGGGCCTCCGCTGGGCTCCGCGCCGAGCAATTCCCGAGTGTACGGATGCTGCGGCGAACGGAACAGCTCTGCGCACGATGCCTGTTCGACGATGCAACCGCGCTGCATGACACATACGCGATGCGCAATTCTTCGCACCAGGTTCAAATCATGACTGATCAGTAACAGCGACATGCCCAATCGAGCCTGAAGTTCCTTGAGCAAATCGAGGATTTTCAGCTGAACGGTCACGTCCAGGGCGGTGGTCGGCTCGTCGGCGATCAGCAGCTCCGGCTCGTTGGCCAACGCCATGGCGATCATCACCCGCTGGCGCTGGCCGCCGGACAACTCGTGGGGCAGGGCCTTGAGGCGCTTGTGCGGCTCGGGGATGCCGACCATCTCCAGCAGCTCCAGCGTGCGTTTGGTCGCGACTTTGCCGCTCAGGCCCTTGTGGATGCCCAACACCTCGTTGATCTGCTTCTCGATCGAGTGCAGCGGGTTGAGCGAGGTCATCGGCTCCTGAAAGATCATCGCGATGCGGTTGCCGCGGATGTGGCGGATGGTCTTTTCGCTCAGCCCCAGCAGATTCTGCCCGGCGTAGTTGATGCTGCCGGCCGGATGGCGGGCCAGCGGATAAGGCAGCAGGCGCAGGATCGAGTGCGCCGTCACCGATTTGCCCGAGCCGGATTCGCCGACCAGCGCCAGGGTCTCACCGCGCTTGATGTCGAAGCTCACGCCCTCGACCACCCGGTGGGCCCGCTCATTCAAGCCAAACTCGACGGCGAGGTCGCGCACTTCGATCAGATTGTCCTGATTCATTTCACTTCCTCGGGTCGAAGGCATCGCGAGCGGACTCGCCGATAAACACCAGCAAACTCAACATCAGCGCCAGCACCGCAAACGCGCTGATGCCCAGCCACGGCGCCTGCAGGTTGGATTTGCCCTGGGCCACCAGTTCACCCAGCGACGGGCTGCCGGCCGGCAAACCGAAGCCGAGGAAATCCAGCGCGGTGAGGGTGCCGATGGCACCGGTGAGGATGAACGGCATGAAGGTCATGGTCGAGACCATCGCGTTGGGCAGAATGTGGCGGAACATGATCGCGCCGTTCTGCATGCCCAGCGCCCGCGCCGCGCGCACGTATTCGAGGTTGCGCCCACGCAGGAACTCGGCGCGCACCACATCGACCAGGCTCATCCACGAAAACAGCAGCATGATCCCCAGCAGCCACCAGAAATTCGGCTGGACGAAACTGGCGAGAATGATCAGCAGGTACAGCACCGGCAGCCCCGACCAGATTTCCAGAAAGCGCTGCCCGGCCAGATCGACCCAACCGCCATAGAAACCCTGCAGCGCGCCGGCAATCACGCCGATGATCGAGCTGAGTACCGTCAGCGTGAGGGCAAACAACACGGAAATGCGGAAGCCGTAAATCACCCGCGCCAGCACATCGCGGCCCTGATCGTCGGTACCCAGCAGGTTATCCGCCGAGGGCGGGGCCGGGGCCGGGACTTTCAGGTCGTAATTGATGCTCTGGTAGCTGTAAGGGATCGGCGCCCACAACACCCACGCATCCTTGGCCTTGAGCAGTTCTCGGATATACGGGCTCTTGTAGTTGGCTTCCAGCGGGAATTCGCCGCCGAAGGTGGTTTCCGGGTAGCGCTTGATCGCCGGGAAGTACCAATTGTTGTCGTAATGCACCAGCAGCGGCTTATCGTTGGCGATCAGCTCGGCGCCGAGGCTCAGGCCGAACAGAATCAGGAACAGCCACAGCGACCACCAGCCTCGCTTGTTGGCTTTGAACAGTTCGAACCGGCGGCGGTTGAGCGGGGACAGGTTCATCTCAATGCTCCCGGCTGGCGAAGTCGATGCGCGGATCGACCAGGGTGTAGGTGAGATCACCGATCAGTTTCACCACCAGCCCCAGCAGGGTGAAGATGAACAGGGTGCCGAACACCACCGGGTAATCGCGGTTGATCGCCGCTTCGAAACTCATCAGGCCCAGGCCGTCGAGGGAGAAGATCACCTCCACCAGCAACGAGCCGGTGAAGAAGATGCCGATGAACGCGGAAGGGAACCCGGCAATCACCAGCAGCATGGCGTTGCGGAACACATGGCCGTAGAGCACGCGATTGCGCGTCAGGCCCTTGGCCTTGGCGGTGACCACGTACTGCTTGTTGATCTCGTCGAGAAAGCTGTTTTTGGTCAGTAGGGTCATGGTCGCGAAGTTGCCGATCACCAGCGCCGTCACCGGCAGTGCCAGGTGCCAGAAGTAATCGAGGACCTTGCCGCCAAGGCTGAGTTGATCGAAGTTGTTCGAGGTCAGGCCGCGTAGCGGGAACCAGTCCAGATAACTGCCGCCGGCAAACACCACGATCAGCAGAATCGCAAACAGGAACGCCGGAATCGCGTAGCCGATGATGATCGCCGAACTGGTCCACACGTCGAAGTGGCTGCCGTGCCGCGTGGCCTTGGCGATCCCCAGCGGGATCGACACCAGGTACATGATCAGCGTGCTCCACAGCCCGAGCGAGATCGACACCGGCATCTTTTCCTTGATCAGGTCGATGACCTTGGCGTCGCGGAAGAAGCTGTCGCCGAAGTCCAGCTTCGCGTAGTTCTTGACCATGATCCACAGGCGTTCCGGGGCCGATTTGTCGAAGCCGTACATGTGCTCGATTTCCTTGATCAGCGCCGGGTCCAAGCCTTGCGCGCCGCGATAGGCGGAGCCGGCCACCGAAACCTCGGCGCCGCCACCGGCGATGCGGCTGGTGGCGCCTTCGAAGCCTTCAAGCTTGGCGATCATCTGTTCCACCGGGCCGCCGGGCGCGGCCTGAATGATCACGAAATTGATCAGCAGAATGCCGAACAGGGTCGGGATGATCAGCAGCAGTCGCCGAAAGATATACGCCAGCATCTGATTACTCCGTGCCCACAGGGTCGGCTTGCAGTTTGGTTTCGACTTCTATGGCGGGTTTCGCGTCAGGCTTGACCCACCAGGTGTTAATCCCGATGTCGTATTTGGGCGAGACTTTCGGGTGACCGATGTGGTTCCAGTAAGCCACGCGCCAGGTCTTGATATGCCAGTTGGGGACCACGTAGTAACCCCATTGCAGCACCCGATCCAGCGCCCGGGCATGCGCCACCAGGCTGCTGCGTGAATCGGCGTTGATCAGGCTTTCCACCAGTTGATCGACGATCGGATCCTTCAGGCCCATGGTGTTGCGGCTGCTCGATTTGTCGGCGGCCGCGCTCATCCAGAATTCGCGCTGCTCGTTGCCCGGCGAATTGGATTGCGGGAAGCTGCCGACCATCATGTCGAAGTCCCGTGAGCGCACGCGGTTGATGTATTGCGAAACGTCGACGCGGCGGATCACCAGATCGATGCCGAGGTCGGCCAGATTGCGTTTGAACGGCAGCAGTACGCGTTCGAATTCGGTCTGCGCAAGGAGGAACTCGATGACCACCGGTTTGCCGCTGGCGTCGACCATTTTGTCGTCGACAATCTTCCAGCCGGCCTCTTGCAGCAGTTGATAGGCTTCGCGCTGCTGGGCGCGGATCATGCCGCTGGCGTCGGTCTTGGGGGGCTCGAAGGCTTCGCTGAACACCTGTGCCGGGAGTTTGCTGCGGAACGGTTCGAGGATCGCCCGTTGTTCGGCGTCGGGCAGGCCGGTGGCGGCCATTTCCGAATTCTCGAAATAGCTGCGGGTGCGAAAGTAGGCACCGTTGAACAGCTGTTTGTTGGTCCACTCGAAATCGAACAACAGGCCGAGCGCCTGCCGCACCCGCACATCCTGAAACACCGGACGGCGCAGGTTGAAAACGAAGCCCTGCATGCCGGTCGGGTTGCTGTTGGCGATCTGTTCCTTGATCAGCCGACCTTCTGTGACCGCCGGAATGTTGTAGGCGTTGGCCCAGTTCTTCGCGGTCATTTCCAGCCAGTAATCAAACTGCCCGGCCTTCAGCGCTTCGACGGCGACGGTGTTGTCGCGGTAGTAATCGGTGGTCATCACGTCGAAGTTGTAGAAGCCGCGATTGACCGGCAAATCCTTGCCCCAATAGTCCTTGACCCGCTCATAGCGCACCGAGCGCCCGGCCTTCACTTCGGCGACCTTGTACGGGCCGCTGCCCAGCGGGATTTCCAGATTGCCCTTGGTGAAATCGCGATTGGCCCACCAGTGTTTCGGAAGCACTGGCAACTGGCCGAGGATCAGCGGCAACTCGCGATTGTTGGTGTGCTTGAACTTGAACAGCACCTTGAGCGGGTCTTCGGCGATGGCCTCTTCGACATCGCTGTAGTAGCCGCGAAACAGCGGCGAACCGTCCTTGGTCAGGGTCTGAAAGCTGAACACCACGTCTTCGGCGCGCACCGGATGGCCGTCGTGAAAACGCGCTTCCGGGCGCAGGTAGAAACGCACCCAGCTGTTGTCCGGGGCTTTCTCGATCTTCGCGGCGATCAGGCCGTATTCGGTGAACGGCTCGTCGAGGCTGTGCTTGGTCAGGGTGTCGTAGATCTGCCCGACGTCATCGGCCGGCACGCCTTTGCTGATGAACGGGTTGAGGCTGTCGAAGCCGCCGAACCCGGCCTGGCGGAAGATCCCGCCCTTGGGCGCGTCGGGGTTCACGTAATCGAACTGTTTGAAGTCCGCCGGGTATTTCGGCGGCTCGTTGTACAGGGTCACCGCGTGTTGCGGGGCGGCAATCGCCAGCCCGGCGAACAGCAGACCGCTGGCCTGCAGGAGCAGGGCACGGATGGGGGTCATTTATTGTTCTCCGAAGATTTCAGCCACCACGCGCTCAGGCCCAGGGTGTAGGGCGGCGTGGTGACGAAAGCCAACCGGTTGCGGTAGGCCAGTCGGTGATAATTGAGGTACCAGTTGGGAATGCTGTAGTGCTGCCACAGCAGCACGCGGTCCAGCGCCTTGCCGGCGGCGACCTGTTCGTCGCGGGTTTGCGCGGCGAGCAATTGTTCGAGCAGGTGATCGACCACCGGGTTGGCGATGCCCGCGTAGTTTTTGCTGCCCTTGACCCCGACCTGACTGGAATGGAAGTACTGCCATTGCTCCAGACCCGGGCTGAGGGTCTGGTTGAGAGTCATCAGGATCATGTCGAAATCGAACTGATCCAGGCGCTGTTTGTACTGGGCGCGATCCACCGTGCGCAGGCGCGCATCGATGCCGATGCTGTTGAGGTTTTCGATGTACGGCTGCAGGATCCGTTCAAGGTTCGGGTTGACCAGCAAAAGTTCGAAGCTCAGCGGTTGGCCTGCGGAATTTTGCAAGCGCTGGCCGTTGAGCTTCCAGCCGGCCTCGGCGAGCAGCGCCAGGGCCTTGCGCATGGTTTCTCGCGGGATGCCACGGCCATCGGTTTGCGGCAAGGTGAACGGCTTGGTGAACAGCTTCGCCGGTAACTGATCTTTATACGGCTTGAGCATCAGCCATTCGTGCCCGACCGGCAGGCCGTTGGCGCTGAACTCGCTGTTGGGGTAGTAGCTGGTGGTGCGCTGGTAGGCGTCGCTGAACAGCGCGCGGTTGGTCCACTCGAAGTCGAACATCAGGCCCAGCGCTTCGCGCACCTTGACGTCGCTGAAGGTCGCGCGTCGGGTGTTCATGAACAGGCCCTGGCTCTGGGTCGGGATCTGATGCGGGATTTGCGCCTTGATCACGTCGCCACGGCGCACCGCCGGGAAGTTGTAGCCATTGGCCCAGTTCTTCGCCTGATGCTCGATGTAGATATCGAATTCACCGGCCTTGAAGGCTTCGAAGGCCACGTCGCTGTCGCGGTAAAACTCGACTTCCATGCGATCAAAATTGTACTTGCCGCGATTGACCGGCAGGTTCTTGCCCCAGTAATCCTTGACCCGCTCGAAGATCAGCTGCCGTCCCGGCGTCACCGAGGTGATGCGGTACGGCCCGCTGCCCAGCGGTGGCTCGAAGGTGGTGGCCTTGAAGTCGCGATCTTTCCAGTAGTGCTGTGGCAGCACCGGCAACTCACCGAGGCGCAGAATCAGCAGCGGGTTCCCCGAGCGTTTCATCACGAAACGAATGCGCTGCGGGTTGAGGATGTCGACCCGCGAGACTTCCTGCAGGGCGGTGCGGTACAGCGGATGGCCGTCCTTGAGCAGCAAACGATAGGAGAACGCCACGTCGTAGGCGGTGATCGGTGTGCCATCGTGGAAACGTGCTTCCGGGCGCAGATTGAACACCACCCAGCTGCGATCTTCGCTGTATTCCACCGATTGCGCGATCAGGCCATAGCTTGATGCCGGCTCGTCACCGGACGGCGAATACTGGCCGGTGCCGACCATCAGCGGCTCGTTCAGCTCATTGATGCCGTACTGCAGGAAATTCGGCGTGGTGACCGGGCTGGTGCCCTTGAAGGTGTACGGGTTGACCGTATCGAAGGTGCCGAACGCCATCACCCGCAACGTACCGCCCTTGGGCGCTTGCGGGTTGACCCAGTCGAAGTGGGTAAATCTGGCCGGGTACTTGAGCGTGCCGAACTGCGCATAACCGTGACTCTCGGTAATCGTCGCGCTTGCGGGTGAGCTCAAGGCCAGGCTGATCAGGAGCAGGAGGAGGGGACGCTTCAAGTCAGATCCGATCCAGGCGGCTTGGGCTTTGTGGGCCGTACAGTAACAGCTTGTCTGGACTGGAAAAAGATAGCGGGTTAATGCTGTGTTAATGAAAAAAAAGATCGCAGCCTTCGGCAGCTCCTACAGAGACCAATGTAGGAGCTGCCGAAGGCTGCGATCTTTTGATTTCAACTCAATGCGGCTGGTAAACCGTGAGCATCTGCCCAGGCTTGAGGGCCTTGCCGGCGCCCGGGTTCCAGCGCTTGAGATGCTGCATCTCGACGTTGAAACGCTTGGCCACTACGTACAGGGTGTCGCCACGCTTGACCTTGTACTGGGTCTGCTGCTGGTTGTCGGCCTTGCCTTTGGTCTTGCTGTTGGCGGCAATCACCGTGTTGATCCGGCCACTGTTACGAGCCGGGGCGCGCTTGGTGGTGTCCTGCATCACCAGGGTCTGGCCGACCTTGAGGTTCTTGCCGGTCAGCTTGTTCCAGCGCTGCAGGTCCTTGACTTCGACCTTGTTGGCCTTGGCGATGGAGCCGAGGTTGTCGCCGCGTTTGACCCGGTAGGCGCGCTTGAGCTTCGCCACCTCGGTCGGGTCGGCACCGTCGAATACCGGTTTCAGCGAACGCGGGCTGATCAGTTCTTCAGGCCGCATGGTCTGCAGACTGGCGGTCAGCAGTTGCGCTTTGGACGTCGGCACCAGCAGATGCTGCGGGCCGTCGATGGTGGTGCGTTGCTTGAAGGCCGGGTTGAGCTGGAACAGTTCGTCTTCGTCGATGTTGGCCACCGCCGCGACCTTCGACAGGTCCATGCGCTGGTTGATTTCGACGACCTGGAAATACGGTTCGTTGGCGATCGGGTTGAGGTTCACCCCGTAGGCTTCCGGGGCCAGCACCACTTGCGACAGGGCCAGCAGTTTCGGCACGTAGGCCTGGGTTTCCGCCGGCAACGACGACAGGTTCCAGTAGTCGGTCGGCAGGCCGAGCTTCTCGTTGCGCTCGATGGCGCGGCTCACCGTGCCTTCACCGGCGTTGTAGGCCGCCAGGGCCAGCAGCCAGTCGCCGTTGAACATGTCGTGCAGACGGGTCAGGTAATCCATCGCAGCGGTGGTCGAGGCGGTGATATCGCGACGGCCGTCATAAAAACGGGTCTGGCGCAGGTTGTAGTAGCGACCGGTGGACGGAATGAATTGCCACAGCCCCGAGGCGTCGGCGCGCGAGTAGGCCATCGGGTTGTAGGCGCTCTCGATCACTGGCAGCAGGGCCAGTTCCAGCGGCATGTTGCGCTCTTCGAGACGCTCGACGATGTAATGAATGTAGAGACTGCCGCGTTCGCCGGCATTCTCGAGGAAAGAAGGGTTGCTGGCGAACCACAGGCGCTGTTGCTCGATGCGCGGGTTGACGCCCAGGCCGTCCTGCAGCTGGAAACCACCGCGCATGCGCTCCCAGATGTCCTGAGGCACCTGCGGGCTGGGCTTTTCGCTCAGCCAGATCGGTTTCTGCTTGGCTCGCGCAGCAATGTTCGGCGTATGGGTCGCTTCAGTCTGCGGAGCATGGCTGGAACAGCCCGCCAATGTGGCGGACACAGCCACCGCGATGGCTTGGGCCAGGCGGGTCAACGTGTCTGAATTGACGGACTTACGTATGGATGACGACATTGGCTGGAAGTAAGTTCCGGGCAAAAATGTCGGGCGATTCTAGAAAGCGCACCCCCTGCGGTCAACCATTCAGAATTTTTGTACCAGGGGGCGAGTCGCTTAGAATTTATCTTTCCACGCCCGCAGAGCCGCAAAAACCTCACTCGGCGCCCGGTTTTGAGCGCCTGCCCGTTCGTCCACTTTTTGTGTAACTAATGTTTCAGCGGTACGCAAAAACGGATTTGTGAGCTTTTCCAGGGCCAGGGTAGAGGGCAGGGTCATCACGCCTTTTTCCCGTTGTTGAGTGACTTTTTCCAGACGGGCGGCAATGTCCGGGTTGCTCGGTTCGACTGCCGCAGCAAACTTCAGGTTGCTCAGGGTGTATTCATGGGTGCAATACACCAGCGTATCCTCGGGTAACGCGGCGAGGCGGCTGAGCGAGTGGTGCATCTGTTGCGGTGTGCCTTCGAACAGACGCCCGCAACCGGCGGCGAACAGGGTGTCGCCGCAAAACAGCAGGCCGTGGTGGTAGTAGGCAATGTGGCCGAGGGTGTGACCGGGCACCGCATAGACATCGAAGTCCCAGCCGAGCACGCTGACCTTGTCGTTGTCCTTGAGCGCCACGTCGCGCCCTGGGATGTTTTCGCTGGCCGGGCCGTAGACTGTGGCGCCGCTTGCCGCTTTCAGGCGTTCGACGCCGCCGACGTGATCGTGATGGTGATGAGTGATCAGAATGTCGCTCAGCACCCAGCCCGGATGTGCGGTCAGCCAGGCCTGCACCGGCGCGGCATCGCCCGGGTCGACCACGGCGCAACGCTGGGTGCGGTGATCCTGTAACAACCAGATGTAGTTGTCGGTGAACGCGGGCAGGGCACTGATCTGTATCATCGTCGGAATTCGCCAAGCGGAAAACATTGGCGCATCTTAGAGCTTCTAGCGGCGTTGGAGAATGACATGACCGATAAAGCGTTCGCTCAGGCCGATCCCGACTGGCTGGCGTTGATCGGCGCGGCCCGTGAATGGCTGGCCGGCCCGCTCGGGCAATTTCTGCTGGATGAAGAACGACGCATGCTCGAAGACGAGTTGGGGCGGTTTTTCGGCGGCTACCTGGTGCATTACGGGCCGTCGGCGCAGACCCCGCCGTCGGCGCCGCAGGTGCAGCGCAACGTGCGGCTCGGCGCGCCGTTACCGGGGGTCGAGATCGTCTGCGAGGAACAGGCCTGGCCGTTGAGCGAGCACGCCGCCGATGTGGTGGTGTTGCAGCACGGTCTGGATTTCTGCCTGTCGCCTCACGGTTTGCTGCGCGAAGCGGCGAGCAGCGTACGCCCCGGCGGGCATCTGTTGATCATCGGCATCAACCCGTGGAGCACCTGGGGCTTGCGCCATGTTTTCGCCCACGATGCGTTGCGTCAGGCACGCTGCATCTCGCCGTCGCGGGTGGCCGACTGGCTCAATCTGCTGGGCTTTGCGCTGGAGAAACGCCGCTTCGGGTGCTATCGTCCGCCGCTCGCGTCGCCCAAGTGGCAGGCTCGACTGGCCGGCTGGGAACGCAAGGCCGGCGACTGGCAACTGTCGGGCGGTGGCTTCTATTTATTGGTCGCGCGCAAGATCGTGGTTGGCCTGCGTCCGGTGCGTCAGGAGCGCCGCGAGCCGATGGGCAAGCTGATTCCGCTGCCGATGGCCAAGGTCAACCGCCGTCGTATCGAACCGTAAACCTTCTTTTTATAGTGGCCGGACTTGTTCCGGCCGCGGCCATCGTCGATCCGCGATTGACGGGGCCAGGCATTTTTCTGGATAGAGTGGCATGAGCGAAAGCGTCGATAGCGTAGAACTGTTCACCGACGGCGCCTGCAAGGGCAACCCCGGCCCGGGGGGCTGGGGCGCCTTGCTGGTGTGCAAGGGCGTGGAAAAGGAACTGTGGGGCGGCGAAGCCAACACCACCAACAACCGTATGGAACTGCTCGGCGCCATCCGTGGCCTTGAAGCCCTGAAGCGTCCTTGCGAAGTGCTGCTGGTGACCGACTCGCAGTACGTGATGAAGGGCATCAACGAGTGGATGGCCAACTGGAAGAAACGTGGCTGGAAGACGGCGGCGAAAGAACCGGTGAAAAACGCTGACCTGTGGAAAGAGCTGGATGAGCAGGTCAACCGCCACAAAGTCACCTGGAAGTGGGTGCGCGGGCACATTGGTCATCACGGTAACGAACGGGCTGACCAATTGGCCAACCGTGGGGTGGATGAGGTGCGCGGCTACAAGCAGAGCTGATTGCCAGCAGGCACACTCCTGCCATCTGGAATGCATTCCCCTGTAGGAGCTGCCGCAGGCTGCGATCTTTTGATTTTGTTTTTTCGAAAGCAAGATCAAAAGATCGCAGCCTGCGGCAGCTCCTACAGGGTTATCGGCGCCGATCAAGCGGTGGCGGGCGACGCGCACCGTGAGCGTGTTAACATCGCCGCTTTTGTACGATTGACCCCGTTGAGAACTGAACACTGATGGCCACCAGATCCGTTGTACTCGATACCGAAACCACCGGCATGCCGGTGACCGATGGTCACCGGATCATTGAAATCGGCTGTGTCGAACTGATCGGTCGGCGCCTGACGGGCCGGCACTTTCATGTCTACCTGCAACCGGATCGCGAGAGTGATGAAGGGGCGATCGGCGTTCACGGCATCACCAACGAATTCCTCGTCGGCAAACCACGTTTCGCCGAAGTCGCCGACGAGTTCTTCGAGTTCATCAATGGCGCGCAGCTGATCATCCATAACGCGGCGTTCGACGTTGGTTTTATCAACAACGAATTCGCCTTGATGGGCCAGCTCGATCGTGCGGACATCACGCAGCATTGCACCATTCTCGATACCCTGATGATGGCGCGGGAGCGTCACCCGGGGCAGCGCAACAGCCTCGACGCCTTGTGCAAACGTTATGGCGTCGACAACTCTGGCCGTGAACTGCACGGCGCCTTGCTCGACTCGGAGATTCTCGCCGACGTCTACCTGACCATGACCGGTGGCCAGACCAGCCTGTCGCTGGCCGGCAACGCTTCCGACGGCAATGGCACAGGTGATGGCGCGGACAACTCCGCCACCGAAATCCGTCGTCTGCCGGCGAATCGTCAGCCTGCGCGGATTATCCGGGCGACAGAAGATGAGCTGGCGGAGCACCTGGCGCGGCTGGAGATCATTGCCAAATCGGCCGGTGGCCCGGCGCTTTGGACGCAGATCGCCGAGGCTGACGCTCAGGCCTGATCCCCTCTGTGGCGAGGGAGCTTGCTCCCGCTTGGCTGCGAAGCAGTCATAAAACCTGAATGCACATTGATGCTGAACGAATACCGGGGGCCGCTTCGCGCCCCGGCAGGAGCAAGCTCCCTCGCCACAAAAGCCGAGTCAGGCTGAATGAAGCCAACTGGCCACCCTCGCCACTTTCGCTGCAACCCTCTACCCTGAGTGCATTGGCAGACATTGATCCGCCGCCTCGGGACACTGAGCCTCATGTACAAAGATTTGAAGTTTCCGGTGTTGATCGTCCACCGCGACATCAAGGCCGACACGGTCGCCGGCGAGCGTATCCGGGGCATCGCCCGGGAGTTGGAGCAGGAAGGTTTCAAGATCGTTTCGGCCATCGACTACACCGAAGGGCGGTTGGTGGCGTCAACCCATCATGGTCTGGCGTGCATGCTCATCGCTGCCGAAGACGCCAGCACCAATTCCCATCTGTTGCAAAACATGGCCGAACTGATCGGTCTGGCGCGAGTGCGAGCGCCGGATCTGCCGATCTTTGCCCTCGGCGAACAGGTCACCCTGGAAAATGCCCCGGCCGATGCGATGGCCGAACTCAATCAGTTGCGCGGCATTCTCTATCTGTTCGAAGACACGGTGCCGTTTCTGGCCCGGCAAGTGGCGCGGGCGGCGCGCAAGTACCTGGATGGCCTGCTGCCGCCTTTTTTCAAGGCGTTGGTGCAGCACACTGCCGACTCCAACTATTCCTGGCATACGCCTGGACATGGCGGTGGCGTGGCCTACCACAAGAGTCCGGTGGGACAGGCGTTTCACCAGTTCTTTGGCGAAAACACCCTGCGTTCGGATTTGTCGGTGTCGGTGCCGGAACTCGGTTCGCTGCTCGATCACACCGGCCCGTTGGCTGAAGCCGAAGAGCGCGCGGCGCGCAACTTTGGCGCCGATCACACGTTTTTCGTGATCAATGGCACCTCGACTGCCAACAAGATCGTCTGGCACTCGATGGTCGGTCGGGATGATCTGGTGCTCGTCGATCGCAATTGCCACAAGTCGGTGCTGCACGCGATCATCATGACCGGCGCGATCCCGTTGTACCTGTGCCCGGAGCGCAATGAGCTGGGGATCATCGGCCCGATTCCGCTGAGCGAATTCAGTCGCGAGTCGATTCAGGCCAAGATCGACGCCAGCCCGTTGACCAAGGGCCGGGCACCGAAAGTCAAACTGGCGGTGGTCACCAACTCGACCTATGACGGCCTGTGTTACAACGCCGAGCTGATCAAGCAGAGCCTTGGCAGTAGCGTCGAAGTGCTGCATTTCGATGAAGCCTGGTACGCCTATGCGGCGTTTCACGAGTTTTTCGCCGGACGCTATGGCATGGCCACCTCGCGCACAGAAGACAGCCCACTCGTGTTCACTACACATTCCACCCACAAGCTGCTCGCCGCGTTCAGCCAGGCCTCGATGATTCACGTACAGGATGGTGGTGCGCGGCAACTGGACCGCGATCGTTTCAACGAAGCGTTCATGATGCACATCTCGACCTCGCCGCAATACAGCATCATCGCCTCGCTGGACGTGGCCTCGGCCATGATGGAAGGCCCGGCCGGGCGTTCGCTGTTGCAGGAAACCTTCGATGAGGCGCTGAGTTTTCGCCGGGCGCTGGCCAATCTGCGCCAGCACATTGCGGCGGATGACTGGTGGTTCTCGATTTGGCAGCCGCCCGGCGTCGAAGGCATCGACCGGGTGCAGACCGAAGACTGGTTGCTGCAGCCGGACGCCGACTGGCATGGCTTCGGTGAAGTCAGTGACGACTACGTGCTGCTCGACCTGATCAAGGTGACCCTGGTCATGCCCGGATTGAATGCCGGCGGCGCGCTGAGCGAGAAGGGCATCCCGGCGGCGGTGGTCAGCAAGTTCCTCTGGGAGCGCGGGCTGGTGGTGGAGAAGACCGGGCTGTATTCGTTTTTGGTGCTGTTCTCGATGGGCATCACCAAAGGCAAGTGGAGCACGCTGCTCACCGAGTTGCTCGAATTCAAACGCAGTTATGACGCCAACGTCAGTCTGGCGAGCTGCCTGCCTTGCGTGGCGCAGCAAGACACCGCGCGCTATCGCGGCATGGGCCTGCGTGACCTGTGCGATCAACTGCACGCCTGTTACCGCAGCAACGCCACGGCCAAGCATCTGAAACGCATGTACACGGTGTTGCCGGAAATCGCCATGAAGCCGGCCCACGCCTACGATCAACTGGTGCGCGGCGAGGTCGAGGCGGTGCCGATCGATGAGCTGGAAGGACGGGTCGCGGCGGTGATGCTGGTGCCGTATCCACCAGGGATTCCGTTGATCATGCCCGGCGAGCGCTTCACCGAGGCAACCCGCTCGATCATCGACTACCTGAAATTTGCCCGCACGTTCGATAGCAGCTTTCCCGGTTTTGTCGCTGATGTGCATGGACTGCAACATGAAGATGAAGGCAATGGACGGCAGTACACCGTCGATTGCGTCAAGGAATGAGGACTTTTCCGAGTATGCAACCGGTCATGAATCCAAAATACCCAGGACTGTCGGTGCGCGTCGCCGACGATGGTTTTGCGGCGTACATCTGGGGCAGCGACTTCAGTTTCGAGGTGGCTGCGTATGGCGCGGCAGTCATTGGCCAGCCGGTCGAGCGCTGGGCGGTGACGCCGATCGTGCCGTACCGCAAGTGCTACGGCATCGATCCTGAAGAGTTCAGCAGCTATCGCGACGCCGCCGACAGCGCGATCTTCATGGCTTATCTGGACGACGAACCGGTCGGCCATCTGGTGATCAGCACCAACTGGAACGGTTTTGCCCACATCGATGAATTGGCGGTGCACGCACCGGCACGACGCCATGGCGTCGCCAAGGCGTTGCTGGATGTCGCGCAGTTCTGGAGTCGCAAGAAGAAGCTGCCGGGGATCATGCTCGAGACGCAGAACAACAACCTCGGTGCGTGTCGTTTGTACGAACGTTGTGGCTACGAGATTGGCGGTATCGACCATTTGCGTTATCGCGGGATAGACCCGAATACCGCCGAAATTGCGCTGTTCTGGTACAGACTGTTCGACAACCCGCTGGAAAACCCGCTCAGCTCGCCAGCATCGCCTCGGCTTGTTCCGTGACGATCGCCAGCAGCGTTTGAATCGCGGCCGGCGTGGCGTTGTGTCGGTAGCTCAGCGCATACAGGCTGATCGGCACCGCCGGTGACAACGGGCAGACGTCCAGGCCGCCCGCCCGTGCACCGAGCGCAGTAAACGGGTCGACGATGGCCAGGCCCTCGCCGGCCTCGACCATGCTGCGCATCATCTGATGGGTTTGCACTCGGGTCTGGATGCTCGGCGCCGGGCGCAGGGCCTGGAGTTTGTTCTCCAATGCCGGGCTCAGCGGGTCGTGGCCTTCGAGGCCGACCATTGCCTGGCCAGCGAGATCCTGCAGGGAAATGTATTTCTGCTTCGGTTGCAGCCAGCCGTGGGGCGCGAGCAGTTGCAGCTTGCCGTGGGCCAATGGCTGGCAGTGGATGTCGGGGTGTTCCGGATCGTGCAGGCTCAGGCCCAGATCGCTTTCGCGCAGCAGCAGGCTGCGGACGATGTCGCAGGTCGGAGAGCTGAGCAAGCGGCAGGGCGCATCGGGCAAGCGTCGGCGCAGCAGCGCGATACTTTGCGGCAACAGCTGTTGCGCCAGCGGCGGGGTGCCGATGATGCGCAGGGGCGGGGCGAGGTATTGCTTGAGGCTGCTGGCCAGACGCTGCACCGGCTCCAGCGCCTGATAGACGTGAGCAATTTCCACCTGCAGCGCCCGCGCTTCGGGCGTTGATTGCAATCGACCGCGCACGCTGGCGAACAGCATGAACCCCAACTCGCTCTCGACTTCGCGCAAACGCTCTTCGACGTCAGTCACCGGGAGCTGCAGCCATTCGGCGGCGGTGCCCAGGTGACCGGTCTGCAAGAGCGCCTGAATCACTTCGATATGACGTAAACGCATGCGTGAAGTCCATGTTCAGCAGGTGGGGTCAGTGGCTGAATCCTACCCCAAGTCTGCGCATATGACTTCTGCTCATAACGCGCGGTTATTGAGCGACGGTTGGCTCGGGTTCGCGGATCAGGGTGATGTCCGACTGAACCAGCAAAAACTCATTGTCGCTGAGCTTCTTGACTCGATCGCCAATCGCCAGTTTGTAGGTGGTGACAGGCTCCATGCCGGTGAAACCGTCTGCCGACGGGGTGGATTCCTGGAACTCATGCACGGAATAAACGCGGCCTTCCGCATCTCTTGCATGGAACTGACCGACGAGTACTGCTGCCATCTGCTTAGAACCTCTGGAGATAAAACGCTTGATTTGCGGCTTGGTAGACCGCCATCAAGCCCTGTAAGTTTTCCTGCAGGAAAAAAATAATCAGCGCGGAGGAATTTCCTGCGCACGCTGGTGAAACGGTCATCGAATCATCTATAACTACTGGCTCTTCCCACGGACAGTCGAGAGTCTTCCATGAGCAATGTCTACAACGTCGCTGTAGTCGTCGGCAGCCTGCGCAAAGCATCGATCAACCGCAAAGTCGCGCTGGCACTGGCCGAGCTAGCACCGGCGAACCTGAAACTGAAGATTGTCGAAATTGGCGATCTGCCGCTTTACAACGAAGACATCGACGGCGATTCACCGCCGGCAGCCTACAGCACTTTCCGCCAGCAGGTGGGCTCTTCCGACGCGGTGCTGTTTGTCACCCCGGAATATAACCGCTCGGTGCCCGCGCCTTTGAAGAATGCGATTGACGTGGGTTCACGGCCTTATGGCAAAAGCGTCTGGAGCGGCAAGCCGGGGGCGGTGATCAGTGTGTCGCCGGGAGCCATTGGCGGTTTTGGCGCCAACCAGCATCTGCGCCAGTCTTTCGTGTTTCTCGATGTGCCGTGCATGCAGCAGCCGGAAGCGTACCTGGGCGGTGCGGGTTCGGCGTTTGACGAGGCGGGCAAATTGAGCGAGTCGGTCAAGCCGTTCCTGCAAAATTTCATCAATGCGTATGGGAAATTTGTGGAACAACACAAAAAATAATCGGGTCAGAGCTGCGGCTTGAGAAAATCCTGTGGGAGCGAGCCTGCTCGCGAAAGGGCCATCAGCCACACCTCGTGGTGACTGACAGTCCGCTTTCGCGGGCAGGCTCTCTCCCACAGTTGTGTGGTTTGGCTTATTTCATTCATTAAGGCTGTCGCGAATGCTCGCTGCGTCACTGATCTTCCTGCTGACCATCACCCTTGTCATCTGGCAACCCAAAGGCCTCGGCGTCGGCTGGAGCGCGACGCTCGGCGCCGTGCTCGCATTGATCTTCGGCGTCGTGCACCTGAGCGATATTCCGCTGGTGTGGCAGATCATCTGGAACGCCACCGGCACCTTCGTCGCACTGATCATCATCAGTCTGTTGCTCGACGAAGCGGGATTCTTCGCCTGGGCCGCGCTGCATGTGGCGCGCTGGGGGCGGGGCAGTGGGCGCAAGCTGTTTGCCTACATGGTGCTGCTCGGCGCGCTGGTGTCGGCGCTGTTCGCCAATGATGGCGCGGCACTGATCCTCACGCCGATCGTGATTTCGATGCTGCTGGCGCTGCGCTTTTCCCCGGCGGCAACCCTCGCGTTCGTCATGGGCGCCGGATTCATCGCCGACACCGCGAGCCTGCCGCTGGTGGTGTCGAACCTGGTCAACATTGTTTCGGCGGACTTCTTTCACATCGGCTTCAACCGCTATGCGGCGGTGATGGTACCGGTCAACTTCGTCAGCGTGGCCGCCACTTTGGGCGTGTTGATGTGGTTCTTCCGCCGCGACATTCCCAAGGCCTACGACCCCGAACAGCTTGAACAACCGCATACGGCGATCCACGACAAAGCGACGTTCTACGCCGGTTGGGTGGTACTGGTGATCCTGTTGATCGGCTGCTTCTTCCTCGAACAGCTGGGCATCCCGATCAGCGCGATCTCCGCAGTCTGCGCTGCGTTGCTGCTGGGGATCGCTGCCCGTGGTCACAAGATCTCCACGCGCAAGGTACTCAAAGAAGCGCCGTGGCAGATCGTGATTTTCTCGCTGGGCATGTATCTGGTGGTGTATGGCCTGCGCAATGCCGGACTCACCGGGTATCTGGCCGGCTGGCTGGATGTGTTCGCCGGGTACGGCGTGTGGGGCGCGGCGCTGGGTACCGGGGTGCTGACGGCACTGTTGTCGTCGATCATGAACAACTTGCCGACGGTGCTGATCGGCTTGTTGTCGATCGATGCTAGTCAGGCCAGCGGTGTGGTCAAGGAAGCGATGATCTACGCCAACGTGATCGGCAGCGACTTGGGGCCGAAAATCACCCCGATCGGCAGTCTGGCGACGTTGCTCTGGTTGCATGTGCTGGCGCGCAAGGATATCCGGATTGGCTGGGGGTATTACTTCAAGGTCGGGATTGTGCTGACGGTGCCGGTGTTGTTGATTACCTTGGCGGCTTTGGCGCTGCGGTTATCCCTTTAGACCGAGTTGATCCCATCGCTGGCAAGCCAGCTCCCACAGGTTTCGTGATGCGGCTCAGAAAGTGAGCACACAGAAGATCCCTGTGGGAGCTGGCTTGCTAGCGATGGGGCCGGTGCAAACACCGCAAAATCTCAGGCCTGGCCCGGCACATTCGGCCAAAGATCCGCCACCAGAAACAACCGCTCCGCCTCTTCCCATTCACCCCGGGCATTCTCGGTCAGGCGCACCATCAGTTGCGCCGGAGCCATCGGTTCCAGGGTGTCCAGCCACCTCTGCAGGTGTTCAGTGCTCCAGGTCTGATCTGCCGGGTAGTGGGCCGGTGCCAGCCACGCATGGCGGGGCAGCGGTTGCCAGCGTCCGGCCGGGCGCTGGGCGACGAACGCCGGCCAGTCCTTCTGATGCAACCAACTGCCGCGCAGATGCTGCGGATGCGCCCCCTTCGGCGGCTCGGCGTGACCGGGCCACGGGTACAACAGGTAGCCGCCCAGCCACAACTGCGCACTGAACACTTCGATATCCAGAGTGGCCAATACCGCACGGCTTTCCGGGCGCGCCGAGATCGGCAGCTGGTGTTCGGCCAGATGCGCCAGTTTGCGGTCCAGTCGATCGTGGCAACCCGGCCCCAGCCACTGCGCCGGGTCGTGGCCGTCGCCATTCTGCGGGCCGAGATAGAGCTTGATCGCCAGTTCCAGGTGATGCACGCCGTCGCGGTCGCGCAGCAGCATGTCGAGTTCACCGAGGGTGTGGCCTTCGCGGCGGATCGGCAGGTTGGCGGCAATCAGTTCGATGCCCGGCGCATGCTCCACGGCAAACTGCCACAACCGCTCGTAATACAGGCCCAGCCGCCGCGTGCGCGCCTGCGACAGCCAGTGCAGCAAGCCATAACTGTCCCGATCCAGTTGCCGCAGCCACTGCTCCAGGCGCGCGGGATCGCTCACCCAATCGCTGCCGGCCAGCGGATGGCGTTGCGGCCAAGGTGTCGCCGCGAGCATTGGCGGGGCGAGAATCACCCACGCCAGATCCCGCACTTCCGGATGGCGTAATTGATGTGGCAACTGGAGCAGGTCGGGAAACAGGATCATCTTGCGAGCATAGCCTGAAACACGCGCGCACCCTTGAGGCTGAAAGGATTTTGTCTATGGCGGGCTTTCGCCCATAATTGTGCTTTTCGCGTTTTCGATTGTCCGCAGAGGTCCCATGGAGCAATTTCGTAATATCGGCATCATCGGTCGCCTGGGCAGTTCCCAGGTGCTGGATACCGTCCGCCGACTGAAACGCTTTCTGCTCGATCGTCACCTGCACGTGATCCTCGAAGACACCATCGCCGAAGTCCTGCCGGGCCATGGCCTGCAAACCTCGTCGCGCAAGATGCTCGGCGAAGTCTGCGACATGGTCATCGTCGTTGGCGGTGACGGCAGCCTGCTCGGCGCCGCGCGGGCGCTGGCCAAGCACAATATTCCGGTACTCGGGATCAACCGGGGCAGCCTCGGTTTTCTCACCGACATTCGTCCCGATGAGCTGGAAGTCGAAGTGGCCAAGGTGCTCGACGGCCACTATCTGGTAGAAAACCGTTTCCTGCTGCAAGCCGAAGTCCGCCGCCACGCCGAGGCCATCGGCCAGGGCGATGCGCTGAACGATGTGGTGCTGCACCCGGGCAAATCGACGCGGATGATCGAGTTCGAGCTGTACATCGACGGCCAGTTCGTCTGCAGCCAGAAGGCCGACGGTCTGATCGTCGCCACCCCGACCGGTTCCACCGCTTACGCGCTGTCGGCGGGTGGCCCGATCATGCATCCCAAGCTCGACGCCATTGTGATCGTGCCGATGTACCCCCATATGTTGTCGAGCCGGCCAATTGTGGTCGATGGCAACAGTGAGCTGAAAATCGTCGTGTCGAAAAACATGCAGATTTACCCGCAAGTCTCCTGCGACGGGCAGAACCACTTCACCTGCGCGCCGGGCGACACCATCACCGTCAGCAAGAAAGCCCAGAAGCTGCGGCTGATTCATCCGCTCGACCACAATTACTACGAAGTCTGCCGGACCAAACTCGGCTGGGGCAGCAAGCTGGGTGGTGGAGGCGACTGATGCTCGATCCCGCGCGCAGTTATGACTTGATTGGTGACGTGCACGGATGCGCCCTGACCCTCGAACACTTGCTTGACCGTCTCGGTTATCACAAGCAGGGCGGGGTCTGGCGGCATCCATCGCGCATGGCCGTGTTCGTCGGCGACATCATCGACCGTGGCCCGCGAATCCGCGAGGCATTGCACATCGTCCACGACATGGTCGAGGCCGGGCAGGCGCTGTGCATCATGGGCAACCACGAATTCAACGCACTGGGCTGGAGCACGCCGGCGCTGCCGGGCAGCGGCAAGCAGTTCGTCCGTGAGCACACGCCGCGGCACGCGCGCCTGCTGCACGAAACCCTGACCCAGTTCGAAGACCATCCGGGCGACTGGCATGACTTCCTCAACTGGTTCTACGAACTGCCGCTGGTGGTTGATGCCGGACGCTTCCGTGTGGTGCACGCCTGTTGGGATACCAGCCTGATCGAACCATTGCGCGGGCTGTTTCCCGATGCGCGCATCGACGAGCATTTTCTCCAGGCCTCGGCCGTGCCCGGCAGTTTCGCCTGCACGGTGTTCGACCGCTTGCTGCGCGGCACCGACATGCGCCTGCCGGATGGCCTGACCATGACCAGCGGCGACGGTCTGGTGCGTTCGTTTTTCCGTACCAAGTTCTGGGAAGACGATCCGAAAACCTACGGCGACATTGTCTTCCAGCCAGATGCACTGCCTGAGCCGGTGGCGCAGAAGCCGCTGACCTCCAGCGAAAAAAACAACCTGCTGCGCTACGGCATCGACGAGCCGTTGTTGTTCGTCGGGCATTACTGGCGCAGCGGCAAACCGGCGCCGATCCGCCCGAACCTCGCGTGTCTGGATTACAGCGCGGTGCTCTACGGCAAACTGGTGGCCTATCGTCTGGATCAGGAAACACGCCTGGATCCGCATAAATTTGTCTGGGTCGATGTCGAGCGGCCGGAGGTGCTGCAATGAGTGCGGTAGCGGTATTGCGTCTGCCACTGGCGGTGGATTTGAGTGGTTTCGTCAAGCTGCTGCAACGGATGCAGGTGCCGCATCGGGTCAGTGAAGAGGCGGGCGAGCAAGTGCTGTGGGCGCCAGCGGAAATCAGCGAAGACGTACGTTCGCTGTACGAGCGCTTCCCGGCCGGCGATCCCGATCAGCAACTGGACATCCCGCTGGCGCCGACCTTCAAACGCCCGAGCTTCGCCGAGCAACTCAAACACGCCAAGGCCACCGGATTGATCCTGCTGCTGAGCCTGCTGGTCGGTGGCCTGACCTATCTGGGCGACAACCTCGAAACGATCCGCTGGCTGACGTTCCTCGACTTTCGTGTGGTCGGCGAGTACATCCAGTTCACCCCGCTGGCCGACAGCCTGGCGGCGGGGCAGTGGTGGCGCCTGTTCACGCCGATGCTGCTGCACTTCGGCATCCTGCACCTGGCCATGAACGGCATGTGGTACTGGGAGCTGGGTCGGCGCATCGAGTCACGTCAGGGCAGCATCAATCTGCTCGGTCTGACCCTGCTGTTCAGCCTGGTGTCGAACTACGCGCAGTTTGCCTGGAGCGGCCCGAGCCTGTTCGGCGGCTTGTCCGGCGTGCTTTACGGACTGCTCGGCCACTGCTGGATTTTCCAGTTGCTGGCACCGAACCCGGCGTATCGCCTGCCACGTGGCGTGCTGGTGATGATGCTGGTGTGGCTGGTGATCTGCATGTCCGGACTGGTCTCGATGATCGGGTTCGGCCAGATCGCCAACGCCGCCCACGTCAGCGGGTTACTCATCGGATGCTTCACCGGTTTGTTGGGCGGTTTGTATAACCGCCGTAAACTGGCCGCCTAACATTTCAGTGAATAAAGAGCACGGAGACCCAGATGTCCTCTTTTAACGACATGATCAAAAACATAACCCCGGACATCTACGAGAGCCTGAAACTGGCCGTGGAAATCGGTAAGTGGTCCGACGGTGGCAAACTCACCGCCGAACAGCGCGAGCTGTCGCTGCAGGCGATGATCGCCTGGGAAATCCAGAACCTGCCTGAAGACCAGCGCACCGGTTACATGGGCCCGCAAGAATGTGCGTCGAAGTCGATCGAAGTACCGAACATCCTGTTCAAGTCGGATGCCATCCATTGATCGAGATTGGCCGCGGTGCAATCAGCAAAATGTCGGCGCGCCTGGACGGGCCGAACGTGCAATACGCGTTTCGTCTGGATGACGTCGAGGTGCCGGTCAACCCCATGATCGGCACCACGGTGCGTCTGGAGTACCTGGGGGCGATTCATTGCACCTATTGCGGGCGCAAGACCAAAACCAGTTTCAGCCAGGGTTACTGCTACCCGTGCATGACCAAACTGGCCCAGTGCGACCTCTGCATCATGAGCCCGGAGCGCTGCCACTTCGAGGCCGGCACCTGCCGTGAGCCAGCGTGGGGCGAAAAATTCTGCATGACCGATCACGTGGTCTATCTGGCCAACTCGTCGGGGATCAAGGTTGGCATCACTCGTGCTACCCAGTTGCCGACCCGCTGGCTGGATCAGGGCGCGAGTCAGGCGCTGCCGATCATGCGCGTCGCCACACGTCAGCAGTCGGGCTTCGTCGAAGACCTGTTCCGCAGTCAAGTGGCCGACAAGACCAACTGGCGCGCCTTGCTCAAGGGTGATGCGGCGGCGGTGGATCTGGCGCAAGTACGCGATCAGCTGTTTGAAAGCTGCGCCGAAGGCTTGCAAGGTCTGCAACAGCGATTCGGCCTACAGGCAATTCAGACGATTGCCGATGTAGAACCGCTCGAAATCCGCTATCCGGTCGAGCAATACCCGGCCAAAATCGTCAGCTTCAACCTGGACAAGAACCCGATTGCCGAAGGCACGCTGCTGGGGATCAAGGGTCAGTACCTGATTTTCGACACCGGCGTGATCAACGTTCGTAAATACACGGCCTATCAACTCGCCGTGCATCAATAAGGATTCCAGCATGCGCACCGAACAACCGAAGATGATTTACCTGAAGGACTATCAGGCGCCCGAGTACCTGATCGACGAGACGCACCTGACCTTCGAGCTGTTCGAGGACCACAGCCTGGTCCACGCGCAACTGGTGATGCGCCGCAACCCGGAGCGTGGCCCGGGCCTGCCGCCACTGGTACTCGACGGCCAGCAGCTGGAACTGCTGTCGGTGACCCTGGCCGACCAGGAACTGGGCGCCGGCGATTATCAGCTGACTGAAAACACCCTGACCCTGCAGCCGGCCAGCGCCAGCTTCACGGTCGACACCAGCGTCAGAATCCACCCGGAAACCAACACCGCGCTGGAAGGCCTGTACAAGTCCGGCACGATGTTCTGCACCCAGTGCGAGGCCGAAGGCTTCCGCAAGATCACTTATTACCTCGACCGCCCGGACGTGATGAGCAAGTTCACCACCACGGTGGTCGCCGAGCAGCACAGCTATCCGGTGCTGCTGTCCAACGGCAACCCGATCGCCTCCGGCCCGGGCGAAGACGGCCGGCATTGGGCGACCTGGGAAGACCCGTTCATGAAGCCGGCGTACCTGTTCGCGCTGGTGGCCGGTGATTTGTGGTGTGTCGAAGACACCTTTACCACCATGACCCACCGTAATGTCGCGCTGCGCATTTACGTCGAGCCGGAAAACATCGACAAGTGCCAGCACGCGATGAACAGCCTGAAGAAGTCGATGCGCTGGGATGAAGAGGTCTACGGTCGCGAGTACGACCTGGACATCTTCATGATCGTCGCCGTCAACGACTTCAACATGGGCGCGATGGAGAACAAGGGCCTCAACATCTTCAACTCCAGCGCCGTGCTGGCCCGCGCCGAAACCGCCACCGACGCGGCGCACCAGCGGGTCGAGGCGATCGTCGCCCACGAATATTTCCACAACTGGTCGGGCAACCGCGTGACCTGCCGCGACTGGTTCCAGCTGTCGCTCAAGGAAGGCTTCACCGTATTCCGCGACGCTGGTTTCTCTTCGGATATGAACTCGGCCACGGTCAAGCGCATTCAGGACGTGGCGTACCTGCGTACCCACCAGTTCGCCGAAGATGCCGGTCCCATGGCCCACGCGGTGCGCCCGGACAGCTTCATCGAGATCTCCAACTTCTACACCCTGACCGTGTACGAAAAGGGCTCGGAAGTGGTCGGCATGATTCACACCCTGCTGGGCGCCGAAGGCTTCCGCAAGGGCAGTGACCTGTACTTCGAACGCCACGACGGCCAGGCCGTGACCTGCGACGATTTCGTCAAGGCCATGGAAGACGCCAACGGTGTCGACCTGACCCAGTTCAAGCGCTGGTACAGCCAGGCCGGCACACCGCGTCTGGCGGTCAGCGAGTCCTACGACGCTGCGGCGAAAACCTACAGCCTGACCTTCCGCCAGAGCTGCCCGGAAACCCCGGACAAAGTGGAAAAACTGCCGTTCGTGATCCCGGTCGAACTGGGCCTGCTCGACAGCAAGGGCAACGAGATTGCCCTGCGTCTGGCCGGTGAAGCGGCAGCGCAAGGTACCAGCCGTGTGATCTCGGTGACTGAAGCCGAGCAGACGTTCACCTTCGTCGACATCGCTGAACACCCGCTGCCATCGTTGCTGCGTGGTTTCTCGGCGCCGGTCAAACTGAGCTTCCCGTACAACCGCGACCAGTTGATGTTCCTGATGCAGCACGACAGCGATGGCTTCAACCGCTGGGATGCCGGTCAGCAACTGTCGGTGCAAGTGCTGCAGGAATTGATTGCCCAGCAGCAGAAGGGCGAAAGCCTGGTGCTCGATCCGCGTCTGATCTCGGCGCTGAAAACCGTGCTGTCCGATGAGTCGCTGGATCAGGCCATGGTCGCTGAAATGCTTTCGCTGCCGAGCGAAGCGTATCTGACCGAAATCAGCGAAGTGGCAGATGTCGAGGCGATTCACAGCGCCCGCGAGTTTGCCCGCAAGCAACTGGCGGACAACCTGTTTGAAGCGCTGTGGCTGCGTTATCAGGCCAACCGCGATTTGTCGAAGCAGACGCCGTACGTGGCCGAGGCCGAGCACTTTGCCCGTCGTGCACTGCAGAACATTGCGCTGTCGTACCTGATGCTCAGCGGCAAGCCGGAAGTGTTGGCCGCTACGCAAGAACAGTTCGAAAACAGCGACAACATGACCGAGCGTCTGACTGCGCTGGCGGTGCTGGTCAACTCGCCGTTCGAAGAACAAAAGGCCAAAGCGCTGACAACTTTCGCCGAGCACTTCAAGGACAACCCGCTGGTCATGGATCAGTGGTTCAGCGTGCAGGCCGGCAGCACGTTGCCGGGCGGTCTGGCACGGGTGAAGGCGTTGATGCAGCACCCGGCGTTCAACATCAAGAACCCGAACAAGGTGCGTGCGCTGGTCGGTGCGTTTGCCGGGCAGAACCTGATCAACTTCCACGCCGCCGACGGTTCGGGCTACCGCTTCCTCGCGGATCTGGTGATCGAGCTGAACGGTTTCAACCCGCAGATCGCCTCGCGGCAACTGGCGCCACTGACCCGCTGGCGCAAATACGACAGCGCCCGTCAGGCGTTGATGAAGGCTGAGCTGGAGCGGATTCTGGCTTCTGGGCAGTTGTCGAGTGATGTGTACGAAGTGGTCAGCAAAAGCCTGGCGTAAGTAGGGATAAGATCAGACCTTGTGGGAGCGGGCTTGCCCGCGATGGCGGCATCAGATTCAACGTTGAAGTTGACTCATCTACCGCTATCGCTGGCAAGCCAGCTCCCACAGGTTTTTGCGTTTTCTGTTATTTCAGATCAAACCGATCCAGCTCCATCACCTTGGCCCATGCCGCCACGAAGTCCTTCACAAACTGCTCCTTCGCGTCAGCACTCGCATACACCTCGGCCAGCGCGCGCAAAATCGCGTTGGAACCAAACACCAGATCAACCCGCGTCGCCGTCCACTTCACGCCGCCGGTCTTGCGGTCGCGTCCTTCGAACTCGTCTGCCGCCGCTGAGGTCGGCTTCCACTCCACGCCCATGTCCAGCAGGTTGGTGAAGAAGTCGTTGCTCAGCGTTTCAGTGCGCGAGGTGAACACGCCATGCCGGCTCTGTCCGACGTTGGTCCCCAATACCCGCAGACCACCGACCAGTACGGTCATTTCCGGAGCGGAGAGGGTCAGCAGTTGGGCCTTGTCGATGAGCAGGGCTTCGGCGGAAACGGTGTATTTGCCTTTGCTGTAGTTACGGAAACCATCGGCAATCGGTTCAAGGAAGCCAAACGACTCGACATCGGTTTGCTCCTGAGTCGCATCGGTTCGACCTGGATTGAACGGCACCGACACCGAGTGCCCGGCGTTTTTCGCCGCTTGCTCGACCCCGGCGTTACCCGCCAGCACGATCAGATCTGCCAGCGACACTTTCTTGCCGGATGAGCCGGCGTTGAACTCGTTCTGAATGCCCTCAAGGGTTTTCAGCACCTTGTCCAGTTGCTCCGGCTGATTGGCCTGCCAGAATTTCTGTGGGGCCAGACGCAGACGGCCACCGTTGGCGCCGCCACGCTTGTCGGAACCACGGAAGGTTGATGCGGCGGCCCATGCGGTGGACACCAGTTGCGACACCGACAGCCCGGACGCCAGCACTTTGCTTTTCAGCGCGGCGGCATCGTTGCTGTCGATCAGCGGGTGCGTGGCCTCAGGAATCGGGTCTTGCCACAGCAGTTCCTCGTTCGGCAGTTCCGGGCCGAGGTAGCGCGACAGTGGGCCCATGTCACGGTGGATCAGCTTGTACCAGGCGCGGGCGAAGGCGTCCGCCAGTTGGTTCGGGTTGGCCAGAAAGCGTCGAGCGATCGGCTCGTAGATCGGGTCGAAACGCAGCGCCAGGTCGGAAGTGAGCATGGTCGGCGAGAGCTTTTTGCTCGGATCGTGCGCATGGGGAACGGTGCCCGCCCCGGCGCCATTTTTCGGTTTCCACTGGTGCGCACCGGCCGGACTCTTGAACAGTTCCCACTCGAAACCGAACAGGTTTTCCAGGTAGTTGTTGCTCCACTGGGTCGGGGTGGTGGTCCAGGTGACTTCGAGGCCGCTGGTGATGGTGTCGGCGCCTTTGCCGGTGCCGAATGCGTTGCGCCAACCGAGACCTTGTTCTTCCAGTCCGGCCGCTTCCGGCTCAGGCCCGACATTGTCGGCAGGGCCAGCGCCGTGGGTCTTGCCGAAGGCGTGACCGCCGGCGATCAGGGCCACGGTTTCTTCGTCGTTCATGGCCATGCGGCCAAAGGTTTCGCGGATATCGCGACCCGAGGCGACCGGATCGGGATTGCCTTCCGGGCCTTCCGGGTTGACGTAGATCAGGCCCATCTGCACGGCGGCCAGCGGGTTTTCCAGGTTGCGTTCGCCCTGATCGGTGCGGCTTTCCTCTTTGCCATGCAGATCCGGTTCGGCCACCAGTGTGCCGTCCCCGGGTTCTTGCATGGCTGACTTGTCTTTGCCGTAACGGCTGTCGCCACCGAGCCATTCGCGTTCCGAACCCCAGTACACGTCTTCATCCGGCTCCCAGACATCGGGACGGCCGCCGGAGAAACCGAAGGTCTTGAAGCCCATGGATTCCAGTGCGACGTTACCGGTGAGCACGATCAGGTCGGCCCAGGAAATATTGCGACCGTATTTCTGCTTGATCGGCCACAGCAGGCGCCGGGCCTTGTCGAGGCTGACGTTGTCCGGCCAGCTGTTGAGCGGGGCGAAACGCTGCTGGCCGGAGCCGGCGCCCCCGCGCCCGTCGGCGGTGCGATAGGTGCCGGCACTGTGCCAGGCCATGCGGATGAACAGTGGGCCGTAGTGACCGAAGTCGGCTGGCCACCAGTCCTGCGAGTCGGTCATCAGCGCGCGCAGGTCTTGTTTCAGGGCCTGGAAGTCCAGGCTCTTGAAGGCTTCGGCGTAGTTGAAGTCCTTGCCCAGCGGATCGGACTTGGGCGAGTGCTGGCTGAGGATCTTCAGGTTCAGTTGATTCGGCCACCAGTCACGGTTTGTCGTACCACCACCGGCAGCGTGGTTGAACGGGCATTTCGATTCATTTGCCATGTTCGGATCCTTATCAGGTCTTGTGCGGCCGGCTCATGCCGACTTCGGACTAGTAAGGCTAGACCCGACTCGGGCAACCAGCTAATAGGCCGACTATTGGAGGTTGATAGGCGCAGTCTTTCAGCGTTTTCGCCTATTGCGCAGGCTGGATGATTGTCTGATTCGACCCTGAAATCCCCGTGCTTGAGGGCTTGCTGCAAAACGGATTGCGAGAATCGTGATGACAGAAAGAAATGTTATTGTATAACATAAAAAAGATTTCATTCTGTTTCTGCCAGCGTTACTCGCCAAACGCCGGCAGCGATCTCATTTTTCTGCTCATGGAAGTTCTGAAATGCCTGCCCGTTCCCAACCCCTTCAACGACGCCTGGCTCCTCTGGCCGCCGCGCTGCTTGTTGCTTCACCCGTGTTCGCCGCCGAGCCGCTCGAACTGCAACCGCAAGTCATCACCGGCAACCCGCTGGGCGGTCAGAGCCTGGCATCGCCCTCGACCGTCCTCAGCGGCGACGACCTCACGTTGCAGCAGAAGGGCAGCCTCGGCGAGACGCTGAACAAGCAGCCCGGTGTGTCCTCGTCGTACTTCGGCCCGGGCGCGAGTCGGCCGATCATTCGCGGGCAGGACGGTGACCGCATTCGCATCCTGCGTAACGGCGTCGGCGCGCTGGACGCCTCGTCGCTGTCCTACGATCACGCGGTGCCGCTGGACCCGGTCAACGTCGAGCGCATTGAAGTCGTCCGTGGCCCGGCGGCGTTGCTGTACGGCGGCAGCGCGATCGGCGGGGTGGTCAACACCTTCGATAACCGCATCCCCACTGAAGCCATCGAAGGCATTCACGGGGCCGGCGAGTTGCGTTACGGCGGTGCCGACACCACCCGCAGCAGCGCGGGGAAACTGGAGGCCGGCAACGGTCAGTTCGCCTTGCACCTGGACGCCAGCGCCCGTGAATTCAATGACCTGAAAATTCCCGGCTACGCCAAGACCGGCACGGCACGCGCCAACGACGACGGCGACTCGCGCAAGCATCGGCTCGCCAACAGCGATGGTCGTCAGGATGGCGGTGCCGTCGGCAGTTCCTACACTTGGGATGACGGTTACGCCGGGCTGTCCTACAGCAATTACGATTCGAACTACGGCTCGCCCGCCGAAGACGACGTGCGCATTCGCATGCAGCAGGAGCACTACGCGTTCGCCTCGGAAATGCGCAATCTCGACGGGCCGTTCAGCTCGATCAAACTCGATGCCGGCTACACCGATTACCAGCACCGCGAAATCGAGGGCGGTGAAGTCGGCACCACCTTCAAGAACAAGGGTTACGAAGCTCGGGTCGAGGCTCGGCATCAGCCGCTGGGCCCGTTCAACGGGGTGATCGGCGCCCAGGTCAGCCGCAACGAATTCTCGGCACTGGGCGAAGAAGCCTTTGTGCCGCACACCGATACCGACGCTGGCGCACTGTTCATTCTGGAAGAGTTGCAAGCCACTGAGCGCTTGCTGTTCACCCTCGGCGGACGCCTCGAACACACCAGCGTCGACCCGGACGCCAAAGGCAATGAGCGCTTTGCCAATGCCGACCGCTCCAGCAGTTTCACCGCCGGCAGCCTGTCGTCCGGCGCGGTGTACACGCTGACGCCGATCTGGTCGGTCGCCGCGACATTGGGCTACACCGAACGCGCGCCGACGTTCTATGAGTTGTACGCCAACGGCGCCCACGTCGCGACCGGCACCTATGAAGTCGGCGATGCCGGGCTGTCGAAAGAAAAAGCCGTGTCCAGCGACCTCGCATTGCGCTTCGACAACGGCACGCACAAGGGCAGTGTCGGTGTGTTTTACAGCCACTTCTCCAACTACATCGGCTTGCTCGGCACGGGCCGTACACTGAATGACGAAGGCGAAGAGGATGCTGGCGGGATTCCCGAATACACCTACTCGGGTGTGCGTGCACGTTTCAGTGGCATCGAGGCGCAGGATCGCTGGACGCTTGGCGAAAATGCCTACGGCAAATTTGCTTTGGAGCTGTCAGGCGATTACACCCGCGCCAAGAATCTCGACACCGGCCAGGACCTGCCGCGCATCGCGCCGCTGCGCTTGAACAGTGGTTTGCTGTGGGAACTGGATCGCTGGCAGGCGCGGATCGATATCGAACACGCCAGCTCGCAGCATCGTGTGCCAGACAACGAAAGCAGCACCGACGGCTACACCACGCTGGGCGCCAATGTGGGTTATCACTTTGATGTCGGCCAGAGCAAATGGCTGGCCTTCGTCAACGCCGAGAACCTGACCAACCAGACCGTGCGTTACGCCAGTTCGATCCTGCGTGATATTGCACCGGCAGAAGGGCGCAGCATTCAGGTCGGGTTGCGCACGACGTTCTGATAGCCCTTCGCCCCCCTGAAGGAGCTGCCGCAGCCTGCGGCAGCTCCTGCACGGGCATCAGCTTGATTGTGCGGTGTCATTCTCCGGCAGTGCATCCAGCGGATTTTCCTGCCCCGGCAACTCGGTGATCACACTGAAATCCGTGACCTCGACCGCGCCCAGTCCATAGCCGGCTCATACATTGTCGCAAACTGCTTTGATACCGCATTTAATTGTCTTTTTTAAACTTCTTATTTCGATTTCAGCTAATAACCTGTCAGTTATGACAGTAGCGCCCAAGATAATTGAGGCATAGCTTTTCAATCGCAGGCAACCGCCTTCAAACGGATCGGAGCGCATCGACATGCAAAATTCAAATAAATCAGAAAAGCAAATTTTCGACCTGATTAATGAAAATCACCATCAATATAAAGGAACGTTTAGTGCACACGTTGATGGAAGAGAGTTCATGGTCGCGAAGACAAACTTGCTTTTTCATACGGCAGATAAGGACTATTTCATTGTTGGGGCTGATGATTACAACCACAACGTCGTTACCTTCTGCGTTCCACAGGACTTGATAAAGGACGGCCCTCACCAGGTGAGATGGTACGAAGGTGGGCTGGTTTGGAGCGTTAGGATCTCAAACGTGTCTCACGTTATTAAACAAGGACTGGCAAATGTCACGTTCTTACGGACAGGCGAAAATCGATCCGGTGTTTCAGGTGACATCGATTTTGTTTTGCCTGATGGAAAGACAGTTACAGGTAAATTTGAAATTAAGCGTCTTTAGTAAATGCCAAGGGACGGATCCAACCAATCCGTCCCCTCCCTGATTTCAACTCGATTGCATCGTTTCATCCTCCGGCAGCGCATCCAGCGGATCTTCCTGCCCCGGCAACTCGGTGATCACACTGAAATCCGTCACCTCGACCGCACCCAGTCCATAACCCAGCAAGTGGAACGAAAACGCCTTGCGCTGTTGCGGGTTGTCGAAGCTGAAATCCATCTCCAGCGGCTGGTCCGCCGTGGCGACCATCTCGGTCGGCAGGCCCAGTTGCACGTCCTGTTCGAACTCCTTGGCCTTGAGCTGAATGTACGCCGCCTGCTGCGGGTCCACCGAGCGCACGGTCAGGCGCACGCGGGTGTGCGAGCCCTTGGGCATTTCCAGGTACTGCGCGCCGATCAGGTTGTCGGCCCAGTCATCGTTGATCTGTGCCTGCAGCGGGATGACGTTGTTGCTGCCGAACTGGTAACGCTGATTGAGCGGGGTGCGCAGCAGCGACAGGTCCAGCGCCATGGCCCGCGCGGCAATCTGCCGGGCCTGCTGGCTGCTTTCATTGCCCTTGAAGGTGGCCCGCTCGGCAATGAACCCGGCGCTTTCGTAGTAGCGGCAACGGCGCGGCATGTCGCACTCGGAGAAGATCCCCTGACCATTGTGGTAGCGCAGTTTGCCGTTGGTGTAGGACATGATTTCGCGCCCGCTGTCGTAGTCGCGAAACAGCGAGCGGCCGCTCAGCGCCGTCGGCACGGTCAAGTCGAAATAGTCGAGGATCGATGCGCTCAGATCGACATGACCGTACACCCCGGCATTCAGTCGCGGCAGTTGCTCCTGTTCGGGTGCCAGCGTCAGGTTGAAGCCCCACGACGACGCCAGACGCACGCCGTCGATGCCGTGGGATTCGTCCGAGGTGATCACCACCAGCGTGTCCCTGAGCACGCCCTGGCGTTCGAGGCCGCTGAGGAACTGCTCCAGCGCATCGTCGAGATAACCGACAGCGGCCTGCTTCGGCGTCTCGTAGCGAGCCAGATAGTCTTCCGGTGCGGAGTAGGGCTGGTGGGTGCCAACGGTCAGCAGGGTGAGCATCCACGGTTGCTTCTGCTGCTTCAGTTGACCAACGTAATCCAGAGCGCCTTCGAAGAACGCCTTGTCATCCTTGCCCCACGGAAACTCCAGATAGTTGGCGTTAGAGAACCATTCCAGGCCGTGGGTCGCATCGAAACCGATGTGCGGCATGATCTTGTCTTTGGCCATGAAACGCAGACCGGCGCCTTGCAGGTAATGAGTGCTGAAGCCGTTCTGCCGCAGTTGCGCCGGCAGGCAGGCCTGATTGCGCTCCTGCTGAGTGAGCATCTCCACGCCTTTGGGCGTGCCGTTGTTGAGCTTGTCGTAATCGCCACAGAGCATGGCGTACAGGCCGCGAATGGTCTGGTGCGTATGCAGCACGTAATCCGGGGTGTTCATGCCGCGCTCGGCCCAGCGGCTGAGGTTGGGCATCAGGTCTTCCTGATAATGGCTGCCGATGGCCTCGCGATTGGCGCGGATGTACGCGCCGGGAATGCCTTCCAAGGCGATGATCAGCACGTTGCGCGCCTGCCCCGGCGCGGCCAGCAGTTTGTGGCCATTGAGATCCAGATCGGTCAGCCCGGCCATCTGTGGCGCGGCGGGTTCGACGTCACCGTCCAGCCATTCCTCGGCCTGCAACTGCAGATCGGCGACTTGCGAGGCAAGCAACTGATGCGGCAGGTTGTACAGACGCCACGGATCTTCCTCGCTCGGCCACTGGTTTTGCACGCCCCAGTGCGCGGCGAACAGCAGCGCCGGTGCGGCCCACACGGCACGGGGCAGGGCAGCAGCGGGCTGCGCGCGATTGGCGAAACGCGTCAGCAACCAGAGCAGCAGCGCCAGCAACAGGGCCACGCCCAGCGCCGGATGGGCAAAGCCGCCACCGGTGGAGTTTTCCACGAACTGCGGGTCAATCAGGTAATGCAGGTCGGCAGGATTCGGCAGCCGGCCGACAGCGCTGACCAGCTCCGCCGTCGCCACCGCCAGCAACCCCCAGAACAGCAGCAACGGCAACGCCAGCCACCACGCACGGCGATGCAGCAACAGCACCAGCAAACTGCCAATCGCCAGGTCGGACAAATAGCCCAGCGGCGACGACCAGCCCAATGCAGCGCGCAGGCACACCGGTACAATCAGTACCAGCAGAATCAGGGAAAACAGGCGGGCATGCGGTTGCCGCAACCAACGCAAAAGAACGCTCACAAACACAGACCTTCCAGCCATCAAACCGTCATAAAAGTGTGCGCGATGATACCAAGGGTGGGCTGCGTGATCGCCCTTTTAAACGCGTGGCTGATCTGCTCGCACAGACACGGCGCAGGGCTTGAGGCCGTGACCAGCGCTGGTGTCAGCCCGCTAGTGACTGACGCACAACGTGTAACCGATGGCAGATTTATTGTTTCAGGCTGTTTAAATCAGCGCATGACGGCCCATGCGAGCGTGCTATGGATATTCGATAACGGTATTTAATTTCTGTTTTTTATAGCGATAGAGTTCGGCCTTTCAGCCAAATCCACCCTGCTGCGAGGTTGTCATGGCCACACCGTTCAAACGTTCTGCGCTGACCCTGTTGGCCGCATCTCTGGCGAGCAGCATGCTGTTCAGCAGCGGTGCGCAGGCCGAAGGCAAGATCAGCATCGCCCAGCAATTCGGCATCGGTTATCTGATTCTCGATGTGGTTCGTGATCAGCAACTGATCGAAAAACACGGCAAGGCGCAGGGGCTGGAGATCAAGGTCGACTGGAACAGCATTTCCGGCGCCACTGCCATGAACGAAGCACTGCTCACCGGTGCGCTGGACGTGGTCTCCGCCGGGGTGCCGCCGATGCTTACCGTGTGGGATCGCACCCGCGGCAAACAGAACGTCAAGGCCATTGCCTCGCTCGGCTCGATGCCCAATTACCTGCTGACCAACAACCCGAATATCAAGACCCTGAAGGACTTCAGCGACAAGGATCGCATCGCCGTACCCGCAGCGGGCGTGGGGTTCCAGTCGCGGACCCTGCAGATCGAAACGGCCAGGGAGTTCGGCAATGACCAGTACAAGAAATTTGACGACATCTCGGTCAGCCTGCCGCATCCGGACGCCACGGCGGCGCTGATTGCCGGCGGTTCGGAAATCAACGCGCATTTCTCCAGTCCGCCGTTCCAGTATCAGGCGCTGCAAAACCCCAACGTGCACAAAGTGCTGAGTTCCTACGACGTGCTCGGCGGTCAGGCCACCTTCAACGTGCTCTACACCACGGAAAAATTCCACGACGACAATCCCAGGACCTACAAGGCGTTCTACGATGCGCTGGCCGAAGCGGAAAAAATCATCAAGGCCGACAAACCCGCCGCCGCCCAGGCGTACATCCGCGTCGAACAGTCGAAGCTGCCGCTGGCGCTGGTCGAGAAGATCGTCACCGATCCGGAAATCGACTTCACGGTGGTGCCGCAGCGCACGTTCATCTATGCCGAAAAACTGCAGGAACTGGGCGTGCTGAAGAACAAGGCCGGCAGCTGGAAGGATTACTTCTTTGAAGAGGCGCATGGTGGCGCGGGGAGTTGATGCATAAAAACAGCCGCTGAGCGGCGGCTGCCGGAGTTGAGTGATCAGGACTGCAAGGCTTCCATCAACACCTGCACCAGTTGGCCACCCTCAGGGGTTGCCCAACTGCCGGCCAGTTCGGCGATCAACTGATTGGTCGTGGTCAGGGTCACCCCCCCTTTGTCCATGCGGCGCAAGGCGATATCGTCGGCCATGACGCTCGGCGATCCGCCGCCATCGGCAACCACCTGCACTTCATAACCGTCGCGCACCAGACTCAACGCCGGGTATACCGTGCAGACGTCGTTGGTGACCCCGGCAATAATCAGCTTCTTGCGTCCGGTCGCCTTGACGGCGCCGGCAAAGTTTTCATCATCCATGGCGTTGACGATGCCAAGGCGTTTGACTCGTGCGGCGAACTCGGCAGGCAGGATCGTCTCAAGTTCGCTGAGCAATGGACCCTGAGCGTATTCCTCCATACTCGACGTCAGCACCACCGGCAGTTTGAGAATGCTTGCGGTTCTGGCGAGCATCAGGGCATTGCGTTTGAGTTCTTCGAACGGAATGGATTTCACCCAGCCCATGGTGCCCACCTGATGGTCGATCAACAGCAGGGCAGCATTATTGGCACTGAATTTCTCGTAACTCATGGTATCTCTCCTGGCAGATGTTACGGGGCACGGCGCCCCGGTCGATGGAACGGTTCAACGGGGTTGCAGAGTTCCGAACTCACCGCGCTGATAGGCCGCAACCGCCCGGCTCAGCGCGTCTGACGAGGCAAGTGCCAGCGGCCCCTGCCAATACACCGGTTGATGCAATGGCACACCACGAAACACCACGGCGTGGGCGGGCGCATCTGTAGCCCGCAGGGTGATGCTGTGCGCTTCGCCGATGGCCAGGCTCACGGGTACCTGCGCGTTGTCGATGGTGAAACGCTGGTCGTCGATCCAGATGTCGCCGTCGATTGGCATGACGAACGCCGACTCGCCGCTGGCAACGGGAATCCGCACTTCGTGCCTCGGCTTGATGCTGATATCGAGCAGGCTTACGTCGGTCGGCAGATCCAGCGGCGAGCGGGTGTCGAGAAAGGCACCCAGTGGCACCCGGATTTCGGCCCCCGGCAAACGCAAGACCGGCACGTCTTCAGGGGCAAGACTGAGGGCAAAAGGCGCAGCCTCCTGAAATGCGAGCGGCAAATTGATGAAAATTTGCAGCATGTGTACGGTCTTGCCGCTTTCGTTCGGGACCTCTTCGTGAACGATGCCTTTGCCGGCGGCTGTCCAGTGCAGGCCGCCCGGTCGAATCAAGTTGCGGTTGCCCAGCGAATCACGGTTGTCGATTGCGGTTTGCGAGTCGGCAAACAGATACGACACCGCGCTGAACCCAGCGTGTGGGTGGGGCGCAAACGTCGGCCCGCTGATCCACGCATGGTCTACGGCAAGAAACGGGTCGATGCTGACACCCGGCTGCCCGCCGTGCAGAGAAAAGGCACGGAAATGGCTGCCGTGACGCATGGACTTCAAGGAGGCGCGGGCGGACATGGCAGACTCCTTACACTTGGCTCAATGTCGGATAGTCGATATAGCCCTTGGCGCCCGGGGTGTAGAACGTATCTTTGTCCGGTGCATTGAGTTCGGCACCGAGACGCAGACGCTCGGGCAGATCCGGGTTGGCAAGGAACGCACTGCCGAACACCACAGCATCCGCTTGTGCGTTTTCGATCAACGCCTGGGCGGCGGCTTGATCGAGTCCTCCACCGATCAAGTAGCGACCATCGAAGAGTGGCCGCAGCAACGCGTGATAGTCGGTCTTGGCGCCAAACAAGGCGACGTGCAAATAAGCAAGGTCGAGACTGTGCAGGTGCTCGACCAGATAGGTGTACGTTGCTTGTGGGTCGGCATCGATGATGTCGTTGAAATTCATCTCGGGGGAGATTTTCAAGCCCACGCGATCACTGCCAATTTCCGTGGCAACTGCCGCCAGCACTTCGAGGAGGAACCGCGCGCGGTTTTCCACCGAGCCGCCATATTCATCGCTGCGCTGGTTGCTGCCAGAGGAGAGAAACTGCTCTGGCAGATACCCGGAGGCCCCATGCACTTCAACACCATCGAAACCGGCCTCAATCGCCCGGCGAGCTGCCTGACGGTAGCCTTCAACCACTGCGGCAATTTCGACCACGCTCAGTGCATGCGGCGTGACGAAGTCTTGCAGGCCATTCGAGGTCCAGGTCTGACCAGCCGGTTTGATCGCCGACGGTGCCAGGGGCAGGGCGCCGCGGGGTTGCAGCGACGGATGGGAGATTCGTCCACTGTGCATCAATTGCATGAAAATTCGGCCGCCTTGAGCATGCACCGCGTCGGTGACCTGTTTCCAGGCGCTGACCTGTTCGTCGGTCTCGATCCCGGGAGTACGCACGTAGCCTTTTCCCGTCGCCTCGGGATACACGCCTTCACTGATGATCAGGCCGGCGCCGGCGCGCTGCGTGTAATAAGTGGCGACCAGATCACTGGGTACGCCGTCGTCATCGGCACGGGATCGAGTCATCGGCGCCATCACCAGACGGTTCTCAAGTACAACGCGACCCATCTGGACGGGCGTGAATAGCGAACTCATTTTGCTGCTCCTCGGTAATTGATGTGGCTATCATTGATCAATCCGTTTTCGGGATAAATCCGCTAAAGATGAAATGACTATTCCACTCATGGAGCAATTTCCGTGGAGCTTTTGAACGATATGGCGCTGTTTGTGGAGGTAGTGAAGGTGCGCAGCTTTCGTCGCGCGGCCGAGGCACTGGGCATGCCCAATTCGACTCTATCGCGGCGCATCAGCGGCCTTGAAAAGGCCATTGGCCTGCGTTTGCTACATCGCACCACGCGCAAGCTTGAACTGACTGAAGCCGGGCAGCTGTACTTTGACCGCTGCAAGCGGATCGTCGAGGAGGCGCGCCTGGCGCACGAGCAACTGGGTGAAATGCTGGCGCAGCCCAGTGGACTGTTGCGCGTGTCGATGCCGGTGGATTTCGCTAACGTTTATCTGGCACCGCTGATCGCCGAATTTGCCGGGAATTACCCGGGCATCAGCTTCGATTTCGACCTTACGCCACGCCAGGTGGATCTGGTCAGCGAGCCGGTGGATGTCGTGATCCGCATGGGTGAGCCGGCGACGTCCAATCTGATCGCCCGCAAGCTCACCACGTTACGACGCGGGTTGTATGCATCACCGGGGTATCTGCAGCGTTTTGGTACGCCGCGGCAACCGAGTGATCTGGTGAAGCACGAGTGCTTGCGTTTGCGCACGCCAAGGCCGGACAACTGGATCCTGTCTACGGCCGGAGAGACGATTGAAGTCGAAATCGCCGGACGCTTTCAGCTCAACAGTGTCGGCATGCTCAGGCGCCTGGCCATGCTTGATCAGGGAATCGCCGTGTTGGCCGAAGGCATTGCCGCCGAAGATCTGGCCAGCGGCGCGTTATGCCGGGTGTTGCCAAAGTGGCAGTCCAGTTCAATTGCGGTATACGCACTGACGGAAACCCGCTTGTTGCCGGCCAAGACCCAGCGTTTCATCGAGTTTTTGCGTGAGCGGCTGGTGGATGCCTGAGGATGTTGTCGGCGCCAACCTGAAGCTGTTCACCTGGAAAACCGTACTGATCACCCTTGGGCTGTGGACAGTGGTCAACCTGATCACTGGTTGGCTGGGGTTCTTTGCGGCGGCCGGTTATCTCGGTTATCGCTGGAGTCAGGTGTTGAAGCGCAAGCAGCAGTTGGCTGCGGCGCCCGTGGAGAAAACTGCGGCGGCACCGCGCTCGGGGATGTCGAGAGAAAGTGTGCGCAACGCACTGGCTCGCAAACGCGGCTGACTTGCGCAATAAAAAGGGGCGACCTGATCATCAATCAGGCCGCCCCTTTTTATTGCCGCGCAGTCAGATCAATGCATCTTGCTGTGATCGTGACCTTCCATGTGCGTCAGCGCACGGACTTCGGCTTTGACTTCGACGGTTTCCTTCTCGCCCTTGGCGTTTTCCACGGTCAGGGTCAGCGGCACGCTTTCGCCTTCCTTGAGCTGAGCGGTCAGGCCCATCAGCATCACGTGGTAGCCGTTCGGGTCGAGGCTGACCGCTTTGCCGGCCGGCAGGTCGACCGATTTGACCGGGCCCATGCTCATCACGTCGTTCTTCATGGTCATTTCGTGGATCTGTACATCTTTGGCCACTGGCGAGGCCACGCTCAGCAGTTTGCTGTCGCTGTCGGCGGTGACGGTCATGAACGCGCCGCTGGCCGATTGGGTCGGCACGGTCGCACGCACCCAGGCGTCGTCGACCTTGGTCTGAGCGCTGGCCTGAAACGCCAGGCCCAGCAGGGACAGGGCGAAAACGGCGCGTTTGATGTTGTTCAAAACGGGGTGCATCAGCAGACCTCCATAACGGTGAGCAAATCTTCCGTGCACTCTTGTGCCGAAAGCGATACAGACAGACCCAGGCGCAACTGGCCGCGCGAGTCGTAGACGTAACTGGTGGACGTGTGGGAGATCGTGTAGGTATCGCCCGCCGGGACCTTCTCGTAGAACACGTCGAATTCCTTGGCCGTGGCCTTGGTTTCCTCGACGGTGCCGTACAGCGCGACGAAGCTCGGGTCGAAGGCTTTGACGTAGCTGTCGAGGATCTGCGGAGTGTCGCGTTCCGGGTCGAGGGTGATGAAGATCACCTGCAGACGGTCGCCGTCCTTGCCCATCAGTTTCTTGATTTGCGCGGCGCGGGCGAGGGTGGTCGGGCACACGGCCGGGCATTGGGTGAAGCCGAAGAAGATCATCGGCATCATGCCGCGAAAGCTCGACAGCGTCATGGTTTCGCCGTCGGTGTTCTTCAGCTTGAAGGTGCGCCCGAGGATCTTGTCGCTCAGGTCCTTGCCGTACTTGTACGACAGTTGGCCACGGGTGTCGCAGCCGGCGAGCAGGCCCAGGCCCAGCACGCCCATTCCCGCAAGCACCTTGCGGCGAGTCAACAAAGCCGTCATCTAATACCGCCTTTTGCAGCCCGTCAGTCGGCAGGACTGGCGGGGGGTTAACCGTAAAAGCGGCGCATGATACCAAACTGACGGCAGACGCCGGCCACGGATCGCTGCGTGGCGCAGGATCGGGCGACAAAAGGTGTAAGAAAAAGTGACGGGGGGCTAATTAAAACTCGCCTCATCGGCCCGCCAGCCGCCGCCCAGCACGATGTACAGGTTGACCTCGGCGACCAGTTGCGCGAGCCGATCGGTGATCAGCCCCTGCTGTGAACTGAACAGCGAACGCTGTGCATCGAGAAACGTCAGGCTGCTGTCGACGCCATTCTGATACCGATGCTGCGCCAGGTTGTAGTAGTCCTGAGTGGCCTGCACCAGATCGCGTTGCGCCTGCAATTGCTGCTGATAAGTGCTGCGCGCCGCCAGGCCATTGGCGACTTCCTGAAATGCGGTCTGAATCGATTTCTCGTATTCGGCGACTGCGACGTCTTTCTGCAATTTCGAATAATCCAGGCTCGCGCGCAGGCTGCCGGCGTTGAAAATCGGCAGGTTGATTTGCGGCTGGAACGTCCAGGCGCCGGAGCCGGCGCTGAACAGCCCGGACAGATCGCGGCTGGAGGTGCCGGCACTGGCGGTCAGGCTGACACTGGGGAAAAACGCCGCGCGCGCCGCGCCGATATTGGCGTTGGCCGCCTTCAGTTGGTACTCGGCCTGGAGAATGTCCGGGCGCCGTTGCAGCAGATCCGACGGCAACCCCGCCGGCAGTTGCCGGATCAGATCGCTGGCCAGTGGTTGCGCCGGCAGTTGCTCGGGGACTGGCGCGCCGACCAACAGCGTCAGGCTGTTGAGATCCTGCGCCACCTGGCGTTTGTAGCGCGCCAGATTGGCTCGCGAACTGTCGACGCTGGTCTTGGCCTGCGCCTGTTCCAGCGCCGAAGACTTGCCGGCGTCACGGTTGCGCGTGGTCAGGCGCAGGCTCTGTTCATCGGCGGCGAGGGTCTGGCGCGTCAGTTCGAGCAACTCCTGATCGGCGCGCCAGGTCAGGTAGGCATTGGCGACGTTGGCCACCAGACTCAGCTCGGCACTGCGCCGCGCCTGCTCGGTCGCCAGCCAGGTTTGCAGCGCCTGCTCGCTGAGGCTGCGCACCCGGCCGAAAAAATCCAGCTCATAGGCACTGACGCCGAGATTCGCCGCATAGGTCGAATTGATCATGGCTTTGCTGCGGGTCACGCTGGGCGGCAGGCGTTGGCGCGACTCGCTGGCATTGGCCGACACTGCCGGCAGCAGATCGGCGCGCTGGATCCGGTACTGCGCCTGGAACGCCTCGACGTTCAGCGCCGCCACGCGCAGGTCGCGATTGTTCAGCAGTGCGCTTTCAATCAGCTGTTGCAGCGCCGGGTCGTTGAACAGCGTGCGCCAGTCTTCAGAGCGCGCTGCGGCGGTTGTCTGTGTCGGGTAAATCGCGCCTTGCGGGTACTGCGCCGCGCTCGGTGAGGCCGGACGCTGGTACTCGGGAATCAACGAACAACCGGCCAACAGGACGGCGAGGGACAGCAGGGACATGCGCAACATCGAACGCTCTCATGCAGAAAAAATACGTGCCGGGGACTCAGTCTCCATACACCCTCGCGAACACCGTTGAAGCCTGACTTCGCCGTTACGCCCCCGCCATCCAGCGCGCCAGGCCATGCCGTCCGCTGACGCCCAGTTTGGCGGTGGCACGCTTGAGGTAGGTCTCGACCGAACTGCTCTTGACCCGCAGCTGCTCGGCCAGTTGCGGCACAGTGCCGCCGGTCAGCAGCCCGAGGCAGACTTCCTTTTCCCGGGCCGAGAGGACAATGGCGCCCAGCGCCAGGCGCTCGTCGAACACCTGCTGCAACGGCGCCTGCTCCAGATCGGCCAGGGGCAGGCGCGGTTGTTTGGCGACGATCTGTCGACTGAGTTGCGCGTGCCGTTCAATCAGCGGCAACAGGGTGTCGGACAGGCTTTTGAGAAACGACAGCTCCGGCAGGGAAAACACCCGTTGCGTATGCGGTCGGTAGAACGAGATGACACAACGGCGGTTGGAGGTGCGCGACACCAGATTGCACTGGTGCACGCTGTGCTGCGGATGGCGGGGCTGGAGTGAGGCTTTGAGTTGAATCAGCAGGGAATCATTCATCTCGATCATCTTCTGCAATAGCGGATGATCGTCCGGACTCGTCAACGGGTCTGGCGGCGGAAAGGTCTGCGGCAGGCCAGCGCTGCCCAGCGCCTTGATCTCGACCACGCTGGCCTGGCGTTCGTCCAGCGTCCACTCGCTGAGATCGACGCGATTGACCGGCACCAGGGTGTCGACCAACTGGAACAGGTTATTGGCGAAATGATCATCGCCGGTGCTGGCAATCAGTTCCCCCAGTTGCCAGTAAAAGTGCGGGTTTTCCATGTTGCGAATGCTGCCGGTCAGATTCATATCCTTGTCATCCCTGGTTCCGAGTCATCACCGAGTCGTCCGCTGTTGATGCAAAAGCCGCCCACGCAATCGTCTCTCCTTGAAACTGATCTGGGGCGGGATTTAAGCCTATGGATTTGTCCTACGTCTGTAGGGGAAAACAGGGACACAAAGTGCCATCATTTCTGAAAATTGGCGCCGGCCTTCTGACGGTTCCTGGTACAGCGGTCGCGCTTTGCGTGACTGTTCGGTCACGGCAAAGGCTTGAAAACCGGGGCAGTTACCTTTTCATATGCTGACTGCGCTGGTCGATGGCGGCGTCAGCGTGTGGCATTTTTCCTACAAGAATTTCAGTATTTCCTCTCCGAACTTTTAGTGTGTTCCCACCCAATAAGGCTGTTCAAGCGCGGACTGGCCGGCGCGTGGGACGAGGTTGTCCGGGTTTCAGGTGTCATGTCGGCCTCGGGGCCGATGCTTGAATAGGCGCAAAATCACCTGAGAAGGATCTTATGCCGCCTATTTCCGCCCCTGCGGTGGCCACGCCGTCCGCATCGCTCCAGACGTATCCGCTGACCGCTGCGCAGCTGGATATCTGGCTGGATCAGCTGAGTCGCGGTGATTCGCCGCTGTACAACATCGGCGGCTACATGGACCTCAGTGGCCCGCTGGAGCCGGCCCGGATGCAGGCCGCGCTGGAAACGCTGGTGGCCCGGCATGACGCAATGCGCACGGTGCTGTTGCCCGGCGCCGGTGCAACAGGCTTGCCGCTGCAGCAGTTTGCCCGGTCAGTCGCGGTGCCGATGCCGATCCACGATGTGTCGACGCACGGCGAGCCTGAATCGGCGGCGCGGCGATTGGTTCAGGCGCGCATCGATCAACCCTTCGTGCTGGACGGCGGCTGCCTGTTCCGCTTTCAGTTGATCCACCTCGATGACCAGCGACATTGGTTAGCCGTGCAGGCTCATCACTTGATCTTCGATGGCTGGAGCTTTGGCGAAATGTTCAAGTCGCTGGACGAGATCTATAACGCGCTGGCGCACGGCCAACCGGCACCAGTCGCGGCGCCGTCGTACATCGACTTCATCGAAGACAATGCGCGCTACCAAGCGTCGCCGCGTTATGCGCAGGATCGCGCCTACTGGCTGGACAAGTACCGACAATTGCCCGAGCCGCTGTTGCTGCCACGGCATCAGCAGAGTCTGGCCGGTCAGACCGCGCAGACGCAGGTCTACGCGCAGCCCTTGCCGGCGTTGCTGCATGAGCGCATGCAGCAGGTGGCCCGAGCGTTCGGCGCGTCGGCGTTCCATGTGTTGCTGGCGGCGCTGCATGTTTACTTCAGCCGTACCGCGCAGCGTGACGAATGGGTAGTTGGATTGCCGATTCTCAACCGCTCGGGTGCGCGCTTCAAATCCACCCTCGGGCTGTTCGCCCAGGTCAGCGCGGTGCGCATGGGTTTCGGTCGCGAATCTACCTTCGCTGAACTGGTGCGCGCGATCCGTGATGAGCTGCGCAAGGATTTCCGCCATCAGCGCTTCCCCGTGAGTGAAATGAACCGCGCCCTGGGTTTGCTGCGCGAAGAGCGCTCGCAGCTGTTCGAGGTCACGGTTTCCTACGAACAGGGCACTCATGATTATCGCTACGGCGAGGCATCGGGACGGATCATCAAGGCCTCGAACGTCGAGGAGGCCACGCCGCTGGCGGTGCACCTGCTGAGCAGTCTTGCCAACGACGATGCGCGCCTGTACCTGATCTACAGCGAGGCATATTTCAGCGCCGATCAAGTCAAGGCCCTGGCGGAACGCTGGTTGTTGATTCTGGAGCAGGGGCTGGAGGCGGTGAACCTGCCGGTGGCGGATTTCGACCTGAGCACGCCCGAGGAAACCGCGCTGCTGCAACAGTGGAATGCCACGCGGGTGGACTACCCGGCTCCGACCCCCCTTGCGCAGCGTATCGAAGCGCAGGCAATGCTGCGGCCGCAGGCACTGGCGGCGATTGCTCAAGGGCAATGCCTGAGCTATATCGAACTCAATCAACGTGCCAATGCGCTCGCTCATCATCTGCTCGACCTCGGTGTGCGCCCGGATGACCGGGTGGCGATCATCGCCCGTCGCGGGCTCGACACACTGGTCGGGTTGTTGGCGATTCTCAAGGCTGGCGCCGCTTATGTTCCGCTGGATCCGGCGCATCCGGCCGAGCGCCTGAGCTATCTGCTGGAGGACAGCGCGCCCATCGCGGTGCTGACCCAGCGTGTGCTGCGCGAGCATTTGCCGGCGCTGTCGGTGCCGGTGATCGAGCTGGATCAGCCGACCTGGCCCGTCGAACATGTCGGCGCGCCGAAGATGCCGGGGCTGACCCCGGCCAACCTCGCTTATGTGATTTACACCTCTGGTTCCACCGGCCTGCCCAAGGGGGTGATGGTCGAGCATCGCACCCTGTGCAATCTGGTCGATTGGCACGCTGACGTTTTCGACCTGCGCGCCGGCAGCCATACCTCAAGCCTGGCCGGCTTCGGTTTCGACGCGATGGCCTGGGAAGTCTGGCCGGCGCTGTGCGTGGGCGCGACCCTGCACCTGGCGCCGGTCAGCGAGGGTGGCGAAGACATCGATGCGCTGCTCGACTGGTGGTGTGCGCAGCCGCTGGAGGTGAGCTTTTTGCCGACCCCCATCGCCGAATACGCGTTCAGCCGCCAACTCGCTCACCCGACGTTGCGCACGCTGCTGATCGGTGGCGATCGCCTGCGCCAGTTCCCGCGTCAACAATCCTTCGAAGTGATCAACAACTACGGGCCGACCGAAGCCACCGTGGTGGCGACCTCGGGTCGCATCGACGCCGGGCAGTCGCTGCACATCGGCAAACCGGTGAGCAATGCCACGGTGTATCTGCTGGATGAACAGCAGCAACCGGTGCCGCTGGGCGTGAGCGGCGAGTTGTACATCGGCGGGGCCGGCGTGGCTCGCGGTTATTTGAACCGCGCCGACCTGAGCGCCGAGCGCTTCCTGCGCGATCCGTTCAGCGCTGAACCGGGGGCGCGCATGTATCGCACTGGCGATCTCGCACGCTGGCGCGCCGATGGCAATCTGGAATACCTGGGGCGCAATGACGATCAGGTGAAAATCCGTGGCGTGCGCATCGAACCGGGGGAAATCGAGAGCGCACTCACCAGCCATCCAGCGGTGCGCGAAGCGGTGGTGCTGGTGCGCGACGGACAATTGTTGGCGTGGTTCACCGAGCGGGCGCCGTTGAACATCAATGAACTGCACGCACACCTGAAAACCCGCCTGAGCAGCGCCATGCTGCCGAACGCCTACGTGCGTCTGCCGGCGCTGCCGCTGACCGCCAACGGCAAGGTCGATCGCAAGGCGCTGCCCGCGCCCGAGGCAGGAGATTTGATCCGCCGCGAATACGAGGCACCGCAAGGCGAGGTCGAAATCGCCCTGGCGCAGATCTGGGCCGAAGTCCTGCAAGTGGAGCGGGTCGGGCGTCACGATCACTTCTTCGAACTGGGCGGGCACTCGTTGCTGGCGGTGATGCTGATCGAACGCATGCGTCAGCTCGATCTGAGCAGCGACGTGCGCGTGCTGTTCAGCCAGCCGACGCTCGCTGCACTGGCCGCTTCGGTCGGCAGCGGTCGGGAAATCGAAGTGCCGGCCAACCGCATCGCCGCCGATTGCACGCACATCACGCCGGCGATGTTGCCGCTGGTACAACTGCAGCAGATGGACATCGAGCGGATCGTCGCCAGCGTTCCGGGGGGCGCCGCCAATGTGCAGGACATCTACCCGCTGGCACCGTTGCAGGAGGGGATTCTCTACCACCACATCACCGCTGAGCAGGGCGATCCGTACCTGCTGCAGTCGCAACTGGCGTTCGACAGTCTTGAGCGCGTCGAGGCCTTTGCTGCGGCGCTGCGCGAGGTCATGGCGCGCCACGACATTCTGCGTACTTCGGTGCTCTGGGAAGGCCTGACCACCCCGGTGCAAGTGGTGTGGCGTGAAGCGATTGTGCCGTTGCAGGAGGTCGAGCTTGATCCGCGTGACGGGCCGGTCCTTGAACAGTTGCACGCGCGTTTCAACGCCCGGCGTTATCGCCTCGACGTCAGTCAGGCGCCGTTGCTGCGTCTGGTGTATGCCCGTGATCCGGCTATGGAGCGAGTGGTGGGGATTCTGCTGTTCCATCATCTGGCCATGGACCACATCGCCCTTGAAGTGATGCGCGGCGAGCTGCAGGCCAGCCTGTGCGGACACACTGTGGCGCTGGCGCCGCCAGTGCCGTATCGCAATTACGTGGCGCAGGCGCGGCTGGGCGTCAGCGAGCAGGAACACGAGGCGTTTTTCCGAGCGCAACTGGCGGACATAGACGAGCCGACCCTGCCATTCGGGCTGATGGAAGTGCAGGGCGACGGACGCGGCATTGACGAAGCGCAGCAGACCCTGCCGGCTGACGTCTATCAACGCTTGCGCACCCAGGCGCGCCAGGCGGGGGTCAGCGTGGCGAGCCTGGTCCATCTGGCGTGGGCGCGGGTGCTGGCGGCGACGTCCGGCCAGCAGCGTGTGGTGTTCGGCACGGTACTGATGGGGCGCATGCAAGGCGGCGAGGGCGCTGACCGCGCTTTGGGCGTGTTCATCAACAGTTTGCCGTTGCGCATCGATGTCGATGCCGGGGTGCTGGACGCCGTGCGCGCCACCCACGCGCGACTGACCGCGCTGCTCGGGCATGAGCACGCGTCGCTGGCACTGGCCCAGCGCTGCAGTGGCGTCGCTTCGCCGTCGCCGTTGTTCAGCGCGCTGCTCAACTACCGGCACAGTGACGAAACCGAACTGCTGGAGCCGTCGCGGCAAGCCTGGCAAGGCATTGAAACCCTGGCCAACGAAGAGCGCACCAACTATCCGCTGACCATGAGCGTGGATGATTACGGCAACGGCTTGCGCCTCACCGGCAGGGCCGTGGCGCAGATTGGCGCGCAACGGATTTGCGGCTACATGCAAACCGCGTTGCACGGTTTGCTGCAGGCCCTGGAACAGACACCGCAGCAGCCGTTGAACCGCTTGCCGATCCTGCAAGCCGAAGAGCTGCAACGCGTGCTGATCACGTTCAATGCCACTGAGGTCGATTGTCCGCTGGATCAGCCGTTGCACGTGTTGTTCGAAGCAAAGGTGCGGCGTAAGCCAGACGCCATCGCGCTGCAATCCGCGCAGGGAACCCTGACTTACCTCGAGCTCAATCAGCGCGCCAATCGTCTGGCCCATCACCTGCGCGAACTCGGTGTGCAACCGGATGCGCGGGTGGCAATCTGTGTCGAGCGCGGGCTGGATCTGGTGGTCGGTCTGCTGGGGATTCTCAAGGCCGGCGGCGCTTATGTGCCGCTGGATCCGGACTATCCGCTGGAGCGCCTGAACTACATGTTGCAGGACAGCGCGCCTGTCGCACTGTTGGTGCATGGCCCCACACGGCAATTGCTGGGTGAGCCGGGTGTGACGATGATCAATCTGGATCACGGCAGTTGGGAGCAGCAGCCGTCAGACAACCCTCAACTGCCGGGTCTGAATGCTTCGAACCTCGCTTACATGATCTACACCTCGGGTTCTACCGGGCTGCCGAAGGGCGTGATGATCGAGCACCGCAGTGCCTGCAACATGGTGCATTGGGGTTCGCAGATTTCGCCGCCGACCGAGCACGGCGCGCTGCTGCAAAAAGCGCCGTTCAGCTTCGACAGTTCGGTGTGGGAGATCTTCTGGCCGCTGTGTTCCGGCATGCGCCTGGTATTGGCGCGACCGGACGGCAACCGCGATTCGGCGTATGTGGTGCAGACCATTCGTGAGCAGCAGGTGACGGTGGTCAAGTTCGTCCCGGCGCTGTTGCAGCAGTTCATTGAACAGGACGGTGTCGAGCAATGCACCAGCCTGACCGATGTGCTTAACGGTGGCGGCGAACTCAGTGCCGCGCTGGCGCGTCAGGTGCGCGATCGCCTGCCGTGGGTGCGGTTGCATAACGTTTATGGCCCGACTGAAACCACCGTGGACAGCACGGGCTGGACGCTGGAACCTGACATGCCGGTGCCGGACAACGTGGTGCCGATCGGCACAGCACTGAGCAATACCCGGCTGTACGTGCTCGATGGGTACGGTCAACCCGTGCCGCAAGGCGTCAGCGGTGAGTTGCATATCGGAGGCGTCGGTGTGGCGCGCGGTTATCACGGGCTGCCGGAGATGCAGGCCGAGCGCTTCATCGACAGCCCGTTTGTGCCGGGGGATCGGCTGTACCGCACCGGGGATCTGGCGCGCTACAACCACGCTGGCGAGCTGGAATTCCTTGGTCGCAACGACTTCCAGATCAAGCTGCGTGGCTTGCGTCTGGAGCCGGGGGAAATCGAGGCGCGGTTGATCGAGCATCCGGCAATTCGCGAGGCGGTGGTGATGGTCCGTGATGAGCGTCTGGTGGCCTGGTACACCGTGCGCGCCGGCATCGACGCGCCATCGTTGGAAACCTTGCGCGGCCATGTGCTGGAGCGTTTGCCCGAGTACATGGTGCCCGGTGCGTTCGTAGTGCTCGACGCTTTGCCGCTGACGCCGAACGACAAGATCGACCGCAAAGCCCTGCCGGAGCCGGGGGCAGATGCAGTCATCAATCGCCCATACGTGGCGCCACAGGGTGAAGTCGAAACCGCGCTGGCGCAGATCTGGGGCGAGGTGCTTGGCGTCGAACAGGTCGGACGGCACGACAACTTCTTTGAACTCGGTGGGCATTCGTTGCTGGCGGTGAGTCTGGTGGCGCGCATGCGCCAGAGCGGTTTGCACACCGACGCCCGGGCGCTGTTCAGCCAGCCGACCCTGGCGGCGCTGGCGCTGAGCACCACACCCGAGGCGCAGCAAGTGGTGATCCCGCAAACCACCATCCCGAGCCTCACCCGCAAACGGCGGCTCTGAACTCTGCGTCTGACACCGAACCTGTGGCGAGGGAGCTTGCTCCCGCTGGGGCGCAACGCGTCCCCCGGCTCCTGATGCAAACCATCGGGGCCTGCTACGCAGTCCAGCGGGAGCAAGCTCCCTCGCCACAGGTATGCGGTTGCTCAGCCGCAGGGAGGCCGGCTTGTCCCCGCTTCCCATGTCAGCCCCGCAAGCCCCGATGTTTTAGTTTTTCCAGGCTGCGCGCAGCAGGCACGGACTCGCGGCTGCGCGCTCCTTTTTCTCGTATTTACAGCAGGTTATCCCATGCATTTCAGCGAACTGATGGCTGTTCTTTCCACCCATGCGATCCGCCTTCAACAGGAAGATGAAGACCTGGTCATTCTGGGCAGCGACGACGCCCTGGACGATGCGTTGTGGGACAGCCTCAGCGAACACAAGGCGCAACTGCTGGAACTGGTCGCGCAGCACGGTGGCGACTGGTTGAGCCCGGCGTTTCGCATCACCCCGGACATGCTGCCGCTGGTGACGCTGGATCAGCCGACCATCGACCGGCTGGTGGCCAATGTGCCCGGCGGTGCCGCCAACCTGCAGGACATTTACCCGCTGGCGCCGCTGCAGGAAGGCATGCTCTACCTGCACCTGTCGGCACCCGCCGGCGATCCTTACGTGTCACAAGCACGGTTCGCCTTCGACAGCCGCGAACGGCTGGAGGCCTTCGCTGAAGCGTTGCAGTGGATGATCGAACGCCACGACATTCTGCGCACTTCCTTCGTCTGGGAGCGTCTGGACGAACCGTTGCAAGTGGTGCAGCGGCAGGCTCGTCTGCACTGCGAGGAAATCGCCCTCGACCCGGGCGCGGATGTACTGGCGCAACTGCTGGAGCGCCACGACCCGCGGTTCTTCCGCCTCGACATCCGGCAGGCGCCGCTGCTGCGTCTGGTGTACGCCATGGATCCGGCCAATGGGCGCGTGGTCGCGCTGTTGTTGTTCCATCACCTGATCATGGATCACGTCGCGCTCGATGTGGTGCGCCGCGAAACCCGCGCGCACCTGCTCGGCCAGACCGCGCGGGTCGGGCCGCCGGTGCCGTACCGTGATCATCTGGCCAAAGCCCGTCTGCGTCTGGACGAGCAGGTTCACGAAGCGTTTTTCCGCGAGATGCTCGCCGACATCGACGAGCCGACCTTGCCCTGTGGTCTGCAGGATGTGCAGGGCGATGGCCAAGGCATCGAAGAAGCCTTGCTGATGCTCGACACCGATTTCAGCCGGCAACTGCGCGGCCAGGCGCGTCAGCTCGGCGTCAGTGTGGCGAGCCTGATGCACCTGGCGCTGGCGCGGGTGCTCGGCCAGTTGTCGGGCCGCACCGCCGTGGTGTTCGGCACCGTGTTGCTGGGGCGGATGGAGGCGGGCGAGGGCGGCGAACAGGCGCTGGGGATGTTCATCAACACCTTGCCGCTGCGGGTGGATGTCGGGGCGGACGGCGTGCGTGCCGGGGTGCTGGCCACCCATCGACGCCTGACCGCGTTGCTCGGCCATGAACAGACCTCGCTGGCCCTGGCCCAGCGTTGCAGTGCGGTGGCGGTGCCGACGCCGTTGTTCAGCGCGATCCTCAACTATCGCCACAGCAGCAGTGAAGAGATCGCCGAGGTCAGCGAACTGGCCCCCGGCGTGCAAGTGCTGGGCGCGCGCGAACGCACGAACTACCCGCTGACGATCAACATCGACGACCTCGGCGAAGACTTGCGCATCACTGCGCTGGCGGATACGGCGCTGGGCGCGCAACGCATTGCCGCTTACCTGCACACCGCGTTGCACAGTCTGCTGCAGGCCTTGCAAGCGACCCCGGATGCGCCGCTGCATCAGCTGAATATCCTGCCGGCCGCCGAGCGCGAATTCTTGGTGCACGGGGTCAACTCGCCGTTGCCGCAATTCCCGGAAACGCCGTTGATCCATCAGCAGTTCGAAGCGCATGCGGCGGCACGCCCGGAGGCCACAGCGCTGCTGTTCGAGGAGCAGACGCTGAGCTACGGCGAGCTCAACCGCCGCGCCAACCAGCTTGCGCACCACCTGCTGGCGCTGGGGATTCGCCCGGATCAGCGCGTGGCGATCTGTGTCGAGCGCGGCCCGCAAATGCTCATCGGCCTGCTCGGTATCCTCAAGGCGGGCGCCGGTTATGTGCCAATCGACCCGGCGTATCCGCTGGAGCGCATCGCCTACACCCTGCAGGACAGCGCCCCGGTGGCGGTGCTGACCCAGGCCGATACGCTGGACCGGGTTGGCGCGCTCAACGTGCCGAGCATCGATCTGGACAGCGTGCAGTTGCAGGCTGAACTCAGCAGCAATCCGCAGATTCCCGAGCTGAGTCCGAGTCATCTCGCCTACGTGATCTACACCTCGGGCTCCACTGGGCTGCCCAAAGGCGTGATGGTCGAACACCGCAACGTCACGCGCCTGTTTTCCGCGACCCACGACTGGTTCAACTTCAACCCGCAAGATGTGTGGGCGCTGTTCCATTCCTTCGCCTTCGATTTCTCGGTGTGGGAAATCTGGGGCGCGCTGGCGTTCGGCGGCCAGTTGCTGCTGGTGCCGCAGGCCGTCAGCCGCTCACCGGACGACTGCTACGCGCTGCTGTGCCGCACTGGCGTCACCGTGCTCAATCAAACGCCGAGCGCCTTCCGCCAGTTGATCACCGCGCAGGGCCGCAGCCCGCTGCAGCACTCGTTGCGCGAAGTGATCTTCGGCGGCGAAGCGCTGGAACCGGGCCTGCTCAAACCGTGGTACGCGCGGGTCGGCAATGCCGGTACGCGGCTGGTGAACATGTACGGCATCACCGAAACCACGGTGCACGTGACCTATCGGCCACTGGAGGCAGCGGACGCGCTGCTGGTCGGGCGCAGCCCGATCGGTGTGGGCATTCCCGACCTGCAACTGTACGTGCTCGACGCGCAGCGCGAGCCGGTGCCGGCCGGCGTGATCGGCGAGTTGTACGTCGGCGGCGCCGGGGTTGCCCGGGGTTATCTCAATCGTGACGCGCTGACTGCTGAACGCTTTATCGCCGACCCGTTCAGCGGCCGTGCCGAGGCGCGACTGTACAAGACCGGTGACCTGGCGCGCTGGTCAGCGGATGGCAGCCTCGAATACCTCGGGCGCAACGACGATCAAGTGAAGATCCGTGGTTTCCGCATCGAACTCGGTGAAATCGAAGCTCGCCTGGCAGCCTGCGCCGGTGTGCGCGAAGCGCTGGTGATCGCTCGCGAAGACAGCCCCGGTGACAAGCGTCTGGTCGCCTACTGGCTGGCCGCCGCAGGCACTGAACCGAGCGCCGCGCAATTGCGCGACGCGTTGCTGCAATCGCTGGCCGACTACATGGTGCCAAGCGCGTTTGTGCGCCTCGACGCCATACCACTGACCACCAATGGCAAGCTTGATCGCAAAGCCTTGCCACAACCGGACAGCGATGCCTTCGCCCGTCGGGGTTTCGAAGCCCCAGTGGGGGAAGTTGAAACCCTGATCGCCGGCATCTGGCAGACCTTGCTCGGGATTGAACTGGTCGGGCGACACGACAATTTCTTCGAGCTCGGCGGCCATTCGCTGCTGGCGGTGAAACTGATCGAGCGCATGCGCCAGCACGACTTGCAGTGCGACGTGCGCGTGCTGTTCGGCCAGCCGAGCGTTGCGGCGCTGGCGGCGACCTTGAGCCACCGTCACGCCTGGCAGGTGCCGGACAATCTGATTGCTGCCGATTGCACGCGGATCACCCCGGACATGTTGCCGCTGGCCACGCTGGATCAGGCCGCCATCGACCGCGTGGTCGCCAGCGTGCCTGGCGGCGTCGGCAATGTGCAGGACATTTACGGCCTGGCACCGTTGCAGGCGGGGATTCTCTACCACCATCTGGCGACCAGCGCCGGTGACCCCTACGTGTTGCAGGCGCAATTCGCCTTCGCCGGTCTGGCGCAGATCAAGGCCTTCGTCCGTGCGTTGAATGCGGTGATCGAGCGCCACGACATTCTGCGCACCAGCGTGGTCTGGGAAGGACTTGAAGAGCCGGTGCAAGTGGTCTGGCGTGAAGCGCCGCTGGCGCTGGAACGGGTCGATGCCGACCTGCTGGAAGGCGATGTGCTGGAGCAGATGCAGGCGCGGTTCGATCCACGGCACTACCGCCTCGACCTGCGCCGCGCGCCGCTGATGCGTCTGGCCTACACCGAAGACCGTGAACAACAGCGCTGGGTCGGCATCCTGTTGCTGCACCACATCGTCCTCGACCACACCGCACTGGAAGTGCTGCTCGCGGAAATGAACGACAGCCTGTACCCGAGCGGCGCCGATTTGCCGATGCCGGTGCAGTACCGCAACTACGTGGCGCAGGCGCAACAGCAGGCCGATACCCAAGCGCACGAAGCGTTTTTCCGCGACATGCTCGGCGACATCGACGAGCCGACCGTGGCCTTCGGTGTGCAGGACGTGCATGGCGATGGCAGCAGCATCGTCGACAGCGAGCAGGCGCTGGATGCCGGCGTGGCCGAGCGCTTGCGCGAGCAGGCGCGCCGCCTCGGCATCAGCGCCGCCAGTCTGGTGCACCAGGCCTGGGGCCAGGTGCTGGCGCAGGTTTCGGGGCGCGAAGAGGTGGTGTTCGGCACCGTGCTGCTCGGGCGCATGCAGGGTGGCGAGGGCGCCGATCGCGCACTCGGCATGTTCATCAACACCCTGCCGTTGCGGGTCAGTGTTGGCGCGACCGACGTGCAGCAAGGCGTGCGCGCTACCCATGAACGTCTGGCGCAACTGCTGGCGCATGAGCAGGCCTCGCTGTCGCTGGCCCAGCGTTGCAGCGGTGTGGCGGCGTCGCTGCCGCTGTTCAGCAGCTTGCTCAACTATCGCCACAGCGCGGCCGAACCGGCAGGCGTGACTTGGGACGGGATCGAGATTCTCAGCTCGCGCGAGCGCAGCAACTATCCGCTGGTGGTCAGCGTCGATGACCTAGGCGCAGGTTTCCGTCTAAGTGTCCAAGCGGTGCCGCAAGTGGATGGCGCGCGGGTCTGCGATTACCTGCAGACCGCGTTGCACAATCTGCTGACGGCGCTGGAGCACAATCCGGCCACGCCGCTGCGGCAGATCTCGGTGCTGTCGCCGAGTGAACGCCAGCGGGTCGTGGTCGGGTTTAACATCACCGGTCGCCAATACCCGCCGGCGCAATCCGTGCAGCATTTGGTCGAGGCCCAGGCGGCCGCGCACCCCGAGGCATTGGCGACGGTGCAAGGTGCGCAGCAGGTGAGCTATGGCGAACTCAATCAGCGGGCCAATCGTCTGGCGCATCACCTGATCGGCCTTGGCGTGCAGCCCGATGACCGGGTCGCCCTGTGTGCCCGGCGCAGCCCGGACATGCTGGTCGCGCTGCTGGCGATCCTCAAGGCCGGCGCCGGTTATGTGCCGGTCGATCCGGCGTATCCGCCGGAACGCATCGCCTACCTGTTGCAGGACTGCGCCCCGGTGGCGGTCGTGGCGCAGGCATCGACTCGCGATCTGCTCGGTGGCGTGCCGGTCATCGATCTGGACCGCGACCTCTGGCAGCACCTGTCGGATGCCAATCCGCAGGTGCCGGCATTGACGCCGAAGCATCTGGCTTACGTGATCTACACCTCCGGCTCCACCGGCCAACCGAAAGGGGTGATGGTCGAGCACGCGACCCTGGAAAACCTCGTGCACTGGCACGCTGAAGCCTTCGACTTGCAGGCCGGCAGCCAGACCGCGAGTGTCGCCGGCTTCGGTTTCGATGCGATGGCCTGGGAAGTCTGGCCGGCACTGTGTGTCGGCGCGACCTTGCACCTGCCGCCGCCGTCGATCCGCAACGAGCACCTCGACGAACTGCTCGACTGGTGGTGCGCGCAGCCGTTGCAGGTCAGCTTCCTGCCGACGCCGGTGGCCGAATACGCATTCAGCCGGCAATTGCAGCACCCGACCTTGCGTACGCTGCTGATCGGCGGCGACCGCCTGCGTCAGTTCAGTCGCGCGCAAACCTTCGAGGTGATCAACAACTATGGCCCGACCGAAGCGACGGTGGTCGCCACCTCGGGGCCGGTCGAACTGAATCAGCCGCTGCATATCGGTCGGCCGATCGCCAATGCCAAAGTCTATGTGCTGGACGCCGAGCAGCGCCCGGTGCCGGTGGGTGTGGCGGGCGAGTTGTATGTCGGCGGGGCGGGCGTGGCGCGCGGTTATCTGAATCGCCCGGAGCTTAGCGCTGCGCAGTTCCTCTTCGATCCGTTCAGCGACGAGCCACAGGCGCGCATGTACCGCACCGGCGATCAGGCGCGCTGGCTGGCCGACGGCAACATTGAGTATCTGGGGCGCAACGACGATCAGGTCAAATTGCGTGGCGTGCGTATCGAACTCGGTGAAATCGAAGCCGCGCTCGGCAGCCACGCTGCGCTGCAGGAAGCGGTGGTGCTGGTTCGCGATGGACGGCTGATTGCGTGGTTCACCGAGCGCACGGCGGTCGATATTCAACTGTTGCACACGCATTTACAGGCGCGCTTGCCGGATGCGCTGTTGCCGGCGGCTTACGTGCGGCTGGACGCATTGCCGCTGACCGCCAACGGCAAGATCGACCGCAAGGCCTTGCCGCAACCGGAGCACGGCGCGTGGCTCAGCCGCGAATATGAAGCGCCACAAGGTGCGGTGGAAACCGCGCTGGCGCAGATCTGGATCGACGTGCTGAACGTCGAGCGGGTCGGGCGTCACGACAACTTCTTCGAACTGGGCGGGCATTCGCTGTTGGCAGTGAGCCTGATCGAACGCATGCGTCAGATCGACCTCGCGGCCGACGTTCGCGTGTTGTTCAATCAGCCGACCCTGGCCGCATTGGCCGCCGCGGTCGGCAGCGGTCGCGAAATCGAGGTGCCAGCCAACCGCATTCCGCCGGGTTGCACGCACATCACCCCGGACCTGCTCAGCCTGACCGAGCTCGATCAGGCGAGCATCGAGCGCATCGTCGCCACCGTGCCCGGTGGCGCGGCCAATGTGCAGGACATCTATCCGCTGGCACCGTTGCAGGAAGGCATCCTTTATCACCACTTGAGCGCCGAACAGGGCGATCCGTACCTGCTGCAATCGCGGCTGATCTTCGACAGCGTCGAGCGTCTGCGCACCTTCAGCCAAGCCTTGCAGCAGGTCGTCGCCCGTCACGACATTCTGCGCACCAGCGTGGTCTGGGAAGGCTTGCCGAGTCCGCATCAGGTGGTGTGGCGCGAGGCGCCGCTGGTGGTGCAAGCGGTGCCGCTGGATCCGGCTCAGGGCGACGTCCTCGAACAGTTGCACGCGCGCTTCGATGCCCGCCACAACCGTCTCGACCTGAGCCAGGCGCCGCTGATGCGCATCGTCTACGCCGAAGACCCGGCGCAGCAACGGGTGGTGGCGATCATATTGTTCCAGCACCTGATTCTCGACCACACCGCCATGGAGGTGGTCGGCCAGGAAATGCGTGCTTTCATGTTCGATCAGGCCGACCGCCTCGGCACGCCGATGCCGTACCGCAACTACGTGGCGCAGGCGCGTCTGGGCGCCAGCGAGCAGGAGCACGAAACGTTCTTCCGCGACATGCTCGGCGATATCGACGAACCGACCCTGCCGTTTGGTCTGCACGACGTGCAAGGCGATGGAGGCGACATCGAGGAGGCGCAGCAAGCCGTCGATGCCGGGTTGACTCTGCGCCTGCGGGAACAGGCGCGGCAGTTGGGTGTCAGCCCGGCGAGCCTGATGCATCTGGCCTGGGCGCAGGTGCTGGGCGTGCTTGCCAACCGCCGCGACGTGGTGTTCGGCACGGTGCTGTTGGGGCGGATGCAGGGAGGCGAGGGCGCGGATCGCACCCTGGGCGTGTTCATCAACACCTTGCCGCTGCGGGTGGATGTCAGCGAAGGTGTGCAGTCGGCTGTCAAGACCACCCACGCACGGCTGACCGCGCTGCTGGCCCATGAACACGCGCCACTGGCGCTGGCCCAGCGCTGCAGCGCGGTGTCCGGCGCGCCGCTGTTCAGCGCACTGCTCAACTACCGGCATACCGTCGCCGAGGCGCAGCCGCGTGACGGTCAGGGCATCTGGGAAGGCGTGCAATTGCTCGGCGGCGAAGAGCGCAGCAACTATCCGCTGACCCTCAGCGTCGACGATCTCGGCGCAGACTTTTCCCTGTCCGTGCTGGCGTTGGCGCAGATCGGCGCGCAACGCATCTGCAGCTACATGCACACCGCGCTGGAGCATCTGCTGCACGCACTGGAGCAGGCGCCGCAACGTCCGCTCAACCGCTTGCCGATTCTTGCGGTGGAGGAATACGAGCGCTTGCTGGTCGGTTTCAATCCGACTGCGGCGGCGTATCCGCGCGGTGCAACGATTCAGGCGTTAGTGCAAGCGCAGGCCGAGCAGCAGCCGCAGGCATTGGCGGTGGTGCAGGGCGCGCAGCAACTGACCTATGCGCAACTCAATCAGCAGGCCAATCGCCTGGCCCATCACTTGCTGGGCCTCGGCGTGCAGCCGGACGACCGGATTGCCGTGTGCCTGCAACGCAGCCCGCAGATGCTGGTGGCGCTGCTGGCGATTCTCAAGGCCGGCGCCGGTTACGTGCCAATCGACCCAGCGTACCCGGCGGAGCGCATCGCCTACCTGTTACAGGACAGCGATCCGGTGGCGGTGCTGGCGCAGGGCTCGACCCGCGAGCTGCTGGGTCGAGTGCCGATGATCGATCTGGACAACGCCCTCTGGCAACACCTGCCGGCTACCAATCCGCAACTGCCGACGCTGACCCCGGCGCATCTGGCCTACGTGATCTACACCTCGGGTTCGACCGGTCAGCCGAAAGGCGTGATGGTCGAACACGCAACCCTGGAAAACCTTGTGCACTGGCACTGTGAGGCGTTCGACCTGCGCGCCGGCAGCCACACCGCCAGCGTCGCCGGTTGCGGTTTCGACGCGATGGCCTGGGAGGTCTGGCCGGCGCTGTGTGTCGGCGCGACCCTGCACCTGCCGCCGCCGTCGATCAGCAACGAACACCTCGATGACCTGCTCGACTGGTGGCGCGCGCAGCCGTTGCAGGTGAGCTTCCTGCCGACGCCGATTGCCGAATACGCCTTCAGTCGTGAGCTGGGGCATCCGACCTTGCGTACGCTGTTGATCGGGGGCGACAAGTTGCGCCAGTTCCCGCGTGAGCAGACCTTTGCCGTGATCAACAACTACGGCCCGACCGAGGCTACGGTGGTCGCGACCTCTGGGCCGGTTGCCGCCGGCACGCTGCTGCACATCGGCCGGCCAATCAGCAACGCCAGGGTTTACTTGCTCGATGAACAGCAACGTCCGGTGCCGGTTGGTGTGGCGGGCGAGCTGTACGTCGGTGGCGCGGGTGTCGCCCGTGGTTATCTGAACCGTCCCGAGCTGACCGCCGAACGCTTCCTCGAAGACCCGTTCAGTGACGAACCGCAGGCGCGCATGTACCGCACCGGTGACCTCGCGCGCTGGCTGGCCGACGGCAATATCGAGTACCTGGGGCGTAACGACGATCAGGTCAAACTGCGCGGCGTGCGGGTGGAACTGGGTGAAATCGAAGCCGCGCTGTCCAGCCATCCGGCGGTGCAGGACGCGGTGGTGCTGGTGCGCGAGGCGCGGTTGATTGCCTGGTTCACTGCTCGAACAGCGGTCGATATCGAGGATCTGCGCAGCCATCTGCAGACGCGTTTGCCGCAGGCACTGCTGCCGGCAGCTTACGTGCGGCTTGAGACGCTGCCCCTGACCGCCAACGGCAAACTCGACCGCAAGGCCTTGCCCGAACCGGATCAGGACGCCTGGCTCAGCCGCGAATACGCAGCGCCGCAAGGGCCGGTGGAAACCGCGCTGGCGCAGGTCTGGGCCGAGGTGCTGCAGGTCGAACAGGTCGGACGTCACGACAACTTCTTCGAACTGGGCGGCCATTCGTTGCTGGCGGTGACCCTGATCGAGCGCATGCGTCAGCTCGGCCTGAGCACTGACGTGCGCGTGCTGTTCAGCCAGCCAACCCTCGCCGCGCTGGCGGCCGCCGTCGGCAGCGGTCGCGAAGTCGCGGTGCCGGACAACCTGATTCCGTTTGGTTGCACACATATCACTCCAGACATGCTGACCCTGCTGCAACTGGATCAGGCCAGCATCGAGCGTATCGTGGCCACGGTGCCGGGCGGTGCCGCCAATGTGCAGGATATTTATCCGCTGGCGCCGTTGCAGGAAGGCATTCTTTATCACCACTTGAGCGCCGCGCAGGGCGATCCGTACCTGCTGCAATCACGCCTGGCATTCGACAGCCTTGAACGCCTGCAGGCCTTTGCCGCCGCGCTGCGTCAGGTCATGACTCGCCATGACATCCTGCGCACCGGGGTGGTCTGGGAAGGGCTGGCGACGCCGGTGCAAGTGGTCTGGCGCGAGGCTCAACTGCCGGTGCAGGAAGTCGCACTCGACCCGGCCGCCGGTGATGTTCTGGCGCAGTTGTATGAGCGTTTCGACGCGCGGCATTACCGCATCGACCTCAGTCAGGCGCCGTTGATTCGCCTGGTCTATGCACAAGACCCGGCCAATGATCGAGTGGTCGCCATGCTGCTGTTCCATCACATCGCCATGGATCACACGGCGCTGGAAGTGGTGCAGCAGGAACTGCAGGCGCTGCTTTTCGGTCACGGCGAAGCGCTGATACCCGCCGTGCCGTATCGCAATTACGTGGCGCAGACCCGGCTGGGCGTCAGCGAGCAGGAACACGAAGCGTTTTTCCGCGCGATGCTCGGCGAGATCGATGAGCCGACGCTGCCGTTCGGTCTGCTGGACGTGCACGGTGACGGCCATGACATCGAAGAAGTCCGTCAGCGCGTGCCCGAAGCCTTGGCGCGGCGCCTGCGCAGCCAGGCGCGGCAGCTGGGCGTAAGCGTCGCGAGCCTGTTCCATCTGGCATTCGCTCAGGTATTGGCGGCGACCTCCGGACATGCGCGCGTGGTGTTCGGCACCGTGCTGCTGGGGCGAATGCAGGGCGGTACCGGCGCTGATCGCGGTCTGGGGATGTTTATCAATACGCTGCCGCTGCGGGTGGATCTGGGCGATGTTTCGGTGCGTGCCGGGGTGCGCGCCGCCCATGCACAACTGACCGCATTGCTCGGCCATGAACATGCGTCACTGGCATTGGCCCAGCGTTGCAGCGGGGTGGCGGCGCCGTCGCCGCTGTTCAGCGCCATGCTCAACTACCGGCACAGCGTCAGCGAGGAACAGTTGCAGGCCAATCGTCTGGCCTGGCAAGGCATCGAAAACCTGTCCAACGAGGAGCGCACCAACTATCCGCTGAGCTTCAACGTCGATGACCTGGGCCAGGGCTTTGACCTTACGGCAATGACCCCTTCACAGATCGGCGCGGCGCGGGTGTGTGGCTACATGCAGCAGGCGTTGGCGGGGCTGGTCGAAGCGCTGGAGCAGACACCGCAGCAGGCCCTGAATCGCCTGCCGGTGCTGGCGGATGCCGAGCGCCAGCAGTTGCTGTTCGGCCTCAATGCCACGGACGTCGATTACGACCTTAAGCAGACCATTCATGGTCTGTTCGAAGCGCAAGTGGCGCGCACGCCGCAGGCTATTGCGCTGCAAAGTGACGAGCAGCGTCTGAGCTTTACCGAACTCAATGCCCGGTCCAATCAACTGGCGCGGCATCTGCGTGAATTGGGCGTAGGGCCGGACTCACGGGTGGCGATCTGCGTCGAGCGTGGTCTGGACATGGTGGTCGGGCTGCTGGCGATCCTCAAGGCCGGCGGCGGTTACGTGCCGCTGGACCCTGCTTATCCGCTGGAGCGTCTGGCCTACATGCTGGAAGACAGCGCGCCGCTGGCGGTGCTGGTGCAGGGTTCGACGCGTTCGTTGCTCGGCGATGTAGCGGTGCCGCTGATCGATCTGGATCAGCCGCATTGGCAAGCGCTGCCGACAGACAATCTTGAGATAGCCGAACTGGCCCCGCAGCACACCGCGTACGTGATCTACACCTCCGGTTCCACTGGCCAACCGAAAGGCGTGATCAACGAACACAGCGGGGTAGTCAACCGCCTGCTGTGGATGCAGGACGCTTACCAACTGAGTTCCATTGACACGGTTCTGCAAAAGACCCCGTTCAGCTTCGACGTCTCGGTCTGGGAGTTCTTCTGGCCGTTGATTACTGGCGCCCGACTGGTCATGGCCCGGCCCGAGGGGCACAAGGATCCGCAGTACCTCAGCGAAATCATCGAACGCGAACACATCACCACGCTGCACTTTGTCCCGTCGATGCTCGACGTCTTTCTCGCTCACGCTGACACCGCACGTTGCAGCAGTCTGCGTCAGGTCATGTGCAGCGGCGAAGCGTTGCCGGGCAGCGTGGTGCGGCGCTTCAAACAGCAACTGCCGGGCAGCGAACTGCATAACCTTTACGGCCCGACCGAAGCAGCTGTCGACGTGACCGCGTGGAATTGCGCCGGGCCGCTGGAGCAAACCCCGGACAACACACCGATCGGCAAACCGATCGCCAACACCCGCATGTACATCCTCGATGCCCAGCAACAACCGGTGCCGCACGGCGTGGTCGGTGAGCTGTACATCGGTGGCGTGCAGGTAGCGCGCGGTTATCTGAATCGCCCGGAACTGAACGCCGAACGCTTCCTCACCGATCCGTTCCAGAGCAACGGGCGGATGTACCGCACCGGCGACGTCGCCCGCTATCTGCCGGACGGCAATATCGAATACCTCGGTCGCAATGACGATCAGGTGAAGATCCGTGGCCTGCGTATTGAACTCGGTGAAATCCAGGCGCGTTTGACCCAGATCGACGGCATCCAGGAAGCCGCCGTGCTCGCCCGCGAAGATGCATCCGGCGACAAGCGTCTGGTGGCGTACTACACCGGGGCACGCCTGGAAATCGACGTGCTGCGCAGCCACTTGCTGGAGCATCTGCCGGACTACATGGTGCCTGCGCTGTTCGTGCATCTCGATGCATTGCCGCTGAGCCCCAACGGCAAACTCGACCGCAAGGCGCTGCCGGCGCCGGATCAGGGCGCATTGCCTGTGCGCGAATATGAAGCCCCGGTGGGCGAGGTGGAAATCACCCTCGCACGGCTCTGGGCCGAGTTGCTCAACGTCGAGCGGGTAGGGCGCCACGATCATTTCTTTGAACTGGGTGGTCACTCGCTGCTGGCGGTCAGTCTGATCGGCCGGCTGCGTCAGGAAGGCATGGAAGCCGATGTCAGGTCGCTGTTCGAACATCCGACCCTGGCCGGCTACGCCGCAATTACCGAACGAATGGAGATCGTCCTGTGAACGTGATCGAACTGTTGGCCACATTGAAGGCTAAAGATATTCAGCTGGCGGTCGCGGACGACCAATTGCGGGTCAACGGCAACAAGCAGGCCTTGAACGACCCGGCGTTGCTGGCGCTGTTGCGCGAGCACAAACCGGCGCTGATCGAGCTGATCAAGGCCGGGCAGTACTCGGCCAGCAAGCATGGTCTGGTCGAGGTGCCGGTCAACGGCATCGTTGCCGGCACCACGCGCATCACTCCGGCGATGCTGACGCTGGTCGAACTCGACCAGACGATCATCGACCACCTCGTCGCACAAGTCCCCGGCGGCGCAGCCAACGTGCAGGACATCTACCCGCTGGCGCCGCTGCAGGAAGGCATCCTGTATCACCACGTCAGTGGCGGTGACGGTGATCCGTATGTCATGCAATCGCATTTCGCCTTTGCCAGCCGCGAGCGTTTTCAAGCGTTCGCTCAAGCGCTGCAAGCGGTGATCGATCGCCATGACATTCTGCGCACCGCTGTGCATTGGGCAGGGCTGGACGCGCCGGTGCAGGTGGTCTGGCGTCGGGCCGAACTGCCGGTGGAAGAAGTGACGCTGCCAGAACCCGCCAGCGACGTTCTGGCGTATCTGCATGAGCGTTTCGACGCCCGGCACTTCCGCCTCGACGTGACCCAGGCGCCGCTGATGCGTCTGGCCCACGCCTGGGATGAGGCCGGGCAACGGGTGATCGCCACGCTGTTGTTCCATCACATGGCGCTCGACCACTCGGCCCTCGACGTGGTGCGCCACGAAATGCGCGCCTGCCTTACCGGGCAGCGTGAACGGCTCGGGCGCCCGGTGCCGTTTCGCAACTACGTGGCGCAGGCGCGTCTGGGCGTCAGCGAGGCCGAGCACGAGGCGTTTTTCCGCGAGATGCTCGGCGACATCGACGAACCGACGCTGCCTTACGGCTTGCAGGATGTGGAAGGTGACGGCAGCGAAATCGTCGAACTCAGCGTGCCGGTCGCGGCGCTATTGGGCCAGCGTTTGCGGGCGCAGGCACGGACGCTCGGCGTCAGTGTCGCCAGCCTGTTCCACCTCGGCTGGGCGCAGGTGCTGGCCGCGCTGACCGGCAAGCAGCAGGTGGTGTTCGGTACCGTGCTGATGGGCCGCATGCAGGGCGCCGAGGCGATTGACCGGGCGCTGGGGATTTTCATCAACACCTTGCCGTTGCGGGTGAATGTCGACGGGCAGGATGTGCGCGCGGCCGTCAACGCCACCCACGCACGGCTGACCACGCTGATGCGGCACGAACACGCACCGCTGGCCGTGGCTCAGCGCTGCAGTCACGTGGTGGCGCCGACGCCGCTGTTCAGCACACTGCTCAATTATCGCCACAGCCACAACGTCGCCACCGCCAGCGCCGAAACCCTCGCGGCGTGGGACGGCATCTCCACGTTGCACTCCGAAGAGCGCAGCAACTATCCGCTGACGATGAGCGTCGATGACCTCGGTGACGCCTTCAGCCTGACGCTGCTGGCCAGCACCGAGACCGATCCGCAGCGTATCTGCGACTACCTACTCTGCGCACTGCAGAACTTGCTGCTCGCCCTGGAGCAGGCGCCGCAGACACCGGTCAATCAATTGCCGATCCTGCCGGCGGCAGAGCTTGAACAGCTGTTGCGCGGGTTCAATGCCACTCAAGTGGATTTCCCTGCGCCACAGACCCTCCAGCAACGTTTCGAGGCGCAGGTGGCCGAACGGCCGGACGCGCTGGCGGCGGTGTTTGCCGATGCGCAATTGACCTATGCCGAACTCAATCAGCAGGCCAACGCCTTGGCGCAGCACCTGATCGGCTTGGGTGTGAAGCCGGATGATCGCGTGGCGATTGTTGCCCGCCGTGGGCTGGACACCCTGGTCGGGCTGGTGGCGATCCTCAAGGCGGGCGCCGGTTACGTGCCGATTGACCCGGCGCACCCGGCGGAGCGCTTGAACTACCTGCTCGACGACAGCGCGCCAGTGGCGGTGCTGACCCAAAACAATCTGCGCGAGCGCTTACCGACGCTGACCGTGCCGGTACTCGAACTCGACCGCTGCAACTGGCCGCAGGACGTGACCCATAATCCGCGCGTTCCCGGCCTGAGCACCGCGAACCTGGCCTACGTGATCTACACCTCCGGCTCCACCGGTCTGCCCAAAGGCGTGATGGTCGAGCATCACACCTTGAGCAATCTGGTTGACTGGCACTGCGCGGCGTTCGACCTGTGTGCCGGGCGTCACACCTCAAGCCTCGCCGGTTTCGGTTTCGATGCGATGGCCTGGGAAGTCTGGCCGGCGTTGTGCGCAGGCGCGACCCTGCATCTGGCGCCGACTCACGAGGGTGGCGAAGACATTGATGCCATGCTCGCGTGGTGGTGCGCGCAGCCGCTGGACGTGAGCTTCCTGCCGACGCCGGTGGCCGAATACGCCTTCAGTCAGAACCTCGAACACCCGACCCTGCGCACGTTGCTGATCGGCGGCGACCGCTTGCGTCAGTTCAATCGCAATCAGCATTTCGACGTGATCAACAACTACGGCCCGACCGAGGCCACAGTGGTCGCGACTTCAGGTCGGGTGCAAAGCGGCGACGCGCTGCACATCGGCAAACCGCTGAGCAATGCCACGGTGTACCTGCTTGACCAACAACAACGCCCGGTGCCGGTTGGCGTGGCTGGCGAGTTGTACGTTGGCGGTGCCGGGGTCGCCCGTGGCTACCTGAATCGCCCGCAAATGACTGCCGAGCGCTTTTTGCGTGACCCGTTCAGCAGCGCACCCAATGCGCGGATGTACCGCACCGGCGACTTTGCACGCTGGCGTGAAGACGGCAACCTCGAGTACCTGGGGCGCAACGACGATCAGGTGAAAATCCGTGGCGTGCGCATCGAGCTGGGCGAGATCGAAACCTGCCTCAATCAGTTGCCGGGGATTCAGGAGGCGGTGCTGCTGGCCCGCGAAGATCAACCCGGCCAGCCGCGACTGGTGGCCTACTTCACCGAGCAGACGCAGGTCGAGGCGCTGCCGGTGGGCGAGTTGCGCGCGCAATTGCTCAGCCGGTTGCCGGAGTACATGGTGCCGACCGCGTTCGTCAAACTCGCCGCGCTGCCGCTGACCGCCAACGGCAAGGTCGACCGCAAGGCCTTGCCGGCGCCGGATCTGGCGGCGCTGTTCACCCGTGAATACGCGGCGCCCGAAGGCGAGGTGGAAACCGCGCTGGCGCAGATCTGGGCCGACGTGCTGCAGGTCGAGCGGGTCGGGCGTCAGGATCACTTTTTCGAACTCGGCGGGCATTCGTTGCTGGCGATGCGCATGGTTTCGCAAGTGCGCCAGCATCTGGGTGTCGAGCTGGCGCTGAGCGATCTGTTCGCCAACGCCGAACTGGCGGCGGTCGCGTCAGTGCTCAGCGAGGCCGGACGCTGTGCGCAACCGCAGATCGTGCCGGTACCGCGTGACGGCGCGTTGCCGCTGTCGTTCGCCCAACAACGCCTGTGGTTCCTCGCGCAAATGGAAGGCGCCAACACCGCCTACAACATTCCCGTGGCCCTGCGTCTGCGTGGTCGTCTCGACGACGCGGCGCTGCAACGCGCACTGGCGCGGATCGTCGCCCGCCACGAAACCCTGCGCAGCCGCTTCGCCCAATTCAACGACGAGGCGCAGGTGCAGATTGCCCCGGTGGACACCGGCCTGCTGCTGCGGGTCGAAGACCTGCGCCAGCACCCGCAACCCGAGGAAACCCTGCAGGCGCTGATTCAGGGCGAAGCCTCCGGGCCGTTCGACTTGCAGGACGATCCGTTGATTCGCGGGCGACTGGTACGCCTGGCCGACGATCACCATGTGTTGTTGCTGACCCTGCACCACATCATCTCTGACGGTTGGTCGATGGGGGTTTTGACCCGCGAGCTGATGGCGCTGTATCAGGCGTTCAGTCATGGCCAGCCGGATCCGTTGCCGCCGCTGGCGCTGCAATACACCGACTACGCGGTGTGGCAACGGCGCTGGCTCAGCGGCGAAGTGCTGCAACGCCAGAGCGAGTACTGGCAACAGACCCTCGCCGGCGCCCCGGCGCTGTTGATGCTGCCGACCGATCGGCCGCGCCCGGCGCAGCAGGACTATGCCGGCAGCAGCGTTGCCGTCGTGCTCGACGAACGCTTGAGCGCCGGGCTCAAAGCTTTGGGCCAGCGCCACGGCGTGACCCTGTACATGACGCTGATGAGTGCCTGGGCGATGCTGCTCAGCCGCTTGTCCGGGCAGGCGGACGTGGTGATCGGTTCGCCAGTGGCCAACCGCACCCGCGCCGAGATCGAAGGCCTGATCGGCATGTTCGTCAACACCCTGGCCCTGCGCATCGACACCTCGGGCGAGCTGAGCGTCGAAGCGCTGCTGGCGCGGGTCAAGGCGCAAACCCTGCAAGCGCAGGCGCATCAGGATCTGCCGTTCGAGCAAGTGGTGGAAATCACCCGGCCCGTGCGCAGCCTGGCGCACAGCCCGTTGTTCCAGACCTTGCTCAGTTGGGATGGTCTCGAAAGCCCGGCGCTGGCCCTCGGCGAACTGATGCTGGAAGGCGTGGCCGAGCCGAGCCACTTCGCCAAGTTCGACCTGTCGCTGAGCCTGAGTGAGTCCAACGGCATCATTCGCGGATCGCTGGAATACGCCACGGCGTTGTTTGACCAGAGCACGGTCGAGCGCTTCGTCGGTTACTTCCAGCGCCTGTTGCAGGCGATGGTCGGCAATGATCAGGCGCTGCTGGAACAGGCGCCGTTGCTGGCGGAGGAGGAACAGCAGCGTTTGTTGGTCGAGTTCAATGCCACCGAGGTCGATTACGACCTTGAGCAGACCATTCATGGTCTGTTCGAAGCGCAAGTGGCGCGCACGCCGCAGGCTATTGCGCTGCAAAGTGACGAGCAGCGTCTGAGCTTTACCGAACTCAATGCCCGGTCCAATCAACTGGCGCGGCATCTGCGTGAATTGGGCGTAGGGCCGGACTCACGGGTGGCGATCTGCGTCGAACGTGGTCTGGACATGGTGGTCGGGCTGCTGGCGATCCTCAAGGCTGGCGGCGGTTACGTGCCGCTGGACCCGGCGTATCCGCTGGAGCGTCTGGCCTACATGCTGGAGGACAGCGCGCCGCTGGCGGTGCTGGTGCAGGGTTCGACGCGTTCGTTGCTCGGCGATGTAGCGGTGCCGCTGATCGATCTGGATCAGCCGCACTGGCAGTCGCTGCCATCGGACAATTTGTCGTTCGCTGACTTGACCCCGCAGCACACCGCGTACGTGATCTACACCTCCGGTTCCACTGGCCAACCGAAAGGCGTGATCAACGAACATCGCGGGGTGGTCAACCGCCTGCTGTGGATGCAGGACGCCTATCAACTGACCGCCAGCGACACGGTGTTGCAGAAAACCCCGTTCAGCTTCGACGTCTCGGTCTGGGAGTTCTTCTGGCCGTTGATGACTGGCGCACGACTGGTCATGGCGCGGCCCGAGGGGCACAAGGATCCGCAATACCTCAGCGAAATCATCGAACGTGAACACATCACCACGTTGCACTTCGTACCGTCGATGCTCGATGTGTTTCTCGCTCACGGTGACAGCGCACGTTGCAGCAGCCTGCGGCAAGTCATGTGCAGCGGCGAAGCGTTGCCGGGCAGCGTGGTACGGCGCTTCAAACAGCAACTGCCGGGCAGCGAACTGCACAACCTCTACGGCCCGACCGAAGCGGCAGTGGACGTGACCGCGTGGAACTGCGCAGGGCCGCTCGAAAGCACCCCGGACAACACGCCAATCGGCAAACCAATCGCCAACACCCGGATGTACATCCTCGATGCCCAGCAACAACCGGTGCCGCACGGCGTGGTCGGCGAGCTGTACATCGGTGGCGTGCAGGTGGCGCGCGGTTATCTGAATCGCCCACAGCTGAACGCCGAACGCTTCCTCGACGATCCGTTCCAGGCCAATGGGCGGATGTACCGCACCGGCGACGTCGCCCGCTATCTGGCGGACGGCAATATCGAGTACCTCGGTCGCAACGACGATCAGGTGAAGATCCGTGGTTTGCGTATTGAACTCGGTGAAATCCAGGCGCGTTTGACCCAGATTGACGGCATTCAGGAAGCCGCCGTATTGGCCCGCGAGGACGTGCCGGGGGACAAACGTCTGGTCGCGTACTACACCGGCGCACCGCTGGAAATTGAAACACTGCGCAGCCATCTGCTGGAAAACCTGCCGGACTACATGGTGCCTGCCGTATTCGTGCATCTCGATGCACTGCCGCTGAGCCCCAACGGCAAACTCGACCGCAAGGCGTTGCCGGCGCCGGATCTGGCGGCGCTGACCGCCCGTGAATATGAAGCGCCGGTCGGCGAAGTGGAAATCGCCCTCGCGCAGCTCTGGGCTGACCTGCTCAAGGTTGAGCGGGTAGGGCGCCACGACCATTTCTTCGAACTGGGTGGCCACTCGCTGTTGGCAGTAAATCTGGTGGCGCGCATGCGTCGCGCCGGTCTGACGGCCGACATCCGCGTGCTGTTCAACCAGCCGACCCTCGCCGCACTGGCCGCTGCGGTGGGCGGTGAACCGGAGGCCGAAGTCGCGGCCAACTTCATCACCACGGACTGCACACGCATCACTCCCGAGCTGCTGCCACTGGTAGCGCTCGACCAGCCGAGCATTGACCGCATCGTCGCCAGCATCCCCGGCGGCGTGGCCAATGTGCAGGACATCTATCCGCTGGCGCCGTTGCAGACTGGCATCCTCTTTCATCACTTGTCCGCCGCACAGGGCGATCCGTATGTGTTGCAGGCGCAGTTTGCATTTGCCGACGAGCAGCGCCTGAACACCTTCACCCAAGCCCTGCAGAACGTAATCCAGCGCCACGACATCCTGCGCACTTCGCTGTTCTGGGACGGCCTGCAAGACCCGGTGCAAGTGGTCTGGCGTGAGGCACCGCTGGCGTGCGAAGCGCTGGAACTGGATGGCGCGAACGGCGATGTACTCGAGCAATTGCGCCGTCGCTTCGACGCCACGCAGTACCGCCTGGCCGTCAATCAGGCGCCGCTGATGCGCGTGGTACACGCCTGGGATTCAGCCAATCAGCGGGTGGTGGCGTTGTTGCTGTTCCATCACCTGATCATGGACCACGTGGCGCTGGAGGTGCTGCAACACGAGATGCAGGCGTTCCTGATCGGTCAGCCGCAACGTCTGGCCGAGCCGGTGCCGTATCGCAATTACGTGGCGCACACCCTGTCGGGGATGAGCGACCAGCAGCACGAAGCGTTCTTCCGCGAGATGCTCGGTGACGTCGACGAACCCACCTTGCCTTACGGGCAGAACCCGGCGCAGGAAGGGCTGGCCACGCAGGCTCGGTTGAGCCTCGACGCCACGCTGAGCCGCAACCTGCGCAGTCAGGCGCGGCGCCTGGGTGTCAGCGCTGCAAGTCTGATGCACCTGGCATGGGCGCAGGTACTGGGGCCATTGTCCGGTCGTGACGACGTGGTGTTCGGTACGGTATTGCTCGGTCGCTTGCAGGGCGGCGAGGGCGCCGAACGGGCGCTCGGGGTGTTCATCAATACCTTGCCGCTGCGTATCGATCTGCGCGCGCACAGCGTCAAGGGCGCAGCACTGGCGACGCATCAATTACTCAGCCAGTTGCTCCAGCACGAACACGCACAACTGGCGCGCATTCAGCATTGCAGCGCCATGGCGCCGAGCACGCCGCTGTTCAGCACGTTGTTCAATTACCGTCATGGTGCCTCGGCGGGTGGCGGTTCTGCCGAGGCCCGGGCGGCCTGGCAGGGCATGCAATTGCTCGAGGCCGAGGAGCACAGCAACTACCGCCTGACCCTTAGCGTCGACGACCTCGGCGAAGGCTTCAGCCTGACCGCACTGGCCGGTGCCGGTATCGATGCGCGGCGCATTTGCGACTATCTGCAATGCGCCTTGCACGCGCTGGTGGAGGCGCTGGAGCACTCGCCGCATCAAGGCTTTGAACCGCTGTCGATCCTGCCGGGCGCGGAGCGCGAGCAGGTGTTGCACAGCTTCAACACGACCCGCGCCGATTACCCGCAGGGGTTGACGATTGCCCAGCGTTTCGAGCAGCAAGCCATTGAACGGCCGCAGGCGCTGGCAGCGGTGTTTGCCGGTGCCTCGCTGAGCTATGCCGAGTTGAACCGCCAGGCCAACATGCTGGCGCATCATTTGATTGCATCGGGTGTACAGCCTGACGACCGCGTGGCCATCGTCGCCCGGCGCGGTCTCGATACGCTGGTCGGGCTGGTGGCGATTCTCAAGGCGGGCGCCGGTTATGTGCCGGTGGATCCGGCGCACCCGGCGGAGCGCCTGAGCTATCTGCTGCAAGACAGTGCGCCTGTCGCGGTGCTGAGCCAAAGCGCTCTGCGTGAACGCCTGCCGGCATTGTCGGTGCCGCTGATCGACCTTGATCTGCGCCAGTGGCCAAACGAGCCAATCGACAACCCGTCGCTGCCGGCCCTGACCCCGCAACACCTGGCCTACGTGATCTACACCTCCGGCTCCACTGGCCTGCCGAAGGGCGTGATGGTCGAGCATCAGACCCTGAGCAACCTCGTGGACTGGCACTGCGCGGCCTTCGATCTGCACGCTGGCAGCCATACTTCAAGCCTGGCCGGGTTCGGTTTCGACGCCATGGCCTGGGAAGTCTGGCCGGCCTTGTGCGTTGGCGCGACCGTGCATCTGGCGCCAAACCATGACGGCAACGAAGACATCGACGCGCTGCTGACCTGGTGGCGTGCGCAGCCGCTGGACGTGAGCTTCCTGCCGACCCCGGTGGCCGAGTACGCCTTCAGTCAGGAGCCGGCGCATCCGACCCTGAAAACCCTGTTGATCGGCGGCGATCGTCTGCGCCAGTTCAACCGCAACCAGCCGTTCCGGGTGATCAATAACTATGGCCCGACCGAAGCCACGGTGGTGGCGACCTCCGGCCTGATCGAGGCGGGCGACGTCTTGCACATCGGTAAACCGGTGAGCAATGCCACGGTGTATCTGCTCGACGCGCAGCAACGCCCGGTGCCGCTGGGCGTGATGGGCGAGTTGTATGTCGGCGGTGCCGGCGTGGCCCGTGGGTACCTGAACCATCCGCAGATGACCGCCGAACGCTTTCTGCGCGATCCGTTCAGCAGCGTGCCGAATGCACGCCTGTACCGCACCGGCGACCTGGCGCGCTGGCGCGAGGACGGCACCCTCGAATACCTCGGGCGCAACGACGATCAGGTGAAAATCCGTGGCGTGCGTATCGAGTTGGGCGAGATCGAAACCCGCCTCAATCAGCTCGACGGCGTTCAAGACGCGGTGCTGCTGGCCCGAGAGGATGAACCCGGCCAGCCACGTCTGGTGGCGTATTTCACCGAACAGGGCGACGCGCTGAGCGTTGGCGATCTGCGCGCCCGGCTGTTGGCGCAACTGCCGGAATACATGGTGCCGGCGGCATTCGTCAGGCTTGACGCATTACCGCTGACCGCCAACGGCAAGGTCGACCGCAAGGCGCTGCCAAAGCCGCAGCTGACTGCGCTGTTCAGCCGCGCATACGTCGAACCGCAAGACGCGCTGGAAACCGCGCTGGCGCAGATCTGGGCCGAGGTGCTGCAGGTCGAGCGGGTCGGTCGGCATGATCACTTCTTCGAACTCGGCGGCCATTCGCTGCTGGCCATGCGCATGGTCGCGCAGGTGCGTCAGCAACTGGGGCTGGAGCTGGTGCTGGCCGATCTGTTCGCCAACCCTGAACTGGCGGCGGTCGCCGAGTGCCTGGGCGTAGCGCAGGTCAGTAGCCAACCACCGATCGTCGCGGTGCCGCGTGACGGCACGCTGTCCTTCGCCCAGCAGCGCCTGTGGTTTCTCGCGCAAATGGACGGCGGCAATTCGGCGTACAACATTCCGCTTGGCCTGCGCCTGCGTGGACGGCTCGATGGCGAAGCCTTGCAGCGCGCGCTGACGAAGATCGTTGCGCGCCACGACACCCTGCGCAGCCGTTTCGTCAGCGTCGACGATCAGGCGCAGGTGATGATTGCACCGGTCGACAGCGGTCTGCTGTTGCAGGTGGAGGACCTGCGCCAGGATCCACAGGCCGAAGCCACGGTGCAGGCACTGCTCGCGCAGGAAGCCGCGACTGCCTTCGATCTGCAGCACGATCCACTGATTCGCGGACGCCTGATTCGTCTGGCCGACGAGCAGCATGTGCTGTTGCTGACCGTGCATCACATCGTCGCCGACGGTTGGTCGATGGGCGTGTTGACCCGTGAGCTGATGGCGCTGTATCAGGCCTTCAGTCACGGTCAGCCGGATCCATTGCCACCACTGGCGCTGCAATATGGCGACTACGCCGTGTGGCAGCGGCGCTGGCTCAGCGGTGACGTGCTGCAGCGGCAAAGCGATTACTGGCAGCAGACCCTCGACGGCGCGCCGGCGCTGCTGACCCTGCCCACCGACCGTCCGCGTCCGCCACAGCAGGACTTTGCCGGCAGCAGCGTCGAAGTACGGCTGGACGAGCGCCTGAGCACCGGGCTCAAAGCCTTGAGTCAGCGTCACGGCGTGACCCTGTTCATGACCCTGATGAGTGCCTGGTCGCTGTTGCTGAGTCGTTTGTCCGGGCAGTCCGACGTGGTGATCGGCTCGCCGGTGGCCAACCGCACCCGGGCCGAGATCGAAGGCCTGATCGGCATGTTCGTCAACACCCTGGCGCTGCGTATCGACACCTCGGGTGAACCGAACGTGGCCACGCTGCTGGCACGGGTCAAGGCGCGCACGCTGGAGGCGCAGGCGCATCAGGATCTGCCGTTCGAGCAAGTGGTGGAAATCGCCCGGCCGGCGCGCAGTCTGGCGCACAGCCCGCTGTTCCAGACCACGCTGAGTTGGGACAGCAGCGTCGGCCCGCACCTGGCGCTGGGCGATCTGAGTCTTGAGGGTGTGGCTGCGCCGGGCCGGGTGGCCAAGTTCGACCTGACCCTGACCCTGGGTGAGGTCAACGGGGTGATTCGCGGTTCGCTGGAATACGCCACGGCGTTGTTCGATCAAGCGACCGTCGAGCGTTATGTCGGCTACTTGCAGCGCCTGCTGGCGGCGATGGTCAACGATGAGCGGACAGTGCTGGAGCATGTGCCGTTACTCACCGAGTCTGAGCGTCAGCGCTTGCTCTACGACTTCAACGCCACTGCACGCGAATACCCGCAAGCGCTGACCGTGCACGGGATTTTCCAGCAGCAAGCAGCGGCGCATCCGAAGGCGGTGGCGGCGGTGCATGGCGAGCATTCGCTGAGCTACTTTGAGCTGAACGCCCAGGCCAATCGTCTGGCGCATCATTTGATCAGCCAAGGCGTACAGCCGGGCGATCACGTGGCGATCCTGCTGCCGCGTTCGCTGGAACTGCTGGTGGCGCAACTGGCGATTGCCAAGTGCGCGGCGGCCTATGTGCCGCTGGACATCAATGCCCCGAGCGAGCGGCAGGCGTTCATGGTCGAGGACTGTCAGGCAGCGGCGTTGCTGACCCTCAGCAGTGAAGTCATCGACTACGCCGCGCCACGCATCGACCTTGACCGCTTGACCCTCAGTGGCCAACCGACGCACAACCCGAATCTGGCGCAGTCCTCGGAGTCGCTCGCGTACATCATGTACACCTCCGGCTCCACCGGCACGCCGAAAGGCGTGATGGTGCCGCACCGCGCCATCGGCCGTCTGGTGCTGAACAACGGTTACGCCGATTTCAACCCGCAGGACCGCGTGGCGTTTGCCTCCAACCCGGCGTTCGATGCGAGCACCATGGACATCTGGGGGCCGCTGCTCAACGGCGGGCGCGTGGTAGTGATCGATCACCAGACCCTGCTTGATCCAAACGCGTTCGGCCATGAGTTGAGCGCCTCCGGGGCGACCGTGCTGTTCGTCACCACGGCGCTGTTCAATCAGTACGTGCAGTTGATTCCGCAGGCGCTCAAAGGCTTGCGCATTCTGCTGTGTGGCGGTGAGCGTGGCGACCCGGCGGCGTTCCGTCGACTGCTGGCCGAGGCGCCAGAGTTGCGCATCGTGCATTGCTACGGCCCGACCGAAACCACCACTTACGCCACGACGTTTGAAGTGCGTGAAGTGGCGGAAAACGCCGAGAGCGTGCCGATTGGCGCGCCGATCTCCAACACTCAGGTGTACGTGCTCGACGCGCATCAGCAACCGGTGCCGATGGGCGTGACCGGCGAGTTGTACATCGGCGGGCAGGGCGTGGCGTTGGGTTACCTGAACCGCGCCGATCTGACCGCCGAGAAGTTTCTGTGTGATCCGTTCAGCGAGCAGCCGGGCGCGCTGCTGTATCGCACCGGCGACCTCGCACGCTGGCTGGCACCGGGGCAGCTCGATTGCATCGGGCGCAATGACGATCAGGTGAAGATTCGCGGTTTCCGTATCGAACTGGGCGAAATCGAAAACCGCCTGCTCAACTGCCAGGGGATCAAGGAAGCGGTGGTGCTGGCGCGCCGCGATGGTCAGGACATCACGCGTCTGGTGGCCTACTACACCGCGCACGCCGGGCGCCTGGACAGCGCCGATCTGCACGCGCAGTTGCTGGCGCGACTGCCGGAATACATGGTGCCGAGCGCGTGGGTACAACTGGATGTACTGCCGTTGAACAACAACGGCAAGGTCGACCGCAAGGCGCTGCCGGCGCCGACACAGGCAGCGATGCTCAGCCGGGTGTATGTCGCGCCGATGTCGGCGCTGGAACAACATTTGGCGCGGATCTGGGCCGGTTTGTTGCAGCTCGAACAGGTCGGTCGTCACGACAACTTCTTCGAACTGGGCGGGCATTCGTTGCTGGCAATGCGCATGCTGTCGCAGGTGCGCCAGCAACTAGGCGTCGAGCTGACACTGGCCGAGTTGTTCGCCAACCCCGAGCTGGCCGCTGTCGCCGAGGTGTTGAGCCGGGCGGGGCGCAGCACCTTGCCGGAGATTTTGCCGGCACCGCGTGATCAGCTATTGCCACTGTCCTTCGCCCAGCAACGTCTGTGGTTCCTGGCGCAGATGGATGGCGGCCACAGCGCCTACAACATCCCGGTCGGTCTGCGCCTGCGTGGTCGGCTGGATGAAGACGCGCTGCAACGGGCACTGGCACGCATCGTTGCGCGTCACGAAACCCTGCGCAGCCGCTTCAGCCAGATCGACGATCAGCCGCAGGTGCTGATTCTGCCGGCCGAGAGCAGTTTGCTGCTGGCGGTAGAAGACCTGCGTCAGCACCCACAGGCTGACAACGCCTTGCGTGGCCTGATTGAGGAGCAGGCCTGCGCCTCGTTCAATCTGCAGCACGATGCGCTGCTGCGCGGACGTCTGGTGCGTCTGGCCGACGACCATCATGTGCTGTTGCTGACGCTGCACCACATCATCGCCGATGGCTGGTCGATGGGCGTGCTGACCCGCGAGTTGGCCGCGTTGTATCAAGCGTTCAGCCGTGGCGAAGACGATCCGCTGCCGCCGCTGGCCCTGCAATACACCGACTACGCGGTGTGGCAACGGCGCTGGCTCAGTGGCGAGGTGCTGCAGCGCCAGAGCGATTACTGGCAGCAGACCCTGGCCGGCGCGCCAGCCCTGCTGACCCTGCCCACCGACCGTCCGCGTCCGCCACAGCAGGACTATTCCGGCAGCCGCGTCGACATACTGCTCGATCAACACTTGAGCACCGGTTTGAAAGCCTTGTGTCAGCGTCGTGCGGTGACGCCATACATGGTGATCATGAGCGCCTGGGCGATGTTGCTCAGTCGTTTGTCCGGGCAGGACGACGTGGTGATCGGCTCGCCGGTGGCCAACCGCACCCGCGCGGAGATCGAAGGGCTGATCGGCATGTTCGTCAACACCCTGGCGCTGCGCATCGACACCTCGGGCGAGCCGAGCGGCGAGGCGCTGCTGGCGCGGGTCAAGGCGCAGACTCTGGACGCTCAGGCGCATCAGGATCTGCCGTTCGAGCAAGTGGTGGACATCAGCAAGCCAGTCCGCAGTCTGTCGCACAGCGCGTTGTTCCAGACCATGCTCAGTTGGGACAACAACGACGATCCGAGCCTGACCCTCGGCGACCTGACCCTGGAAGGCGTGGCCGGCGAGAGCCATTTTGTGAAATTCGACCTGTCACTGAGTCTTGGCGATTCGCCCGACGGGATTCGCGGTTCGTTGCGCTACGCCACGGCCTTGTTCGACGAGGCGACCATTCGCCGCTTCGTCGGCTACTTCCAGCAACTGCTGGCGGCGTTGGTCAATGATGATCAGGTGCTGTTGACGCAGGTGCCGTTGCTGGCGACGGATGAGCGTCAGCGCTTGCTGGTGGATTTCAACGCCACCGAGGTTGATTGCCCGCTGGAGCAGCCGTTGCACGGCTTGTTCGAAGCGCAAGTGCGGCGCAAACCGGACGCTGTCGCGCTGCAATCCGCGCAAGGCAACCTGACCTACCGCGAGCTCAATCAGCGCGCCAACCGCTTGGCCCGGCATTTGCGTGAACTCGGTGTGCAACCGGATGCGCGGGTGGCGATCTGTGTCGAGCGCGGGCTGGATCTGGTGATCGGTCTGCTGGGGATTCTCAAGGCGGGTGGCGCCTATGTGCCGCTGGATCCGGGGTATCCGGTGGAGCGTCTGGCGTACATGCTCAAGGACAGCGCGCCGACCGCGGTGCTGGTGCAGACCGCTACTCGCGAGTTGTTCAATGAAGCGACCGCCACGGTAATCGACCTTGACCGCAGTACCTGGCAGCACCTGCCGGATCATGATTCGCCAGTGCCGCGTCTCAGCGCCTCGAACCTTGCGTACATGATCTACACCTCGGGCTCTACCGGATTGCCGAAAGGCGTGATGATCGAGCATCGCAGCGCCTGCAACATGGTGCATTGGGGCTCGCAGCTCAGTCCGCCAACCGAGCACGGCGCGCTGCTGCAAAAGGCGCCGTTCAGTTTCGACAGTTCGGTGTGGGAGATCTTCTGGCCGCTGTGTTCCGGGATGCGCCTGGTACTGGCGCGACCGGATGGCAACCGCGATTCGGCGTATGTGGTGCAGACCATTCGTGAGCAGCAGGTCACCGTAGTCAAATTCGTTCCGGCGCTGTTGCAGCAGTTCATCGAGCAGGACGGTGTCGAGCAATGCACCAGCCTGACCGATGTGCTCAACGGTGGTGGCGAACTCAGTGCAGCGCTGGCCCGCCAAGTGCGCGATCGCCTGCCGTGGGTGCGTTTGCACAACGTTTACGGCCCGACCGAAACCACCGTGGACAGCACCGGCTGGACGCTGGAGCCGGACATGCCGGTGCCGGACAACGTGGTGCCCATCGGTAAGGCATTGAGCAACACCCGTCTGTATGTGCTCGATGCCTACGGTCAACCGGTACCGCAAGGCGTCAGCGGTGAGTTGCACATCGGTGGCGTCGGCGTGGCGCGCGGTTATCACGGTTTGCCGGAGATGCAGGCCGAGCGCTTCATCGACAGCCCGTTTGTGCCGGGGGATCGGCTGTACCGCACCGGGGATCTCGCGCGCTACAACCACGCTGGCGAGCTGGAATTCCTCGGTCGCAACGACTTCCAGATCAAGCTGCGTGGCTTGCGTCTGGAGCCGGGAGAAATCGAGGCACGGTTGATCGAGCATCCAGCGATTCGGCAAGCGGTGGTGATGGTGCGTGATGAGCGTCTGGTGGCCTGGTACACCGTGCGCGCCGGCATCGACGCGCCATCGTTGGAAACCTTGCGCGGGCATGTGCTGGAGCGTTTGCCCGAGTACATGGTGCCCGGCGCGTTTGTGCTGCTCGACGCTTTGCCACTGACACCGAACGACAAGATCGACCGCAAGGCCCTGCCGGAACCGGGGGCCGATGCCGTCATCAACCGGCCTTACGTGGCGCCCGAGGGTGAAGTCGAAACCGCGCTGGCGCAGATCTGGGGCGAGGTGCTTGGCGTCGAGCAGGTCGGACGGCACGACAATTTCTTCGAACTCGGCGGGCATTCGTTGCTGGCGGTGAAACTGGTCAATCTGCTGCAACGGGCCGGGCTGCAACTGTCGCTGGCCGAGCTGTTCCAGCACCCGAGCATTGAGTCTGCCGCCGCGCTGCTCAGTCAGGACGAGGCACTCAGTCAGCCTGACGGGCTGGTCGTAGTGCGCGGCGGGGCGCACGGTACGCCGCTGTTCCTGCTGCATGAATTCAGCGGCAGGGACGTGTACTTCCCGACGCTGGCCCAGCACATCGGTGGCGAGTTCCCGATTTACGGCCTGCCCGGCGTGCCGTTGGGGCAAGCGCAATTACGCACGCTTGAGTGCATGGCGCAGCGCATGGTCGGGATCATCCGCGCGGTACAGCCACACGGCCCGTATCAGCTGGCGGGCTGGTCGTTCGGCGGGGTGCTGGCGCATGAGGTCGCGCAGCAATTGCTTGGCCTCGATGAACCGGTGGAGTTTATCGGCATGCTCGACAGCTACGCACCGAACCCGCTGGCTCAGGACAAGGCCATGTGGAGCGGCGAGGGCCTGGACAAGCGCCAGTTACTCGGCCATTGCCGTGGCCGTTCGCTGATGCTCGGTGCTGAAAGCGAGGCAGCGCTGGCGGCGGTGCAAACGCTGGAAGCGCAAGTCGAACAACTGGACTTCCCCGAGCTGTTCCAGCGCTGTCAGGCGCAACAACTGACCGACCCGGAACTGGCCACGGTCAGCGCGGCGGACGCCTGGCATTACTTTGATCGCGAAGCGGCGCATCGTCTGGCGCTGGCGCATTACCGGGTCAGCCCGGCGAGCCAGCCGATCCACTTGTTCCGTGCCCAGGAACTGATGGACGGCCAGTCATTGCCGAGCCCGACTCGCGGCTGGGAAGAGCGCTTCGATATCGGCTTGCTGCGTTGCATCGACATCCCCGGCGATCACCGGACCATGATGAAGCATCCGCACATTCAGGCACTCGGTCAGGCCATTACCGGGGCGCTGGAAACCCTGGTGACGCCGCAGCCGACACTGTATCAACCGCTGCTGACGATTCAGACCGGGCAGCCGGGGCATGCGCCGATTTTCTGCGTGCCGGGGGCGGGTGACAGTGTCACCGGGTTCATTCACCTGACCGAGGCCATCGGCCCGGAATGGCCGATCATCGGCTTGCAACCGCGCGGGCTGGACGGCGTCAGTGTGCCGCACAGCGCAGTGGAAGCGGCTGCGGCGTTCTACCTGCGGTCCATCGAGCAGATCCACCCGCAAGGGCCGCTGCACCTGATCGGGCATTCGTTCGGCGGCTGGGTCGCGCATGCCATGGCCGCGCAGTTGCAGGCCGCCGGGCGTGAAGTGGCGTCACTGACCTTGATCGACAGCGAGGCGCCGGGTGGTGACGGCACGGCGGGCAAGCCGTACACGGCCACTGCCGCGCTGCAACGGCTGATCGACACCCTGCAATTGTCCTGTGGCAAATCGCTGGGCATCGATCCGGCGACCTTCGCCAACGCCGATGACAGCACACAACTGCGCCTGCTGCACGCCGGCATGGTGCGCGCCGGGGTGTTGTCGGAGCGCGCGGCACCGGACGCGATGCACGGCCCGGTCCGCACGTTCGCCAGCGCCTTGCGCACGGTCTATCAGCCGCGTCTGGCCTACAGCGGGCCGGTGCGGCTGGTGCTGGTCGATGACCCGACGCTGGACGAGTGGGGCAATCAGCGCGAACAGGCGGCGATGTTCGAAGGCTGGCAGCGGCAGGTCAGTGATCTGGCGGTGTGGTACGGGCCGGGCAACCACTTCACGATTCTCAAGGCGCCCAACGTCTTCAGTTTCGCCGCGTGGTGGCATGACGGCCTGGCGCTGGCGGTCGGCGAAGCGCTGTCCTGAGTGTGGTTTTTCTATCAAGGCCCGGCCGCTGGCCGGGTCCATCCCTGAACGGACTTGTGGTTATTTATGGAAAAGTCGAAGTTGCGCAAAGTCGGTATGGGGTTGGCGTTGGCGGCGGTGGCCGGGTTGGTGCTGTACACGGTGCAGGCCCCGGCCGAAGCGCCGAAATACCAGACGGCGCCGGTCGAACGCACGGACATCGAAAACACCGTGCTCGCCACCGGTTTGCTGGAAGGCGTCAAGCAAGTGGATGTCGGCGCGCAGGTGTCGGGGCAGTTGAAGTCGCTCAAGGTCAAGGTTGGCGACAAGGTGAAGAAGGGCCAGTGGTTGGCCGAGATCGATCCGCTGGTGCTGCAGAACACCCTGCGTCAGGCGCAGGTCGATGAGGAAAACCTGCAGGCGCAAAAGCGCGCCACGCAAGCCCAGCTCAAGCAGACCAAAGCGATTTACCAGCGCTATCAGAACTTGCAGGAAGACGCGTCGATCTCGCGTCAGGATTTTGAAACCGCGCAATCGAACTACGAGGTGCAGCAGGCCAATCTGTTGTCGCTGGACGCGCAGATCAAGAGTGCGCACATCCAGATCGACACCGCCAAGGTCAACCTCGCGTATACGCGGATCGTCGCACCCATCGATGGCGACGTGGTCGGCATCGTCACCCAGGAAGGCCAGACCGTGATCGCTAACCAGTTGGCGCCGATCCTGCTGAAACTGGCGGATCTGGACACCATGACCATCAAGGCGCAGGTCTCGGAAGCGGACGTGATCCATATCGCACCGGGACAGCAGGTGTACTTCACCATTCTCGGCGAGGACAAACGCTATTACGGCAAGCTGCGCGGTACTGAACCAGCGCCGCAGAACTTCCTCGAAACGCCGCCGGCCGGCACCCCGAAACAAAACACTGCGGTGTTTTACAACGCGCTGTTCGAGGTGCCCAATCCCGACCATCGCTTGCGTATCTCGATGACCGCGCAGGTGCGTATCGTCCTTGATACCGCGCAATCGGTGCTGACCGTGCCGGTGGCCGCGCTCGGGCCACGCAATGCCGATGGCAGCTTTCCGGTGCGGGTGCTGGACGCCAAGGGCCAGGCGCAGTCGCGCAACGTGCAGACCGGGATCAACAACAACGTCAAAGTGCAGATCAATCAGGGCCTGAATGAAGGCGAGCGGGTGGTGATCGGCGATCCGCTGCCCGCCGTGGCGGGGGCTTGAGCATGACGCAGCCGTTACTGCAACTGACCGGCATCACCCGCAGTTTCACTGCCGGCGACCGCGAGTTTCTCGCGCTGAAGGACATCAACCTGACGATCAATGCCGGAGAAATGGTGGCGATCATCGGCGCCTCCGGCTCCGGCAAATCAACCCTGATGAACATCCTCGGCTGCCTCGATTACGCCACCGCCGGCAGCTACAGGATCAACGGTCAGGAGACCCGCGACCTCGACGATCAGGCGCTGGCCGAACTGCGCCGCGATTACTTCGGCTTCATCTTCCAGCGCTATCACTTGCTGCCGCACCTGAGCGCGATGCACAACGTCGAGATGCCGGCCATCTACGCTGGCATTCCCGCGCCGCAACGCCACGCCCGCGCCCGCGAGTTGTTGGCGCGACTGGGTCTCGACGGGCACCTGACCCACCGGCCGAGCCAGCTCTCCGGTGGTCAGCAGCAACGGGTGAGTATCGCCCGGGCCTTGATGAATGGCGGTGAAGTGATTCTCGCCGACGAACCCACCGGCGCCCTCGACACCGCCAGCGGCAAGGAGGTGATGCGCATTCTGCTGGAGCTGCACGCAGCCGGGCACACGGTGATTCTGGTGACCCACGACCCGAAAGTCGCGGCCAACGCCGAGCGCATCATCGAAGTCAGCGACGGCGAAATTCTCAGCGACCGGCGCAACCAGCGCGACACCGGGCAACTGTCGGACGAAGAGCAGGTGCCGGCCAAACCACCGGCGACCCGCCGCCTGGTGGCCAGCCTCGGGCTGTTCAAGGAGGCCTTCAACATGGCCTGGGTGGCGCTGATTTCGCACCGCATGCGCACCTTGCTGACCATGCTTGGCATCGTCATCGGTATCACCTCGGTGGTGTCGATTTCGGCGATCGGTGAGGGCGCGAAAAATTACGTGCTCAAGGACATTTCGGCAATCGGCAGCAACACCATCGATATCTATTCCGGCAGCAGTTTCGGCGACAAGCGCGCCGCCTCGATCGAGACACTGGTGCCGGCCGACGTTACCGCGCTGAATCAGCTGTATTACGTCGACAGCGCCACCCCGGTGGTCGGCCGCAGCATGCTCCTGCGTTACCGCAACATCGACCTCGACGCGCAGATCAACGGCGTCAGCGACCAGTACTTTCAGGTGCGTGGGATCAAACTGGAGGCGGGCATTACCTTCAGCGAAAGCGATGCGCGGCGCCAGGCGCAGGTGGTGGTGATCGATTACAACACTCGGCATCGGCTGTTCGCCGAGGGCGTCGATCCGCTGGGGCAGGTGATCCTGATCGGCAACCTGCCGTGCACGGTGATCGGCGTGGCGGCCGAGAACAAAAACCTGTTTGCCTCAGGCAAAACCCTCAACGTCTGGGTGCCCTACGAAACCGCCGCCGGGCGTATCCTGGGCCAACGTTTTCTCGACAGCATCAGCGTACGGATCAAGGACGGCCAGTCGAGCAAAGTCGTGGAAAATCATGTCACCCAATTGCTGCTGCAACGCCACGGCATCAAGGACTTCTACACCAACAACCTCGACAGCGTGATGCAGACCGTACAGAAAACCAGCCGCTCGCTGGCCTTGCTGCTGTCGCTGATCGCGGTGATTTCGCTGGTGGTCGGCGGCATCGGGGTGATGAACATCATGCTGGTGTCGGTCACCGAGCGTACCCGCGAGATTGGCATTCGCATGGCGGTCGGCGCACGGCAGTCGGACATTCGTCAGCAGTTTCTGGTGGAGGCGGTGATGGTCTGCCTGCTCGGCGGGGCCATCGGCATTTCCCTGTCGTACGCCATCGGCCACCTGTTTTCGCTGTTCATCAAGGAATGGGAAATGGTCTTCTCCATGGCCTCGGTGTTGACGGCGGTGATCTGCTCGACGCTGATCGGCATCGTCTTCGGTTTCGTTCCTGCGCGTAATGCTTCGCGCCTGGACCCGATCGAGGCGCTGGCGCGGGACTGATTGCCGGAGCTGATTGGCCGGGCTCGTGCCTTAAACGCACAAATCGAAAGGGACGGGTCATGACCCCGTCCCTGTTTTTCGCCCTCAATCCAACTGTGGGAGCTGGCTTGCCAGCGATGACGGCCTACCAGCCGACCAACCTCCCACCTGAATGCACTCGGTCAAATGGTGGGAGCTGGCTTGCCAGCGATGACGGCCTACAAGCCGACCAACCTCCCACTGAATGCACTCATTCCAACTGTGGGAGATTCTATGTT